>NZ_WAHS01000002.1:600000-900000 GCF_015714715.1 Aestuariivirga litoralis | reverse complement strand
CACCCGATCTTGACCTGCATCTGGCGCGGGTGAACCGTTCGGCCGAGAACTTCCAGCTCAAGGCCAAGGTGCCGCATCAGCAGTGGATGGATCTGGCGGCAGATGGCATTGCGAAATTTGGCACGAAGCCTGAGCTCTATATCCGCCCGATGTATTGGGCCGAGGCCGGCATGGCGGGTGGTGGCGTGCGCTATGATCCGGAAAGCACCAATTGGGCGTTGTGCATCCATGAAGCCCCGATGACCAAGCCGACCGGCGCATCCGTCACGCTGTCGCCCTTCCGGCGGCCCACCGCGGAGAACGCACCGGTCGATGCCAAGGCGGGGTGCCTCTACCCCAATAACGCACGCGCCATTATCGAAGCGGAGCAACGCGGCTTCAGCAATTGCCTGCTGCGCGACATGTTGGGGAATGTGGCGGAGACGGCGAATTCCAATGTGTTCATGGTGAAGGATGGCGTGGTTTATACACCTGCGGCCAATGGCACATTTCTCGCTGGCATTACGTGTTCACGGATGATCGGGCTGCTGCGCGATGCGGGTTATGAAGTGAAGGAAGACATGCTGCGCTACAAGGCGTTTCAGGATGCCGACGAGCTGTTCACCTGCGGCAACTTCGCCAAGGTTTCACCGATCACGCGGATCGATGAGCGCGAGCTGCAGCCCGGGCCCGTTTATACCAAGGCGCGGGAGCTTTACTGGAAGTTCGCGCACAAGGGCTGATTTAGGGCCCGAACAGCGTGAACTCGGTATCCAGCAAATCGCCATGCTGCGGGTGGCCGGGGCCTTTGTAGAATTTCTTGCCGCGTTTTTCGGTGAAGGCACCCATCAGGCCGGGAATTTTTCCATCGGCATCGACCAACACGCCAATTTTGCCGTGCTTGAGCAAGGCACGGCCCAAGGGGCCGGCGCAGGCCACGAATTCATCAACGTTGCGGCAATAGACCAGCTGCATCAGCGGCAGAGGCACGCGGCCTGAGCGCATGCGGAACGGCAGGAAGACGAAAGGCATTGCCGCGCCGCCTTTGCGGGCGATGAGGCTGACGCAGCCATAAGCGAGTTGCTCTTTCAGCATCTGCACTTCGTGATCGGGCAGGCCCGCTACGGCTTTAGTATTTGGCGTGACGCGCTCAATGCTGACGCCAGCAGAACCCGACAACGCCGGGAAGGCCAGCATCAAGCCCTTGCAATAGCATTTGTAACCCTGCGCTTCGAGGATCGGCCAGGTGTTGGCGGCGGGAGTGACGTTGAGATAGGTCACCTGCTTCTGCTTCAGCGCCATGGAAGACAGCATGGCGGCGTGCATGCGGTGCGCGGGCTCCACATACCAAGAGGCAATGTTGCAGCGGGGCTCATCAAGGCCCGGCCGCTGATAGAAGGCCAGAAGCACGGCACCCACGGCGCGACCCTCGGCTTCCAGCATATAGCCAAAGCGCGGCAGGCCTTCAGGCACCGCGCGCGCGGCGAGGCGCAACAGGCCGTTCAGGAAATAGCTGCGCGGGCGCTTCTCGAAGCCGCGGGCCAGCAGGTCGGCCACCGCTTCCAGATCACCTTCGGCTATTAACCGACACCGCACTTTTCTCTCGGGTGCCGCCGCAACGCTCATCAAAACTTACCTCGTGTTTAGGATTAAACGATAGGTTCCCGAGGTGACCAATCCACCAACAGGGTTCCAACAAATGTCAACAAAGTTAACAGTTTATCAGCTGATCGCCGACATCGCCAAGGACCAGCACAAGACGCTGGCGCCGCTTTCGGACGATCTGGTGCTGCTCGATTCCGGCCTCGATTCTTTGTGCTTTGCCATTCTCGTGGCACGGCTGGAAGACAAGCTGGGCATTGATCCGTTCACCGCTTCTGATGATGCCTATTTCCCGGTGACGCTTGGCGATTTCGTCAAGTCTTACGAGCATGCCGTTGCGGCCTGATCGCAAGCCGCTCGCCCAGAGACTGGGCGATGGACTTGAAACACGCTGGCTGGCTGATGGCCACCGCAGAGTAACACTGGCCGAAGCCGCGCAAGGGGCGCTTGCGGGCTGCGAACTCACGCGCTTTGCTGGCCGCAATGTGATGATCGCGGTGACGCACCAATTGGATGCGGCACTCGCGTTGATCGCGCTGGATGGCACAGCGGCGCGCATTCTGCTCGCACCGCCTGATCTGCTGGCGGAACATCGTGCGCCCATTCTGGCCGATGCCGAAATTGATGCCGTCATTGCCGATGATCTTTTGCCGTGGAGCGAGCTTGGGGTTGGCGTTGTGGCGCAGCCGTTCTGGCCGCTGCCTGCGGGCACCCACCAGAATCCGCCGATGGCTTCGCAAGATACAAAATGGCTGATGCTGACATCAGGCACCACCGGGCGCCCGAAGATCGTGGCGCATACGCTGGATGGACTGACGGGTGCGATTGCTGGCAGCACGGCTGCCAATCCCGTCTGGGCCACATTCTATGACATTCGGCGCTATGGCGGTTTGCAGATTTTGCTGCGCGCTCTGGTGGGCGGCGGCAGCTTGGTTTTGTCTGAACCGCATGAGACTCTGGTGGATCATCTGGCGCGCCTGAGCGCCGCCGGTGTTACCCATATTTCCGGCACACCTTCGCATTGGCGCAAGGCGCTGATGAGCGACGCACTGGCTGCGTTCAAACCCAATTATGTGCGCTTGTCTGGCGAGATTGCTGATCAGGCTGTGCTCGACAGTTTGCGCAAAACGATTCCCAACGCTGCCATCGGGCATGCCTATGCCTCTACAGAGGCAGGCGTGGGCTTTGCGGTAGATGACGGGCTGGAAGGTTTTCCGGCTTCGTTAGTCGGCAAGCCCGGCCATGTGGAAATGAAAGTGGTGGATGGCACGCTGTTCATCCGCTCGCAGCGTGCAGCGCTGACCTATGTGGGCGAAGCGGCCCCTGTGCTTCTCGACGCGGAAGGTTTTGTCGATACCGGCGACATGGTGGAGCTGCGTGGCCAACGCTATTATTTCGTGGGCCGCAAGGGCGGCATCATCAATGTGGGCGGATTGAAGGTTCACCCCGAAGAAGTTGAAGCCGCGCTCAACATGCATCCGGCCGTGCGCATGTCGCGCGTCAAGTCACGCAAGAGCCCGTTCACCGGTGCGATTGTTGTGGCCGACGTGGTGCTTAGCGATGGCTATGAGAACATCCCCGATATCAAGAATGACATCATGGCATCGGCGCGGGCCAAGCTGCCGGCGCACAAGGTGCCGGCGCTGATTTCGCTGGTGCCGGTGATTGAAGTTTCAGCAAACGGAAAATTGGTGCGCCATCTTGCGTAATGTTCTCGTCACCGGCGGAAGCCGCGGCATTGGCCTGGCCATCGTGAAGCGGCTTTCGAACGCCGGCTATCAGGTGATTGCGGTGGCGCGCTCGGAAAGCGAAGTGCTGACGGCGGCGATCAAGGAAGCGGAAGCGAACAAGGCCGGCCCCATTCATTTCAGGGCGCTGGATGTGAAGGCGATTGAGACCTTTCCGAATTTCCTGCGCGATTTGCGCAAGGAGCTGGGCCCGGTTTATGGGCTCGTCAACAATGCGGGCATTGGCACCGAAGGCGTTCTGGCGACGATGTATGAAAGCCAGATTTCGGAATTGCTGCGGGTGAATGTCGAAGCGCCGATCGTGCTGACCAAATATCTGGTGCGGCACATGCTGTCTGACGGTGCAGGCCGCATCATCAATATGGGCTCGATCATCGGATCGACGGGTTACAATGCTTTGTCAGTGTACGGAGCAACCAAGGCCGCACTGGAGGGCTTCACCCGCTCGCTGGCACGCGAAGTGGGAAAGATGGGCATCACGGTGAATGTCGTGGCGCCGGGATTCATCGCGACGGAGCTGACCAAGGGCATGGACGAAGCCGCCATGACCAAGATTGCTGGGCGCTCGGCGTTGCGGCGGTTGGCGGAGACTGACGATATTGCTCGCATGGTGGAATTCCTGATGGGCGATGGCGGGCGGAATATTACCGGCACGGTGATGACGGTGGACGCCGGGAATACGGCTTAAGAGTCCTCATCTGCGAGATCAAAATAAAAAGGCCCGGATTGCTCCGGGCCTGTTGCATTTAATCTCTAGCGAAATTACATCGCCAGGAATTCGCGGACTTTCTTCGGCCATTTGGCAGTATCGGTGCCGTGGGTGTGGAACATGGCAACTGCCAGACGGTCCATGCCGAAGGCGACGCAGCCGGTGTGAGCCGGTTCGCCGTTCACGTCCTTGATGTCCCAGGTCGTGCCGAAATGGTCACGGTGATAGTTGAAGCTCATGCAGGCGGTCGGACTTTCGTCCGAACGCAGCGGCACCAGAAGTTCGAACTTCAACGCCTGCTGCACCTGGCTCACCGCCTTGATGGCGCCAACGCGGCCGAAGAACGGATCAGACGCCGTATCCACGCGGAACTTCAGGCCCATCGTGGTCGCAATGCCTTGGGCCTTTTCCATCCAGCGGTCGCGGAAAGCGGCCACGTCATCGGCAGTGCCGACGCAGACATATTCACGCATGCGGAACGACTGGAACCGGTCGAGATGCTTCGACGGCTCGGCGCGGAAGCAATCGGCCAGAACGTCAAAGGTCACGCCGCCCTTGGGCAGGGGTCCGCGCTTGGCGGCAATCGGATAGACCGGATAGCAGGCGGCAGGAGCCAGTACGAGGTCAGACGCTGTGGTCTTGTCGGACCAGGAGCCATTGCCCTTGTCCCACTGGTTCACAGCATCGAGCACTTCAGCTTCCGAGCCATGCAGGCCGCAGACGCAGCCGAGCAAATTGGGAAAACTTTTCAGATAGCCGGATTTTTCAATCATCGCGCGGCTGGATACGGGCGGAAAGCGCATGATCTCGCAACCGGCTTCGCGGTGCCTCGTGATCATCGCGGCCATCTGTTCGACCAGGCCTTCATAAAGACCCGTGCGGACATAGACGCCATCAACGCCGGTTTCATGGAACAGCACGTCACGCAGCGGATCCAGCGGATCGGCCGACTTGACGGTTTCCTTGGGCTTGAACTCTTTCATCGAAATCATGTTCATCTGACGGGTCTCTTTCTTTAAGCGCGGAGCGAGGTTGGAACGGCGGCCATCAAGTTCGCGGTGGCCATGTTGGCGGCGATACGGTCATTGTGGATCATCAGCGGCGAAGACAGCACGTCGCGCAGTTCGCGGCTGACGCTGAACTCACCGTCATTGCGGTAACCCGACAGGCCATTGGCGCGCAGGGTTGCGAGCACGGTTTCCACCGCGAGATCGGATACTTCGATCTTGAGCGAAGAAATGGCCGCTTGGAATTCAAGCGAAGCAAGGGCTGATTTGTCGTCCTTGATGCGGTGGAAATAATCACCCATCGAGGTGAGCAATGCGCGGGCGCGATTCAACGTGGCCTTGGCCTTGCCGAAATGAACAGCACCCGGAGGCATCACGCCATTGGCGGAACGGGCGACCTTGCGCAGGAAAGCTTGCGCCTTGTCCACAGCGGAAGCGGAAATGCCGGTCCAGGCCGAGCCCCACACGAGATGGGCGTAAGGCACCATCGATTCCTTGTGGATCTTGTCGTAGCTTTCGACCAGCACCTGTTCGGCAAGGCCTTCGGCCTTGAGCTTGAAGCCGGTGGAGCGCGTGCCGCGCATGCCCATCACTTCCCAGCCCTGAGTGATTTCGAGATCATAGTCAGCCTTGCGCAGCACAACGAGCACCTGGTCGGAACTGGCGGCATCAATGGCGCGGCGCGCGGTGGTCACGATGCCATCGCATTCGGCACCATAGGAAATGACCGAGGCATCGCGCAGCAGCGAGAACTTGCCATCTGCCACTTCGGCAGCAGCGGCGGATGAACGGACATTGCCGCCATTATTACCTTCCGTGGTGGAGGAGCCCATGAGCAGCTGATCATCAGCGATCGCGCGCATCATGTTTTCCATCCAGGCCGTTCCGCGGCCATGGCGAGTGATGCAGGCCACTTTGACATGATGCATGGCGATGATCATCGCAGTGGCAGAGCAAGCACGGCCCAAAGCGAAGCACATATCCATGACATCATGGATCTCAGCGCCATCGCCGCCAAATTCGGTGGGAACGAGCACGCCCAGCAAGCGGTTCTTCTTGGCGGCGGTGATGGCTTCAATGGGGAAGCGCGCGTCGCGGTCGACAGCACCAGCATGCGCGGCGGCAATGGCTGCCACTTCAGCGACGCGGGCGGTGAGATCGCTCAATTTCAGGGAAGCGGGAATTCCCGTTTCAAGCGGCACATGTTTGCGCTTGCTGGCCTCATTCACATTGATGACGTTCATCTGCTGCACTCCGTTTTGAAACATCTGGCCATGGTCCTCTGGCCGTTGTTTTCTGTTCTTTGCACTCCGTGTGCCAAGATCGTGCTCCGCGCTTACGAAAAGGCTAATGCACCAAGCCTTTCAAAGGCTGAGAGAATCTGAAGTTAATCAATCGTTAAGATCGGAGAGCGGCACGCAACTTTGATAATTTCATATCTATTCAAACAATTATAGGTTGCTGCCGCTAAGACTTTGTTTCCCAAACCCGGCTAAGACTTGGCGCATGGTTCAATTTCAAAAATTCCGGCACGGGTCTTGCGAGACGTCATCCGAACTGTCCCAGTCTGACAAAACAGGAAAGATGCGAATGAACGTGCGTGCTGAAATCGAAACTCTGGTGAAGTCCATTCTGGCGTCTTCGGGCTGCAAGGTAGAAGTGACACCGGAACGCGGCCTGGCTGAGCTTGGCCTCACCTCGATGGACATGATGAATTTGATGCTGGGCGTTGAAGCCAAGTTCAACATGATGATCCCGGCTGAATTCCTGACGCCAGAACATTTCCACTCGGTGGCCAGCGTGGAAAAAATGATCTCGGCTCTCAGCAGCAAGCAGAAGCTGGCAGCCGTCGCCTAAACTTCCCTCGTAGAATGACGATGCCGGATTATTCCGCCGGCATCGGATGCGATGATTTGCGGAATTTGTGGGTGAGCACCAGCGCAATCAAATCGGTGCGCATTTCACCCAGCCTGGTAATCGCCACCGCAGTGGCCGCAATCCAACCCGTATAGCTGATAAAGACAGCCCAGGCCGCACCTTCAGGCCCGAGGCGCGGACCTAGTACGGCATTGGCAGCGGCCAGCACAATGAGCGCGCCCACACAGAGCATGGCATTGATTTTTTGCGCGCCTGACAGCGTGAGCACATGGGCGCTGGGGCCTGCGAGTGCGCGCACCACCTGGCTTGCCACCATGATGACCAGCACGGACGTGGCGCCGGCAAATTCAGCGCCGAAGAAGCTCAGGATCTCGCGTCCCAGAATGGCACAGATGATGGCCGCACTGCTGGTGGCCAGCACCGGCAGGACAACAGACCGTTTGGCGGCGCGGCGCATGGCGGGAATATCGCGGCGTTCACGCGCATCGGCGATATCAGGAATGACCATCTGCTGCGCCGTCTGTACGAAATAGCCGATCAGCAGCGAAAGCTTCAGGCACACGCCGAAGACAGCGAGGTTGGATGCGCTGAGAAAAGGCCAGGCGAAGAGGATGCTCACATCGGCAAAGGTGTTGGTGTAAAGCGACAGCATCACCAGAGGCAAAGCTTCAGCGCGCCAGCGGCGGGCCAGCCTGCGGCCGGAATGCTGCGGCCATTCAAACTTCGGCAAATACGGGCGCAAAGCCATCACCACGGCAATAGCCGTGACAATCACAATCGCCGAGAAAATGAACATGACCGTGACGGCGCTGATCGCACCGAGGGCGAGACGCAGGCCCACCACGAAAACCAGCAATGCCAGCGGCCTTGCCAGACCATCCGGCACATAGCACCAGCCGAACTTGCGCATCGCGCCTGACAGATTGGTGTAAAGCACCAGAACCGCAGCCGGAATGATGGTGGCGCCGGCCATGGCGTAGATCAGGCGGGTCATCTGGTCGAGGCCGGGATAGAGGAAGCTGATGGCAACGACGATGGCTGCGGCAACCGTCGAACAGATCAACCCATCATAAGTGGCACGCGAGACAAAGGCGCGGAACAGATGCTCGTGATGATCGTCGCGGTAGCGGGCCGAAAAGCGATAGGCAATCTGGGAATAGCCTTGCGAGGTGACGAAGCCCGCCACAGCTGCGAGCGATGTGGCTGAATAAAACAGGCCAAGCTCTTCGCTGCCCAGCATGTGGGCCAAAAGGATCTGGGTGATAAACCCCAATCCTGCGCCTCCGAGGCGCATGACGAACAGGCCGGCTGAACCGGTAAGCAAGGACCAGAGCCTGGACATGGCAACTCCCGAAATTGAATTCAGGCGCAACATGGGCTTACGCGATTAAAAATCCCTTTACCAATCCGGCAAGTTGCACTGGACAAGCTTACCGTTTTTTAAGCAAAATCCTGATTAATGGCTGACAGATAGCCAAAATTTTCAACGGAAAGTGACCATGACCCATCCGCTCATCATCACCGCCAAGACTGACGTGGCGCTTTCTCCCTCTCCGATTGAGCCGGCTTGGATCCATGAGGGCGACCCGATGGCCAGCAATGCCGTTCTGGCCACCAGCGCCGACGGCACCGCCACCACCATCGTCTGGCAGTGCACACCGGGCAAGTTTGAATGGCACTATGACAGTGACGAGACGATCTATTTCCTCGAAGGCTCGGTGGTGATTTCAGCTGACGGCATGGCGCCGAAGCGCCTTGGTCCGGGCGATGTTCTGTATTTCAAGAAAGGTGCCGTGGCGAACTGGCACATTGAACAGCAGATCCGCAAACTCGCATTTTTCCGCCGCACAGTTCCTGGCCCGATCGGCTTTGCCATCCGCGTGATGAACAAGCTGAAGCGCAAGGCTGGTGGTACTGCAACGCGCCCCGCTGGTGCGATGGCTATGAGCGCGAACTGACGTTGCTCGTCATTCCCGCGCAGGCGGGAATCTCTGTTTACCCGGCCACTAAAACACAGATCCCCGCCTTCGCGGGGATGACGATAGAGGGCGGAGATATGAGTTGTGGGATCAGATCCCCGCGTAATTCCCGCGCCAATAGACCAGCGGGCTATTCCCACCCGGCGTTTTGATGGCCACCACGCGGCCGATGACGATGGCGTGGCTGTTCCATTCGGAAATGTTTTCAACGCGGCAATCGAGATTGGCGAGCGCGCCTTCAAGCACCGGCGTTCCGGTCGCAAGGCTGTCCCAATCAGCACCGGCGTAGCGCGCGGCACCGAAGACGCCGGAGCGGCCGGCGAAGCGATCCGCAATATCCTGCTGGCCCGCCGACAGAATGTTCACCGCGAAGGTCTTGGTTTCGCGCAGGGTGAGCAGAGCTGATGATGATTTGTTGATGCAGACCAACAGTGACGGCGGCTCAGCGGACAGTGATGTTACCGAGGTGGCCGTAAGACCTGTGCGCAGGCGGCCACGGCCGGTGGTCACCACACTCACGCCACCAGCGAGCTGGCGCATGGCTTCACGGAATTCCGCACCCGTAGCTTCACTGACGGGCGGTGGAGAATCAATGCGGGCGCGGGCGGTCATGCTTTTGCGGTCATCCCGGTTTCGCCTGAAACGCTTTCGAACAGGCCGTTGATCCAATTGCGGTAGAGCTGATCAGCCGTCGAGCCGATGTCCTGGGCCAGACCGGCCCGCGGGGCGAGCTCGGGGAAATTTTCCAGCGTGGCATTCACGTCACGACTTTCCGCCTTACTGCGGAAATCGCGAAGGCCCGCTTCCAAAGCAGCATCGAAATAGCCATGCGGCAGGCCCGGATAGTTTTCACGTTCTTGGTTCAGGAAACGCGTCACGTCACGGCGGTATTCCTTGAGCAGCGAGGCTTCATCATATTCCGGATGGCCGTGATAGAAAATGAACTGGCTGCCGACATTCTTGGTGAAGGTATCAACGCCCGCAAAGATCGATTGGCTGAGCACGCGGTATCCAGCGCGCGACAGCTCACCGGCATCCAGCGTGTTCCAGCGCGAATGGCAAATCTGCAAAGGCGCACTGAAGCCCTGCAACAACGGGTCCTTGGCGAGAACTTCGCCTTCATAAACGCCTGAACATTTTTCCTTCAGCGGGCGGCGCTGGATGGCGTCCATGTGGAGGACTGCACCATGGGCGGCAAGGCAGGACCAGACGGTGGACTTGGTGTTTTCAGCGGCCCAATCAACCAGCGTCTTGAACTCGTTCCAATAGGGTTCATCGCGCAGCTTCGGCGCCTTGGGCTCAGTTCCAGTGACGATCAGGGCATCAAGCGTGGAATTTTCCAGCTCGGCGAGGCCACGATATTGGCCGCGCATCCTGTCTTGGGTGAGTGTTGAGCGCGGTACAGAGGGGAGCGAGAAATATTTAATGCGCACGGAACGGCCCGCAGCTGCATTCTGCACCAGATTGACGAACTGGCGTTCGGTGGCCAGCAGCGCAGAATCCGGCATGTTGTTGACGAGGCCGATTTCGAGCACCGGGCCACCATGCCCTTGCGGCCAGGGCCTCGATTCCAGGCGCGGGGCCTGGAAAGATTTGCTGCCACTGTAAATCATCCGGGACATGGGCACGCCCTCTTACTCCGCTGCCTTGGCAAAAGTGGATTTGCCGGTCGCGGCACCCAGCGCCTGATCGAGATCGGCGATGATGTCGTCGATATGTTCAATGCCGATTGAAAGACGGATCGTTTCGGGTTTCACGCCGGCCTTGAGCTGATCTTCCGGACTCATCTGGCGGTGGGTGGTAGAAGCCGGGTGGCAGGCGAGCGACTTGGCGTCGCCAATATTGACGAGACGCGTAACGAGATTAAGCGCGTCATAGAAGCGCTTGCCGGCATCCATGCCGCCCTTGATGCCGAAGGTGAACAGCGACGAAGCGCGGCCGGCCAGATACTTATCGACCAGCGGCTTGTAGGCGCTGTCGGCAAAGCCGGCATAATTCACCCAATCGACGCGGCTGTCGGCGCGCAGGAATTCAGCTACTTTGCGGCCATTCTCGGTGTGGCGCTCCATACGCAGAGCCACGGTTTCGATGCCCTGCAGCAGCAGGAAGGCGTTGAAGGGCGAAAGCACTGCACCCATGGTGCGCTGATAGACGCTGCGGGCGCGTTCAATGTAAGCGGATTTACCGAAACGCTCGGCATAAATCATGCCGTGATAGCTTTTGTCGGGCGTGACGAACGCAGGGAAGCGTTTGCCATTGGCCTTCCAATCGAAAGTGCCGCCGTCAACGACCGCGCCGCCCAAAGTGGTGCCGTGGCCGCCAAGGAATTTGGTAAGCGAGTGAACGACGATGTCTGCGCCATATTCGAAAGGGCGCAACAACAACGGCGTAGCCACGGTGTTGTCGACGACGAAGGGCACGCCATGGGCATGCGCCACTTTGGCCAGGCCTTCGATATCACAGACATTGCCAGCAGGGTTGCCGATTGATTCACAGAACACCGCGCGGGTGTTCTCATCGATCATCTTGGCCACGTCGGCTGGCTTGTCGGACGCGGCAAAGCGCGCTTCCACACCCTGGCGTTCCAGGATGTGGGAAATCAAAGTGTGGGTGGTGCCGTAAAGCTGCGGCACGGTGACGATATTGCCGCCCTGATCAGCGAGATTGATAAGAGCCATATGAAGTGCGGCTTGGCCACTGGCGGTGGCCATGGCGCCTACACCACCTTCAAGATCATTCACGCGGCGTTCGAGAACGGCAACGGTGGGATTGGAAATGCGGCTGTAGCGATAGCCTTCAGCTTCCAGATTGAACAAAGCGGCAGCATGATCGGCACTGTCAAACGCATAGGCCGCCGTCTGATAGATCGGCACGGCAACGGACTTCACGGCCTCGTCCGGCTCGTAGCCTGCGTGAATTGCAATTGTCTCTTTTCGCATCGTTTGCATCTTCCTGTCAGGACTTATGCAAGCCCTTTGCCACAGATGCAGAGTCTCACAGGAGGTGCGCGCGAGAAAGTTGATTCAAATTCCTGTCTTAATAATTGGCTGTTTTGTTGGATAAATTTTTAGCTAATACGCGCCACTGCGCGAATTTGAATCATCCGTGCAAGGATCAATTAACCACTAGGGCAGGATGCAGATTTCGGAGCGCGTCAGAAAGCGCTTCTCGCGGCCGTTGTCGAGGGAGAACATGCCGCCGCGGCCGGGGATCACGTCAATCAGCAAATCCGTATGCTTCCAGGCATCGAATTGCGTGGCGCTGATATAGAAGGGCATGCCACCGATTTCTCCCAGCTTCACATCGTAGTCGCCGATGATGAACTCGCCCACCGGGTAACACATGGGTGAAGACCCATCGCAACAGCCGCCGGATTGATGGAAGAGGACCGGGCCGTGATCCTTGACGATCTCCGCCAGCAGATCCAGCGCCGCGGGGGTGGCCGTCACCTTGTTCAATATTTCCGCCATGATCTTCTCCCGAAGAAATAATCAGGCCGCGCCGGGGGGTGGCGCGGCCTGTACCGCCCCAGTCTTAGAAGAAACCGAGTTTCTTTGGGCTGTAGCTGACCAGCATGTTCTTGGTCTGCTGGTAGTGATCCAGCATCATCTTGTGGTTTTCACGGCCAATGCCCGACTGCTTGTAGCCACCGAAGGCCGCATGGGCGGGATAGGCATGGTAGCAATTGGTCCACACGCGGCCAGCCTGAATGGCGCGGCCGAAGCGGTAGCAGGTGTTGGCATGGCGGCTCCATACGCCGGCACCCAAACCATAGAGCGTGTCATTGGCGATGGAGAGGGCTTCATCCTCGTCCTTGAAGGTAGTCACTGAAACCACCGGACCGAAGATTTCTTCCTGGAATACACGCATCTTGTTGTTGCCCTGGAAGACAGTGGGCTTCATGTAATAACCTTCCGACAGTTCACCCGGGAGAATGTTGCGTTCACCACCGGCCAGAATCTTGGCACCTTCCTTCTTGCCGATATCGATATAGGACAAGATTTTCTCAAGCTGTTCGCTCGAGGCCTGCGCGCCTAGCATGGTAGCACTATCAAGCGGGCTGCCCTGCTTGATGGCGGCGACGCGTTTCAAGGCGCGGTCCATAAACTTGTCGTAGATCTTTTCATGAATGAGCGCGCGGCTCGGGCAAGTGCAGACTTCGCCCTGGTTCAAGGCAAACATCACGAAGCCTTCGATGGCCTTGTCGAAGAAGTCATCATCTTCCTCGCAGACATCCTTGAAGAAAATGTTCGGTGATTTGCCACCCAGTTCCAGCGTCACAGGGATCAGGTTCTGCGAAGCGTACTGGCTGATCAGGCGGCCCGTGGTGGTTTCGCCCGTGAAGGCGATCTTGGCGATGCGGTTTGATGAGGCCAGCGGCTTGCCGGCTTCAAGGCCAAAGCCGTTGACGATGTTCAACACGCCCTTGGGCAGGAGATCACCGATCAGCTCGATCCACACCATGATGGAAGCAGGTGTCTGTTCGGCCGGCTTGAGGACGATGCAATTACCTGCAGCCAAAGCCGGTGCCAGCTTCCAGCAGGCCATCAGCAGCGGGAAATTCCACGGAATGATCTGTCCCACAACGCCCAGTGGCTCATGGAAGTGATAGGCGACAGTATCATTATCGATTTCAGCGATGGAGCCTTCCTGGCCACGCACAGCGCCCGCAAAGTAGCGGAAATGGTCAATGGCTAACGGCAAATCGGCGGCGGTGGTTTCGCGGATCGGCTTGCCATTGTCCCAGGTTTCGGCGAGCGCCAGCTTGGCGAGGTTTTCTTCCATCCGGTCGGCGATCCGGTTCAGGATCAGCGCGCGGGCGGCAACGCTGGTCTTGCCCCAGGCGTCCTTGGCGGCGTGGGCGGCGTCCAGTGCGGCTTCAATGTCTGCCGCATCGGAACGGGCGACCTGGCAGACGGCCTTACCAGTCACAGGCGAGATATTGTCGAAATACTTTCCCGACGCGGGCTTGCGCCAGGCGCCGTTGATGTAGTTGTCGTAGGATTTGGCAAAAGGATGCGCGGAAAAATCCGAAGCTTTCGGCTGGGTATTCATGATGTCCTCCAATGCGCCCGTCATGGATCGCGGGCGTTGAGGATCAGACTTTCAGAGATCGGCGGCAGCGGATAGCCGTCGGGCGGCCATGTGAAGGGCCAAGTGTCTCAGAATTGAAACAGGTCAAATCAGATTTCGGCGTCGTTCAGCAGGCCGTGCTGCGTCAGCTTGCGGTACAGCGTGGCGCGCGACAGGCCAATTGCCTTAGCGGTTTGCGTCATGTTGCGGCCATTGCGCTCAAGGGCGCGCAGCAGCACGCCGCGTTCCGCGCCATCGAATGTATCGCTCTCTTCCGGATTTTGGCCGAACAGTTCGGGTGCGGGCACATTCAGCTTCCTGGCCGGTGGCAGGCCCAGCACCTTGCGCGCGGCGTAGGTGGCGCCGATGACGATGTCATGCTTGTCGATGGCGAGCAGTGTGGGTGCGCGCTTTGCGGCCTCGGGCAGCATCACGATGCGGTTGCCGGCAAAGGCCAGATTGAAATTCTGCGTTTCGATCCGGTGCGCGGCATCAACCGCGAGTGAACAGATCACACGGGCGAATTCTTCCGAGAGTTCTGGCCGGCAGGACGACACATCGACTACTGCCGCAAGCGAGCCGTATTCGTCATAGATCGGCGCGGTCATGCAGCTGAGCACCGTGTTGCGGCTGAGGAAGTGCTGGTCCTTGTAGATGACAACGGGGCGGCCCTCGACGATTGAGGTGCCGATGGCATTGGTGCCCTGGCTGCGCTCGCTCCACACTGTGCCGGTCCACAGGCCCCAGCGCTCGAATGTATCGTCATCCGCCATTTTGCCGCGGCGCTCCAGCACCACGCCGTCGTTGTTAGCCATCACCACTGAACAACCAGCGTGGCCGACGAGTTCGAAAATCTGGTCAAGCGATGGACGGGCGGCTTCAAGCAACCGGCCAAGTGCATCACGATCACGTTTCAGCTCTGCATCTTCGACGCGCTGGGGCAGAAGATCACGTTCAGGCGAGAGGCTGTGCAGATGTGATGAACGGCTCCACGAGGCAGCAACCGGCGACAAAGCCGCAGCGCCGGCTTGCAGCGCCCGCTGTACGTCGTCGACATGTTTGGCCGCATTTGTCATGCCCATCAAAATGCGCACACGGCCTAAAATAGCAATATGCAGTGCAGCAATTCAAAATTGCCGCGTCTAATTCATGACATAGCCCACGACATCCGGCATGGGCGGCAGGTGTTTCTCGCCCATACCCTCCAGAATCCCCACTTCTATCACTCGCGTGATGGTGTTGAGCGGCAGGCTGTTGGGCGTGGTGCCAAAGGGTGCCGCCAGCTGGTCGCCCAAAGCATCCAGCCCAAAGAATGTGTAAGCCACAATGCCGGCAAGAATCGGCGTCCAAGCGCCGGCGCTTTCCACGAGGCCGAAGGGCAGCAGGAAGCAGAACATGTAGGCCGTGCGTTGCAGCAGGAGCGAATAGGCGAAGGGCAATGGCGTGAGCTTGATGCGCTCGGCGGCGGCCAGCACGCCTGAGATACTGACCAGGCGTTCTTCCATCACTTGTATGATCTGGGGCGAGATGTCTTTGTGCTTAGACAGGTTCGCCAGTTCCACGCCCATAGCGGTCACAACATAATCCGCACGGTTGTGCAGCTTGCCCTGCAGGGAAAGCCCGGCCTTGGCGGCATAGGCCAGACAATCTTCGCTCAGGCCTTCCTTGCGGAGATGCGATTTGAAGGCGGTGGCGAAAACCAGCATCAGATAGGCAAGTCGCTGACCGCGCTTGAGGCCGACAAAGGCCACGACCTCGCGGGTGAGGCAACGCATTTCGACAATATGCTGGCCGAGGATCTTCCGGGCCTCCCACCAGCGCTCATAGCTGGCGGAATTGCGGAAGCCGGAGAAGATCGATAGCGCGATGCCGATCAGTGAGAAGCCCAGCGGCGAGATCGCCTGCAGGCGCAGCCAGCCGGCCAGATCGGTAAAAGTGATCACTCCAGCAATGATCACCACGGCGGCAACCTGCCGCCAGATCACCGGCACAATGGAGCCCTGCATGATGAAGAACAATTCCCAGGGCCTGGGGCTTTCGCGCACAATCATGTGTCACAGCTTTGCATTGCAGGTGGACCAATATCAAAGACGAAAGCGACTAGATTTCGCCAGATCGTTATGTTTAAATAGATATAACGTTTGAGGAATGAGAATTTCACCTGCCGGCATGCCTTTCTGGCCCTTGCCTGGCTCCGCAAAAGACACCAATTCAGCCGCAGCAATCAAAGGAAACGACACCATGAAAAATGCATTGAAATTCTACATTGACGGCAAGTGGGTTGATCCGGTCACCCCCAAGAAACTGGGCGTGGTCAATCCTTCCAACGAGGAAGTATTTGCGGAAATCTCGGTGGGCTCGAGTGCTGACGTCGACAAGGCCGTGGCCGCTGCGCAGAAGGCTTTCCTCTCATTCTCCGAAACCACCCGCGAATACCGCGTGGGCTTGCTGGACAAGATCATTGTGGAATTCAAAAAGCGCGAGGCTGATCTCGCCAAAGCCATTTCCGAGGAAATGGGCGCGCCGATTGATTTCTCGCTGAATGAACAAGTGTGGATTGGCGCCGCGCATCTTCAACGCATCCGCGACGTGCTGGCCAATTACGAATTCACCCACAAGAAGGGCAAGTCGCTCATCGTGCGCGAGCCGATTGGCGTGGTTGGTTTGATCACCCCTTGGAATTGGCCGCTCAACCAGATCACCTGCAAGGTGGGCCCAGCGATTGCTGCTGGCTGCACGATGGTGCTGAAGCCTTCGGAAGTGGCACCTCTCAACGCCATCATCTTTGCCGAAATCCTGGAAGCCGCAGGCGTTCCCGCTGGCGTCTTCAACCTGGTCAATGGCGATGGGCCTAGCGTGGGTGAAGCCATGTCGCGCCACCCCGGCATCGACATGATGTCGTTCACCGGTTCGACCCGTGCGGGCATTCTGGTGGCCAAGGCCGCCGCCGACACTGTGAAGCGCGTGAGCCAGGAACTGGGCGGCAAATCCGCCAACATCCTGTTCCCCGACGTCGACCTGGCCGACGCGGTGACCAAGGGCATTAACAAGTGCTTTGGCAATAGCGGCCAATCCTGCAATGCGCCGACGCGCATGCTGGTGCCGGAAGGCATGATGAAAGATGCCGCTTCCTACGCCAAGAAGGCTGCCGAGAAGTTCAAGGTGGCTGCTGCCGACCAGAAGGGCAACCATATCGGCCCGGTGGTGAGCGAGATTCAGTACAAGAAGATCCAGGACCTCATTCAGTCCGGCATTGACGAAGGTGCCACCTTGGTCACCGGTGGCGTGGGCCGCCCGGACGGCCTGAACCGTGGCTATTTCGTGCAGCCGACGGTGTTCGCTGACGTGAAGCCCGACATGCGCATCGCCAAGGAAGAAATCTTTGGACCGGTGATTTCGCTGATCGGTTACGACACGCTGGATAATGCCGTAACCGAAGCCAACAACACTGTTTATGGCCTTGCTTCCTATCTGCAGACCAAGGACTTGGCCAAGGGCCGCGAGATCGCCAAGAAAATGCGCTCGGGCAATGTCTATATCAACTACCCGGCCTGGGAATCCGATCTGCCTTTCGGCGGTTACAAGCAATCCGGCAACGGACGCGAATATGCCGAATATGGCCTTGAGGAATTCACCGAGATCAAGGGCATCGGCGGCTACGAAGCCGCTTAATCAGAACGAGCGCAATCAGGAGCGACCATGGATTTCAAAGGCAAGGAACTCAAATTTTTCATCGATGGTGCATGGGTTGACCCCGTTACGCCCAAGTCATTGGATGTGATCGACCCAGCCACCGAAGAAACTTGCGCCAAGATTTCCATGGGCTCTGCCGCTGATGTGGACAAGGCCGTGGCCGCAGCCCGCAAGGCGTTCCCGAAGTGGACCGTGTCCACCCGCGAAGAACGCCTGAAGCTGCTGCGCAAGATTCTGGAAGTTTACAATTCCCGCGTCGATGACATTGTCGAAGCTGTTTCGCATGAAATGGGTGCCCCGCTGTCTTGGGCACGTTCGGCGCAGTTCTGGGCGGGCCAAGTTCATCTCGAAGCCACGATCAAGGCGCTGGAGTCTTATGAATTCTCCGAGCAACGCGGCACCACCAAGGTGGTGAAGGAAGGGATCGGCGTGGCCGGTCTCATCACGCCGTGGAACTGGCCGCTCAATCAGATCGTCTGCAAGGTGGCGCCTGCCATCGCTGCCGGCTGCACGATGGTGCTGAAGCCTTCGGAAATTGCGCCGCTGTCTGGTCTGGTATTTGCCGAGATCATGGAAGCGGCTGGCACGCCCAAGGGTGTGTTCAATCTGGTGAATGGCGATGGCCCAACGGTGGGCAATGCCATGTCCACCCATCCAGGCATCGACATGATGTCGTTCACGGGTTCCACCCGCGCTGGCATTCAGGTGGCGAAAGCCTCTGCCGATACGGTGAAGCGCGTGGCGCAGGAACTGGGCGGCAAGTCGCCCAATCTCATTCTGCGCAGTGCTGATTTCGAAGCTGCCGTGACCGGTGGCGTGAATGCCTGCTTTGCCAATTCCGGGCAGAGCTGCGATGCGCCGACGCGCATGTATGTGCCGAAGGAACGCCATGACGAAGCGCTGGCCATCGCAAAGAAGGCGGCGGAAGCGCATGTGACCGGCGATCCGCGCGATGACAAGACGCAGCTGGGCCCAGTGGTCAGCGACATTCAGTACAACAAAATCCAGAAGCTGATCGAAGCGGGCATCAAGGAAGGCGCCACGCTGGTCACTGGCGGCACGGGGCGGCCCGAAGGGCTGAACCGCGGGTATTACATCCGCCCGACGATATTTGGTCATGTCGGCCAGAACATGAGCGTCTCACGCGAGGAAATCTTTGGACCCGTGCTCTCCATCCAGTCTTACGACACGGATGAAGACATGGTGGAGATGGCCAATGACACGCTCTATGGTCTGGCTGCCTATATCTCGGCCAAGGACATGGATCATGCCCGCAAGATCGCGGCCCAGCTGCGCGCCGGCACGGTGAACATCAACTATCCCGACTGGGACACCAGCGCCTCCTTCGGCGGCTACAAACAATCCGGCAATGGCCGTGAATATGCTGATTTCGGCATTCATGACTTCCTGGAGATCAAGAGCATTGTTGGCCACGGCGCGGCATAGGAGGGAGCAATGAAAATCAGCGCACGCAACCGCCTCAAGGGCAAGATCACCGCCATCACCAAAGGCGCCACCACATCGCATGTCCGCATTGACGTGGGTGGCAGCACGGTGACAGCGTCAATCACCAATGAAGCGGTGGATGAACTCGCCCTCAAGGTGGGCCAGGACGCCTATGCCATTGTGAAGGCGTCGGATGTGATGGTCGGGATTGACTGAGTTCCGCAAAGCAGACTAGCAGGAGCTTTTTGAGGGCTCCGCCGTGGAATTTAAATGTGAAGGGCTGCTGTTCGACATGGATGGCACGCTGATTGATTCTTCGGCCGCCATGGCGCGCATCTGGGGCGGCTGGCTCACCCGGCACGGACTGGATGCGGCCAGCATCATTCCCAAAATCCATGGCATGCGCGCCGCCGATACGATCCGGCAGTTTAATCTGAAGGGCGTTGACCCCGAGGCGCAATCGAAAGTGATTGAGATCGAGGAGACCGAGGATACCGCAGGTGTGTTCGCCCTGCCCGGTGCTGCGGACTTTCTCGCGGCCATCCCCAAGGGCAAATGGGCTTTGGTGACATCAGCGCCGATCAAACTGGCCCATGCGCGCCTAAAGGCTGCGGGCCTGCCGATCCCTGAAATTGCCGTCTATGGCGAGGATGTGAAAATAGGCAAACCCAACCCGCGGCCCTTCACGCTGGGTGCCGAGCTGTTGGGGATCAGCAATCCGGCTTGCGTGGCCTTTGAGGATTCAGGTGCAGGAGTTGCTTCGGCAGCGGCAGCGGGTTCACAAGTGGTGGTGATCACGGCCACGCATCATGCGCAAATGCAGACGCCACATTGGGCGATGCGGGATTATGCGGGGGCCAAGATTGCGGCCAATGGCGCTGGGCTGAAGCTGAGCTTCGTTTAACTCATATCTATTTCGTCACCCCGGCGAAGGCAGGGGCCCAGCTTAGGCTCGCTCGCACGTGAAGGAAGCGGGGTCCCGGCCTTCGCCGGGATGACGATAATAATATAGATTTAGGCCGCGTAGAATTTCGGCTTGGGCACGGCGCTGATCGCTACTGTCTGCTTCGAACTCAATGCTTGAATTCCCGCTTCTGCGGTTAGCGTGGCCCAGTAGCCGTCCCACGCATTGGCTCCTGCGGGTTTACCGCTGCTTATAGATTGCACCCAGGCGATGTTCTGGCGGCGGTAGGCTTCTTCGAAGCGCGGGCGCCAATCGGCGGCGTAAGATGTGAGATTCTGCAAAGCGGCATTGGTTTCTGCGTTGATGGGAGAACGCAGAGACGCGGTGCCCTTTTCGCCCACCACTTCGCCGCGCACGTCATAGCCGTAAGCTGCGTTGTTATTGACCTCGATATTGACCAGCTGGCCCGCTGCCGTTTCCAGCACCATGAAGAGAGCCGCACCCGGTACGGCTTTCACCCCACCGGGGCGATACACGGTG
The DNA here is from genome assembly GCF_015714715.1 of Aestuariivirga litoralis. NCBI lineage: Bacteria > Pseudomonadati > Pseudomonadota > Alphaproteobacteria > Hyphomicrobiales > Aestuariivirgaceae > Aestuariivirga > Aestuariivirga litoralis. The sequence goes on along the minus strand of NZ_WAHS01000002.1, from coordinate 879,442 downwards.
ACGGAGGTGAAATCCGCGTCCAGCATCCAGCGGGCAATATCAAATTCATGCGGGGCGGAACTGCTGATTGCCATATGGCCTTCAAAATTCGACGGCGCAGAAACATTGCGGTGAATGCAATGGAACATCATGGCGCGGCCTAAAGTGCCGGCATTCAAGATGCTCTTCACTTCCACATAAGACGGATCAAAGCGGCGCATAAAGCCGACTTGCACCAGGCGCTTTCCAGCCTTCTCCTCCGCCGCCAAAATGGCGAGGCATTCTTTCTTCTCCGGCGAAAGCGGCTTCTCACACAGAACCGGCTTTCCCGCCGCGATGGCAGCCAGTGTGAGTTCGGCATGGAAACGATCCGGCGCTGCGATAAGCACGGCATCGATGGCCTTGTCGGCAATGACCGACAGCGGATCGGTAGAAACATGATTCGCGCCATGGAGATCAGCCACCGCGCGGGCGCGTGTTTCATCAGCATCACAGATCACTTCCAGCTTTACGCCGGGCACTTCGCTGGCCAGCAGGCGCGCATGGTCTGCCCCCATGATGCCTGCACCAATGACTGCCACTCTCAACGCCATTTCCAATCCTCAACTTCAATCTGCTTGAGACCTCAAGGTAGCATGCTGGAAACGCCTGGTTAACCTTTTCTGTTTACGTCTTGGCAATAATCAGCGGCCTTCCATGACACTTGCCACCGAGCCACGTTTTGCGCCTGCCTCCCCTTCCCGGGTGACCCTGGAGGGTGTTGGGCATTTGCTGGTGGCGCTGATCTTTTTCTCGTCCTTCTTCGTGAAGATCGAGCCTGCCCTTTGTGACCTGCTGTTCTTCGCGGCGATCCCCTTCTTTCTCTATGACGGCCTGAAGATCACCCCGGCTATCGGCCTGCTATTCTTCGGGCTGGTGGTTTACAATCTGGCCGGCTTCCTCAGCTATATGCATATCGAAGACACCGACTTGCCTGCCGGGCAATGGGTGTTCACGTCATTCTACATGAGCCTCTCGGCAGTTTTTTTTGCCGCCTATATTGCGTATGATCCGGAGCGGCGCTTCCGCTTCATCATGCGCTATTGGACGTGGGGCGCCGTGATCGGCTCAGGCCTGGGCCTGATGGGCTATTTCCACCTCACGGGATTGTCGAAATATCTGCTGCTGTATGAACGAGTAGTCAGCACTTTCAAGGATCCGAATGTGTTTTCGACCTATCTGGTGTTGCCATCGGTAGCCCTGTTTCTGGCGCTGGTCTCGGGCCGGGCCCGGGTCACGCTGATCAATCTGTTCTCCCTGGGGATCATGCTGGCCGCATTGTTCTTGGCCTTTTCGCGCGGCGCTTGGACGGATTTTATCATGGCGGCGGGGCTCGGCATTATTCTTACCTTCCTGATGTCGCCCAGCCGCGGACAGCGCGACGGCATCGTGCTGAAAGTGGTGGTGGCAGTGGTGGGCATGGCCTTGATGCTCACTTTGCTGCTGAGCATCGAGCCCATCCGCAACCTGTTCCTCGACCGCTTCACCTTGCTGAAGGATTATGACGCGGCGGAAATGGGCCGCTTCGGCAACCAGCGCAATGCCATTCCCATCCTGCTGCAATTACCCTTCGGCTTTGGGCCGTTGCAATTCACCAACTTCTTCCGCGAGCAGCCGCACAATACCTATCTCAATGCCTTCGTTGCCTTCGGCTGGCTGGGGGGCATGATATTCCCGTGCCTGGTGGTGTTGTATATCGGAGCGGGCATCAAGGCCTCACTGTCGAAAACTTCTTTCCAAGCGTCTGCCATTGCATCGGGGGCCTGCATGACGGCTGTTCTGGTGCAAGGGTTCCAGATCGATACTGAACACTGGCGGCATCTCTACTGGCTGATCGGCATCACCTGGGGTTTCTTTGCGGCTTCGCTGGAACCGGAATTCCGCCACGAGCCCGAGCAAGATTATCTCGATGGCTGGCGCGGACGGATTTAACCGAAAATAAACCCTATCCGTCAGGCTTAGCGAAGCGCTTACCAAAAGCGTTTATCTGAAATCCTTGGACATTTGCTCCGGGGGTTCTGATGACGCCATCACATCAACGCATTGAAAGTCTGGACGGGTTGCGCGGGCTCGCCATCCTGTTTGTGATCGGCTTTCACGCCTTTGCCCGCTGGCCGGACCTGGTGCCTTACCACGATGCCTATGCGGGCCTGCCGGTGTTTGCCTATGGCTGGCTGGGGGTCAATCTGTTCTTCCTGATTTCCGGCTATGTCATCCTGATGACCCTGCGCAAATGCGATGGGCTGGGCACTTTTATCAAGCGGCGCTGGCTGCGCCTATTCCCGGCCATGCTGATCTGCTCGCTGATCATTTTCGCTACTGCCTCGCTGCTGCCGGACCGGCCGATGGGCGCGCCGCAAGCCTTGAGCCTGTTGCCGGGCCTGACCTTCATTGCGCCGGCACTCTGGCAGGCGGTGCTGCACATGCCAGTGCCACCGCTGGAAGGCGCGTTCTGGAGCCTGTATCTCGAAGTGATTTTCTATTTCACCTTTGGCACGGCCTATTTTGTGCTCGGGGAACGCGTGGCCTTGCTGGGCCTCGCCGCCGTATCCGTGATTGCTGCCGCATTCACCTGGGCGCCGCCAGTCCTGCCGTTCCATCTGGGTTCGGTTGGAGCGCTACTTCTCCGGCTCCATCTCGATAATTTCGCCTGGTTTGTCGCCGGCTGCATCGCCTTCCGATTTGATCAGGACCGCAGCCGCAACAATCTGCTAATGTTGATTGCTTCCTCGCTGCTGTGTTTCACCACGTTCGGCCAGCAAGTATTCGACTGGCGGCTTTACAATTTTGCTCTGGTGCTGATCGTGTTGTTCTTCGCCTCGCGCGAAGTGGATCTCGTTGCGCGGTTCTGTCAGTCGCGCGTGCTCGTGTTCATTGGCTTCATCAGCTATCCGCTTTATCTACTGCATGAGAACATGATGATCGGTGGGCTGGTTCAACTGGCCCACCGCCTGCCGCAGGTTCCGCCTGAGCTGCTGCTGCCAGTGGCGCTTGCGTCTGTGGTTTTCCTTGCATGGATCGTAACGCGCTGGGGCGAGCCTGAACTGCGCAAGAGCCTGAAAGCGCGACTGGAGCGGAAAGCTACGCTGACGACGGCGAATAGTTCTCCGGCCTGATGCCGTGAATAGTGGCGTTGCGACCGGTCAAAGGATTGTCCGGATTCCACTCCAACGTGGTTTCCAGAAAACGCGCTGACAAAGCGTCATAGAGCAGGATGCGGCCGGCCAGACTGGTGCCGATCTGCAGCACTTCCTTGATCGCTTCCATTGCCTGCATGGCGCCCAGAATGCCGGGCAAGGCACCCAAGATTCCTTCCACCTCGCAAGCCGGGAAGAGACCTGGCGGCGGCAGATCGCCCATGAAGCAGCGATAGGTGGGAAAAGGCGTGCCGCTCTCATCCTTGAGGTAAGGCTTGAAGGTGGAAATCTGGCCATCGAACTGGCCCACGGCGGCGGAGACGACGGGCTTGCCCGCGAAGTAACACGCATCTGACACCAGAAAGCGCGTGGCGAAATTATCCGAGGCATCGGCCACCACGTCATAGGCCGAGACCAGCGCCATTGCATTGTCTGGCGTGATGCGCGTTTGGTGCTTTTCGACTTTCACATGCGGATTGAGCGCGGCGATGAAATGTGCGGCACTATCGACCTTCGGCTTGCCGATGAAGTCCGTGCTGTGAATGGTCTGGCGCTGCAAATTGGAGAGCGAGACCACGTCATCATCGACAATGCCGATGGTGCCCACGCCCGCTGCGGCGAGATATTGCAGCACGGGTGCGCCCAAGCCGCCTGCGCCGATGACCAGAACCTTTGATGCCTTCAGCTTGTTCTGGCCGGGACCACCCACATCAGCCAGCACGATGTGGCGGGCATAGCGTTCGATCTCGTCATCCGAGAGCGCCATCAGCTTGCGCCGGAAGATCCGAAGCCGCCAGTGCCGCGCGTGGTTTCATCAAGCGCTGCCACTTGCGTGAGCGTCACCTGCACCACGGGTGCGATAACCAATTGCGCGATGCGATCACCACGCGCGATCACGAAATTCTGGTGACTGTGATTGATCAGCGGCACCTTGATCTCGCCGCGGTAGTCACTGTCTATGGTGCCCGGCGCATTCAGCACCGTGACGCCATGCTTCACCGCGAGGCCGGAGCGCGGGCGCACCTGGCCTTCGAAGCCAGCAGGCAAAGCAATAGCGACGCCAGTGGGAATTAAGAGATGCGCGCCCGGCTGCAGCACTGCACCTTCGGCAGCGCGCAGATCGAGACCGGCGGAACCCGGCGTGGCATAGGCAGGCAGTTCGAGCCCCTTGGCATAGGGCAGCAACATGATTTTCACGTCGGTCATTTCAGCCTCCCAGCGCAGAGTTCCAGAATGCGGCGCGCTACGTCAACTTTCGAGGCTTGCGGCCAGTTTTCCACGCCGTCTTTGGAGATGACATGAACCGCATTCTTGTCGGCGCCAAACACGCCTTCCGACACATTGTTGGCGATGATGAGATCGCAGCCCTTGCGCTTCAGCTTTTCCTGCGCATTGGCGATGACGTTTACGGTTTCGGCAGCAAAGCCCACAACGAGTTTGGCGCGGCCGGATTTCAGATTGCTCAAGGTTTTGAGAATGTCAGGATTGGCGGCGAAGGACAAAGCAGGCGCTTCGGCCTTGTCATTTTTCTTTAGCTTCTGGGTGGCGGGGTTGGCGACTTTCCAATCGGCCACGGCTGCGGCGCAGATCACGAGATCGGGCGCGTGCACCGCTTCGCAAGCGGCCAGCATCTGGTCGGCGGTTTCGACATCGACCTTGGTCACACCGGGCGGGGTGGGCAGCGAAACGGGGCCGGACACGAGTGTAACTTTCGCACCCATGCGTTCGGCCTGTTCGGCCAACGCGTAGCCCTGCTTGCCTGAGGAATGATTGGAGATGAAGCGCACCGGATCAATCGGTTCGCGCGTGGGGCCAGCGGTGATCAGCACATGCTTGCCCGAGAGCGGGCGGGCATCAGAATAGAGCAGCTTCTCGATGGCAGCGGCGATTTCTGCAGGCTCCGCCATGCGCCCCAGACCGAATTCACCGCAGGCCATTTCACCCGGATTTGGGCCGACGAAGTGAATGCCGTCTTTGGTGAGCGTCTCGATATTGCGCTGGGTGGCGGCGTGGTGCCACATGCGCACATTCATTGCGGGAGCGAGCAGCACCGGCTTGTCGGTGGCCAACAAAGCTGTCGAAGCGAGATCATTGGCTAGCCCCTGCGCCATCTTGGCCATCAAGTCTGCCGTGGCGGGTGCAACCACCACCAGATCGGTGGAGCGCGACAATTCGATATGTCCCATCTCAGTCTCATCGGTGAGGCTGAACAGATCGGTGAATACTTTTTCGCCGGAGAGCGAAGCGACCGAAAGCGGGGTGACGAAATGCTCCGAAGCCTTGGTCATGATGACGCGGGTACCAATGCCGACTTTCTTCAGTGTACGGATCAATTCGAGGCTTTTGTATGCCGCGATGCCGCCGCCGATGATGAGGAGGACTGACTTACTCATGTCCTCACCTCAGCACCAATTTGAGGGCGATGGCAACCAGCGCCAGGGCACACACGCCCAGCAGCCGTGTGGGCCAGGGATTGGCGGGGCGATTCTGCGCCTCCACGAACGTATTCAGCTTGGCATGGAATTCATGCGCTTCCTGCATCAGCTTGGGCACGCGCAGTGCGAGTCCAGTCAGGCTGCGCGTGGTACCGATGGCCTGTTCCACTTTGCCCAGCGGCCCCAGCTTGCGCTCGATCCAGTGCTTCACCACCGGCTCACCGGATTTCCAGATGTTGAGATCAGGGTTCAGTGTGCGTGCCACGCCTTCGGTGACCACCATGGTTTTCTGCAGCAGCAGAAGCTGCGGCTGGGTTTGCATGTTGAACTGCTCGGTCACTTCGAACAGCTGCGTCAAAAGCCGCGACATGGAAATCTGATCGGCGGGCAGGCCCATGATCGGCTCGCCAATGGCGCGCAGGGCTTGCGCAAAGGTTTCCACATCCTCGGTTGACGGCACATAGCCCGCATCAAAATGCACCTGCGCGATACGGCGGTAATTGCGAGTGATGAAACCATAGAGAATTTCAGCGAGGAATAGCCGGTCACCTTCCGACAGGCGCCCCGTGATGCCGAAATCCAGTGCTACCAGATTGCCCTTCGCATCCACAAACAAATTGCCCTGATGCATATCGGCATGGAAGAAACCATCGCGGATGGCATGGCGCAGGAAGCTTTGGATCACTGTGTCGGCCAGCGCATGAAGATCAAGCCCGCGTTGGCGCAGGGCTTCGACATCAGCCATCGGCGTGCCATCGATCCATTCGGTGACTAGCACGCGCTTGGCGCTAAGGTCCCACATCACGGCGGGCACGCGGAAACCTGGGTCTTCCTTGGAATTCTGCGCCATCTCGGAAAGAGCGGCGGCTTCCATGCGCAGATCAAGCTCATGCACCATGGATTCTTCCAGCATGGCCACGGCAGCGACCGGGCGCAGGCGGCGGCCTTCGCGGCTCAGGCGTTCGGCATTGCGGGCGGCGAAGGCGAAGCTTTCAATATCATTGGCGAAGCGGCGCTCCACACCGGGGCGCAGAATTTTCACAGCGACTTCACGGCCATCAAGTGTTGTGGCTTTGTGGACTTGCGCGATGGACGCCGCAGCCACTGGCGGGCCGAAGAATTTGAACAGCGCCTTTACCGGCTTGCCCAATTCTTCTTCTACCACGGCCTCAGCTACATCTTGCGGGAAAGGCGGCAGCTTGTCCTGCAAGGCTTTCAATTCGAACGCCCGCTTGGCACCGATCACATCAGGCCGCGTGGCGAGGAACTGGCCAAGCTTGATATAGCTGGGGCCGAGTTTTGAAAGGGCTTGTGTGAGGTGATTGTGCTGGCCGCCTTGCGGATTTTTCTGTGCGCCGATCTGCGCGAGTTTCAGCCCCAAGCGTGCCAGCCACGGTGCGCGCGCCAGCTGATCGGGCGGCAACAGCGCATCATAGCGCGCCAGCACGAAACCGGCATGCGCGAGACGGAAGGCGTTGGTAACCGGGTTTGGCATCAAATCTTCCAGCCAGAATGGATGGCGACCACGCCGCCATTCAGCAGGCGGTGTGACACGCGTTCGAAGCCTGCAGTGCGGATCATGTCTTCAAAGGCGTCTGCCTTGGGGAACATGCGGATGGATTCCACGAGATAGCGATAGGGCTGGCCATCACCCGTCACTACCTTGCCGACAGCGGGAACGACGGTGAAGGAATAGGCATCATAAATCTTCTGCGCGAGGTCAAAACTCATATGCGAGAATTCGAGGCAGAGGAAACGCCCGCCCGGCTTCAGCACGCGGTGGGCTTCCTTCAGCGCCTTGTCAATATGGGTGACATTGCGGATGCCGAACGCGATCGTATAGGCATCGAATGTATTATCTTCGAAGGCCAGTTCCTCGGCATTACCTACTGTGAAGGTGCAGCGGTCCAGCCGACCTTCCTTCTCGCCGCGCTTCTTGCCCTCGCCCACCATGTGAGGCGAAATATCCGCGATGGTCACACGGGTCTGCGGGCCGCCAGCATCGAGAATACGAAATGCAATGTCTCCCGTGCCGCCTGCCACGTCGAGCGTGTTGAACGGCGCATTCTTTGGTGGGTTGAGCATGGTGATCATGTCGTCCTTCCACAGCCGGTGCAGGCCGGAGGACATCAGATCATTCATCTTGTCATAATCAGCCGCCGCCTTGGAGAAGACATCATTCACCAAGCCCTGGCGGTCGTCTTCCGCCACTGTCTTGAAGCCGAAGGAAACGTTATGTGGCGCATCGCTCATGGGCCTAAGATAGTGCATCACACGCCCGGTTGCCATGCCGGGAAAGCCGCACGTCATTACAGGGTTAACCATGCCGGAGTTGCCAGAAGTCGAAACGGTGAAGCGCGGGCTGGAGCCCGTTCTGACCGGCCGCAAAATCCTCAAAGTGGAGACGCGGCGCGCCAATCTCCGCTGGGCGTTTCCGGATGGGTTCGCGGCGGCGCTGGAAGGGGCCAAGGTGGTGAGTCTTTCGCGCCGGGCCAAGTACATCTTGGTGGCGCTGGATCATGGCACCAGTCTGCTCATCCATCTCGGCATGACCGGGCGCTTCACCGTGCTGGCGCCGGAGGGGGCCAATAATCTGGGTCAATTCTATTTCGAGACGGGTGCGGGCGAAAAGGCAGATGGGCCGCATGACCATGTGGTGCTGCATCTCGAAGATGGATTGCGGCTGGTTTATTCCGACCCGCGCCGGTTTGGGATGATGGATTTGGTGCCTGCGGATGGAAAGCACAAGCTGCTGGATGAGCTGGGCGTTGAGCCGCTGGGCAATGGGCTTTCAGCCGATTATCTGACTACGCGCTTCAAGGGCAAGGCCGCGCCGATGAAAGCGGCCTTGCTGGATCAGGGCATCATTGCCGGGCTGGGCAATATCTATGTTTGCGAGGCGTTGTGGCGGGCGCAGATTTCACCGACGCGCAAGGCGGGAACTGTGAAGCGTGACAAGCTGGAAGAGTTGGTGCGGCATATCCGCGATATTCTGAATGAAGCCATTCTGGCGGGCGGATCAACGCTGCAGGATTTCCAGGGAACAAATGGCGAGAAGGGCGAGTATCAGCAGCGCTTCAAGGTTTATGACCGGGAGGGCGAGGATTGCTTGCGCGGGGATGGGGTGATCAAACGGATCGTGCAGTCGGGGCGCTCGACGTTTTACTGCCCGAAATGCCAGAAATAAAAACGGCGGGCCAAGCCCGCCGCGCATTCCATATTTGACCCAGTTTAAACCGGGCGGACTTCGCTGACTTCAGGGACGAAGTGGCGCAGCAGGTTTTCGATGCCGTGCTTCAAAGTGGCCGTCGATGACGGGCAGCCGGAGCAGGAACCCTTCATGTTCAGGTAGACGATGCCTTCCTTGAAACCCTTGAAGGTGATGTCGCCACCATCCTGAGCCACGGCGGGGCGCACGCGGCTGTCGAGCAACTCCTTGATCGTCTTGACCAAATCAGAATGCTCGTCAGCAAAAAATTCTTCGCCGCCGGCCTGTTCGACCAGGGCTGCTTCGCCGGCCAGCATGGGGGCATCCGACAAATAATGGTCCATGATAGTGCCGAGGATGGCCGGCTTCAGGTGCTGCCAGTCGCCTGCGCCCTTGGTCACCGTGACAAAGTCATGGCCCAGGAACACACCAGATACACCATTGATGCCAAACAGCTTTTCAGCCAGCGGGCTTTCCAGGGCATCGGCGGCCTTGCGATATTCGCGCGTCGAGCCCGGAAGAACGGGCTTGCCGGGAATGAATTTCAGGGTCGCCGGGTTCGGCGTGGCTTCGGTTTGAATGAACATGGACCCGATATAGAGCGTTTTGCTCGGGAATTAAAGGCCCGATCCATGCGCTGCCGCCGGGGCAGCCAGCGCCTAGACGAAACCCATGATCTTCTTGGTTTCGGCCATGATCGGTTCGGCGATCACAGCAGCCCGGGCGGCACCATCGACCAGCACGCCTTCGACATAGCCGGGGTCGGCCAGCAGGCGCACCATCTTGTCATTGATGGGGGCGAGCTTGGCCACGGCCAGATCAGCCAGCGCGTTCTTCAAGGCGGAGAATTGCCCGCCGCCGAATTGCTTCAGCACATCGGCCACGGTCACATCCGAAAGGGCCGCATAGATACCCACCAGGTTTTCAGCTTCGGCGCGGCCCTTGAGGCCTTCGGCTTCGGCCGGCAAACCATCGGCATCAGTCTTGGCCTTGCGGATTTTCTTGGCGATGTCGTCGGCGCTGTCGGTCAAGTTGATGCGCGACAGATCAGACGGGTCTGACTTCGACATTTTCTTGGTGCCGTCACGCAGGCTCATCACGCGCGTAGCCGTACCCATGATGACAGGCTCGGTGATCGGGAAGAATTCCACACTGAAATCATTGTTGAACTTGATCGCAATGTCGCGGCACAGTTCCAGATGCTGCTTCTGGTCGTCGCCCACCGGCACATGGGTGGCGTGATAGATCAGAATGTCGGCGGCCATCAGCACCGGATAATCATACAAGCCAACTGAAGCGTTCTCGCGGTCCTTGCCGGCCTTTTCCTTGAACTGGGTCATGCGGTTCAGCCAGCCGAGGCGGGCCACGCAATTGAAGATCCAGGCCAGCTCAGCGTGCTGATGCACGCGTGACTGGTTGAACAGAATGGAACGATTGGGATCAATTCCGGCAGCGATGTAGGCGGCGGCCACTTCGAGGGTGGATTTGCGCAAGGTGGCCGGGCCGCCCCAGACAGACGTGGCTTGCGTAATGGCGTGCAGATCCACCACGCAATACAGCGTCTCATGGGTTTCCTGCATCTTCACCCAGTTCACCATGGCGCCCAGATAATTGCCGAGGTGGAGATTGCCGGTGGGCTGCATGCCGGACAGCACGCGTTGCTTGAAAGCGGTCATGATCTATTCTCTAACTTCTTCTCAGCGCGCCCCTTAGCTCAGATAGGCGCCAAGCTCCAGTCAGTTGTGAGGCGCCGAAATAGCTGATGATTCCGGCGGCCACCAGCAGGGCAAGGCCGATGATGGCGCGCAGGATGTGGGCACCCGGATCAAAGGCGCCATCCATTAACAGGCCGACGTCAAACAAAGCCGCGGCCATGATGCAGGTGGAGAGGATCATGCGCGACAGGCGGAAACGGGCGGAACGGTCGAAAGTGAAATGGCCCAATTTGCGCAGGCGGAAATAGAGCTGCCCGGCATTGATCCAGGCGGCGATGGTGGCGGCGAGCGCAATGCCGACATGGCCCATGAAGCGCGACAGGGCGAGGCTGAGCACGATATTGACCACGACCGAGACAATCGCGAAGTTCATTGGCGTGCGGGTGTCTTCGCGCGCGTAGAAGCCGGGCTGGAAAACTTTAGTGAGTGAATAGGCCGGGAGGCCTGCGGCATAGGCGGCCACGGCGGGTGCTACGGCCAGTGTATCGCCCGCATGAAAGGCGCCATGTTCAAATACCGTGTGCAGGATGGGCGCACCGATTACCATCAAGGCGGCAGCGGCGGGCAGCGTGAGGAACAGCGAAAATTCTATGGCGCGATTGGAGGCATCGAGTGCGCCCCATTCATCACCGGCGCGCAGCTTGCGCGACAGTGTGGGCAGCAGCACCACACCGATCGCCACGCCGATGACGCCCAGCGGCAATTGATACAGGCGGTCAGCGTAATAAAGATAGGCCACAGCAGATGGAATGCTGGTGGCGATCATGGTGCCGATCACCAGATTGATCTGCATGATGCCGCCGGAAATAATGCCGGGCACCGAGCGCTTGATCACCAGTTTCACATCCGGCGTGAGGCGCGGCAGACGCGGCGTGAGCGGCATGCCAGCGCGGCTGCAGGCCACCGCGAGAAGCGCATATTGCGCAACGCCGGAAAGGGTGACGCCCACGGCGAAGATGTAACCGGTGAGCGGCGAATTGCCCGAACCCAAGGTATAAGCCAGCATGTTCGACAAGATCATCACGATGTTGAGCAGGATAGGTGCTGCCGCAGCGGCGGTGAATCTGTGCAGGCTGTTCAGCACGCCGCCTTGCAAAGCAGTGAGCGACATGAACAGCAGATAGGGAAAGCAGATCTGAGTGAGCAGTGTGGCCAGCGCTATTTTGGCAGGATCGCCCTTAAAGCCGGGTGCGATCGCATAGATCAGCCATGGCATGGCGGCGATGGCGATGACGGTGAACAGCAGCACCCAGGCGAGCAGCGCCGAGAACACATCGCGCGCAAACCGGTGCGCGGCGCGTTCACCCTCGCCTTCAACCTTGCGGGCAAAAAGCGGCACAAAGGCGGAGTTGAATGCGCCTTCGGCAAACAGTGTGCGGAACAGGTTCGGGAAGCGCTGTGCCACAAAAAAGGCTTCGGCAACCCCACCAGTGCCCAGCGTGAAGGCCACGAGCTGGTCGCGGATGAAGCCGAGTACGCGGCTGATGGAGGTGAACCCGCCAACTTTCGCGGCGGAGCGAATAACCGACATTTCTCAAGAACCTAAGCCGCGGTCACATGCACGGCAATAAAGGCATTAATGCGAAATGTTTAATAGGTCTTAACTCTGCTTTGGAGCGTCACTTGCAATCACGCAGCGCGGTCGCGGCCTGTGGGGGTCAAAACGCCGAGCAGCGCCTTTTCGATCTGCGCGATGCGGGTGGGGTTCTCGATCTTGGCGCCGGTCAAGTCGGTTACGTAGAAAACGTCCACCGCCTTTTCGCCAAAGGTGGTGATGTGGGCTGAGCCGATGTTCAGGTTGAGATGAAACAGCGCCTCGGTCAAGGCATGCAGCAGGCCAACGCGGTCCAAGCCACTGATTTCAATGATGGTATTCTTGTTGGACGACCCGTTGTCGAGTACCACGCGCGGCGGCACGGTGAAGGCGCGAGCGCGGTCTCTGTCCGGCAGGTGTTGTACGCGGGCCAGTTCTTCGCGCAGGCGCACCTGGCCGTAGAGCACGCGCCTGATCACTTCGCTAATGCGCCTGGCGCGGCGGTTTTCGTCCTCGTCGCCTTGGAATTCGCGGGTGAGCAGGATCGTATCCACCGCCATACCGTCGGTGGTGGTGAAAATATGCGCACCGATAATGTTGCCGCCGGCCGAGGCAACCGCACCTGTAATCATCGCCAGCAAGCGCGGGTGATCGGGCGCCAGTACGGTAATTTCGGTGATGCCGGAGAAGGCATCGGTGGTGATGTCGGTGACCACGTCACCTTTCACAGCTTGCGCGATCAAGGCGTGGTGGCGCAGCTGCCGCTCGGTCGGCACGTTGAGCCAATAGGCATCATAATGCCGGCTGGCGAGGCGCAGTTTTTCACTTTCATCGGTGATGCCAAGTTGGGCGAAGAAATTGCCCTGGGCTTCGCCCACGCGTTCCTTGCGCGTGATCGATGTGTGGCCGCCGGTGAGCACCGGCTCTGCTTCCACGTAAAGCGCGCGCAGCAGCTGGCCTTTCCAGCCATTCCATACGCCGGGGCCAACCGCGCGGATATCCGCGACAGTGAGGATCAGCAGCAGTTTCAGGCGCTCAGGCGTCTGGACGATTTTGGTGAAATCCAGAATGGTCTTGAAGTCATTCAGGTCACGCATCTGCGAGGTTTCACTCATCAGCAGATGCCAGCGGATGAGCCAGGCGACGAGATCGGTTTCATCCGCTGACAGACCCAGCCGCGGGCACAGCGCGCGGGCGATGCGTTCACCTGCCACCGAATGATCTTCGGTGCGGCCCTTGGCAATGTCATGCAGCAAGGTGGCCACATAGAGCGAGCGCCTTCCGGTCAGCGTCGGGAAAAGTTCAGCGGCGCGCGGGTGATCCTTGGCCAGTGTGCCATTTTCAATGCCGGTCAAGACGCCGACCGCGCGGATCAGATGCTCATCCACGGTATAATGGTGATACATGTTGAACTGCATCATCGCTACGACAAGGCCGAAATCCGGAATGAAGCGGCCCAGCACGCCAGCCTCATTCATCAGGCGCAGCAACGCTTCCGGTGTTTCGCTATCGCAGAGGATCGAGAGGAAAATCGCATTGGCCTGTTTGTCATTGCGCAAGCGGTCATCAATCAGGCGGAACGACTTGCGGATCAACTTCAAGGCATCGGGGTGGATTTCGAGAAAGTTATCGCCCGCCAGTTTGAAGATGCGCAACATGGCGACGGGATCGCGCGCGAAGACCTGATCATCGACCACCGAGATGCGGCCATTTTCCAGCTTGAAGCCATTGGGCAGGTTGAAGGCGTTGGTCTTCGCACCCGGCAGAAAGCGGCCGAAGAAACGACGCGACAGGCCGGGCACATCCTTCAAATGTTTCTGTTCGAGGCTGGCGCAGAAGATGCGCGTCAGGTCTCCCACATCCTTGGCGATGAGGAAATAGTGGCGCATGAAACGCTCCACCGCCTGCAGGCCGCCATGGGATTTGTAATGCAGGCGCTCAGCCAGTTCGGACTGGCGGTCAAAGCTCAGGCGGTCTTCGCCTCGCGTCGAGATGAAATGCAAATGACAGCGCACCGCCCAGAGGAAATCCTCGCATTTGAGAAATTTGTGCAACTCGGAAATCGAAAATGCACTCTTGTCCGCCAGTTCCTGTGGTGAGTTTGCATTGAACAAAAACTTGGCAATCCAGAACAGCGTGTGCAGGTCGCGCAGGCCGCCCTTGCCGTCTTTCAGGTCCGGCTCAACCGCATAACGGCTCTCACCACTCTTGGAATGGCGGGCATCGCGTTCGGCCAGTTTTTCGGTCACGAATTTCTTGGCCATCGTGGCCACGATTTCGGATTTGAAACGGCTGACCAACTCGCCAAACAACTTCTGCTCACCGCAGATATAACGCGCTTCGAGGATCGAAGTGAGAATGGTGTTGTCGGTCTTGGCGAGACGTAAGCAGTCATCGACCTGGCGTGTCGCGTGGCCGACTTTCTGGCGCGCGTCCCACAGCGCATAGAGCAGGAATTCGACGACTTCATTGACCTCCTTCGACGGACGCCCAGGCAGCAGGAAAAGCAGATCAATGTCAGAGCCCGGCGCCAGCGTGCCGCGTCCATAGCCGCCCACCGCGATCACCGCGAGATTGAGCCATGCGCCCGCTGCGATATGATCCAGCGCAAAGGCCCACATGCATTTGATGATCTCATCCTCGGCCCGCGAAATCGCTTCGGCGCAGGCGGTACCCCGGCCGTCTTTCAGCAACTGCGCTTCTGCCTCAGCGTGCGATTCAGCAAGGCAGATGCGGATCAACGCGGAAGCTTCATTGCGCAGCGTCAACCTGTCAGTGCTGGTGAGCGCCAATAGTTCCTGGCGGAATTTATCTATCGCTGGGGTCACGCGCCGTCCCTGGTGGATTTTTGGGCCAATTGCTTCAGCTCATAGAGCAAGCTCAGTGCTTCGCGGGGAGAAAGTTCATCGGGCGCAATCTTGCCGAGTTCGAGGCGCAGGCCATCGGGTTTGGCTTGAGAAGCAGGTTTCACTGAAGCTGCAAAGAGCGGCAATTCCTCGGCCAAGGCTTGCGCCTTGTTCTGGCCCTTGCCCTGTTCGAGACGCTTAAGCACTTCGCTGGCGCGCTGGATCACGGCGGGCGGCAGGCCGGCAAGTTGCGCCACTTGAATGCCGTAAGAGCGCCCGGCGGTGCCCGGCACCACTTCATGCAGGAAGATGATGTCGCCATTCCATTCACGCACTTTCATGGTGGCGCAATGGAGTTGTTTTAATGTGGCGGCAAGTGAGGTGAGTTCATGATAATGCGTGGCAAACAACGCACGCGACTGGTTCACATCATGCAAATGTTCCAGCGTGGCCCAGGCGATAGACAGGCCGTCATAGGTCGCCGTGCCGCGCCCGATTTCATCGAGGATGACCAGTGAGCGCGACGTGGCCTGATTGAGGATGGTGGCGGTTTCGATCATCTCTACCATGAATGTGCTACGTCCGCGCGCCAGATCATCGGCGGCGCCGACGCGGCTATAGAGCCTGTCGAGCACGCCGATATGGACCGAAGCGGCGGGCACGAAACTGCCCATCTGCGCCATGATGGCGATCAGCGCGTTCTGGCGCAGGTAAGTGGATTTGCCGGCCATGTTGGGGCCGGTCAAAAGCCAGAGGCGCTTGTGATCTTCCGAGAGATCGCTGTCATTGGGCGAGAAGGCGCGTTCACCGGACAGGCGCAGCGCATTTTCCACCACCGGGTGGCGGCCTGACGCAATGTCGAAACTGAGCGAGGCATCGACAATGGGTTTCACATAGCGGCTCTCGCGCGCCAGATGGGCCAGCGCGGAAAACACATCGAGGGCTGCGAGCGCGGCGGCGGCTTGTGAGAGCAGGCCGCGTTCGTTCACGACTTGCGCGGCGAGGCGGTTGAAGAAATCCAATTCCAGCGCCAGCACGCGGGCACCGGCCAGCGCGATCTTCTGTTCGAGATCACCGAGAGCCACGGTGGTGAAGCGCACGGCAGACGCGATCGTTTGGCGGTGGATGAAGTCTGATGCGGTGGCGCAGCTGCGCAAAATCTCAGCCTGCTGCGCGGTGACTTCGATGAAATAACCGAGCACATTGTTGTGCTTGATCTTGAGTGCTTTGACGTCGGAGGCTTCGGCATAATTGGCCTGCAGATTGGCGATCACTTGCCTCGTATCATCGCGCAGCTTACGGTTTTCATCGAGCTGGGCGTCGTAGCCTTCAGCGATGAAGCCGCCATCGCGCGCCAACAGCGGCAATTCATCGGCCAAAGCGCGGCGGATTTCTGCCGCCATCTCCAAGGGTGCGGCGTGGAGATCATCCATCACATGCGCCAGCAACTGCGGCAGCGGTGTGAGTGCATCTGGCTTGCGCAACACGGCCTTCAAACCATCTATGGCGACAATAGCGCTGGCAATAGCGGCGAGATCGCGCGGGCCACCGCGACCGCTGGTCATGCGTGACAATGCGCGTTCCAGATCGGGGATGCGTTTCAGGATCACGCGCAATTCGGCGTTCAGTGTTTCATCGCCAAAGAAGTGATCGACAGCGTCCAGTCTGGCATTGATGGCCGCGGCCTCTGCCAAAGGCGCGCTGACATATTCTGCCAGCAGGCGCGCGCCGGCAGCGGTAACGGTTTCATCGAGGCAGGCCAGCAGGCTGCCCCGGCGCTCGCCGCCCAGAGTGCGTGACAGTTCCAGATTGGCGCGCGAGGCGGGATCGATCAGCAATCCGCTACCTACTTTTTCCAAACGCGGCGGGCGCAGATGTGGCATGTGGCCCACTTGGGTAATGCGGATGTAATCCAGCAGCGCGCCCAACGCCGCAAGATCAATCTTCCTGAAATCGCCGAAGACATCGAGGCTTTCCACCGCGAAATGGGCCTTCAGAATATGAGTGGCACCGGTGCTGTCAAAGCGGCTGGCGGGCAGGCGTGTAACCGATGTGCCGGTGCCATCGACAATGCTGGAAATCGTGTCACTTTCCAGCACCGCGTCATTGACCAAGATTTCGGACGGCGCGAGGCGCGCCAGATCAGCAGCCAATCGCGCGCTGTCCGTGGGCAGCACCGCGAGCTTGCCAGTGGAAATATCGGCATAGGCCAGTGCCAGTTCGCCGGTGGATTTCACTCCTGTCAGGCAGGCGAGGTGATTGCTAGCCGATGAATCGAGCAGCGCATCCTCGGTCAAGGTGCCAGGGGTGATCAGGCGCACTACGTCGCGCGCCACCACCGATTTGTAACCGCGCTTTTTGGCCTCGGCCGGGTCTTCCATCTGCTCGGCAATGGCCGCGCGGTGGCCAAAGCGGATCAGCTTCTGCAGATATTGATCGAGCGCATGAACCGGCACGCCGCACATCGGAATATCCACCCCGCGATGCTTGCCACGCTTGGTCAGCGCGATACCCAGAGTGGCCGATGCCTTTTCGGCATCGTCAAAAAACATCTCGTAGAAATCACCCATGCGATAGAGCAGCAGCGCATCGGGATAGCCGCGCTTGATCTCCAGATATTGCGCCATCATCGGCGTGGACTGAAGATCAGCCTCGCTGCCTGATGTCTGGGGGATGGAATCCATGCCCTCCCTTAACAAAGGGCGGGCCTGCCGCCAAGCGGCTAGGCCGGCGCGCCGAAGCGGGCAAAATAGCGTGGATTGATCGCCGATACAGGCAGCACGATCAGCACGTCTACGCTGTTAAAATCATGATCGATGACGCAGCCTTCGCCGAAATGGCAACCGAGACGCAGATAGCCTTTGATCAGCGGCGGCAGAGACACCAGCACGCGCTTGGCATCGTAGGATTCGCGCGGCACCAAATCCATTTTCTGATAGCGGCTGGCGATGGCCTTCACCTGCCAATCCGGCGGCGTAACGATTTGCTGGGCGAGAAAGCTCAAAGGGCCTTTATGCGCGGCGGGATCAATGCCTTCGAAACTTGCGCAGCCCAGCATCACATCAATTTTGTGCTGACGCACATAATCCCAGATGCCCTGCCACAGCAGCTCGATCACCGCGGTGCCACGGCAGCGCTGCAGGATGCAGGAGCGGCCGAGTTCAAGGAAATGCAGATCGGGCTTGCGCGTCAGTAAGGGAGCGAGATCATATTCGCCGGAACTGTAGAAGGCGCTTGAATCAGTGCCCGGCTGGTGGCGGATCAGGCGGTAGGTGCCGACTAGATTGCCATCGCTTACCGGAAATTCCGATGCGGTTTCGCCGGCGGGCTCAATGACCAGAAGATGATCGGCGACGGGATCGAAACGGTCTTCATCCATGCCGCTGCGGCCTTGCAGGCTTGCACCCATTTCATCATGGAACACATGGTAGCGCAGCCTCTGGGCCATGGCGATTTCGCCGGGCGTTTCTGCAAACCGGATTTTCATCTCGTGGCGCTTAACGCCGGCGCGGTCATGCTGCAAGTCAATCTCCCATGGCTGGGCACGGTTGAGCTTACATTTGTGACAGATTCTTAAAGGCTAGGCCGCCTTCTGGCCGGACGCCTTGAACAGGGCGTTGATCTTTTCCTCAAGATCCAGCCGGTCAAAAGGCTTGGCCAGATGATCATCCATGCCAGCATTGCGGCAGGCCCTCACATCTTCATCGCGTGCGTTGGCGGTGAGCGCCAAAATGGGGAGGCTGCGGCGGTGCTGCAACCCTGGTTCGTTGCGCAAGGCGCGGGCCACGTCATGGCCGGTGAAATGCGGCATTTCCACATCGAGAAGAGCAATGTCAAAATGCAATTGTGAGTGGAGCACGTCCAGCGCGATCTTGCCATCGGCCACATGGGTGACGCGGTGGCCCAGGCGTTCGAGCTGGGTGCGGCTAAGCAGGGCGTTCACCGCATTATCTTCCGCCAGCAGCACTGAAAGCGCGAGGCTCGGTTGTGTGGGTGGTGCCGGCTTGGCCTTGCGCAATGTGGCGCTGGTTTGTTTGAGCGCCTTGCCATTATGGGCGGCGAGGCGGCCGAGCAAAGTGGAGCGCCGCAATGGATTCAGGAGATAGCCGGCGAAGGGCGCCTTCAGCAGATCGGGATGGGCGTGGCGCTCTTCTGCCTTCAGCATGACCCAGACATGTGCAGGTCCGCGCCGTTTGGAACGGGCCCAGGCGTGCAATTGCGCAAAATGCGGGCTGGCGCAGATCACGTGCTGCAAGGGATTGGTGGACTTCAGCGCCTTGGCCAGTTCGGCGCGGGTGGCGATGAAGCTGACTTTGGCGCCCAGCTCCGCCAGCGTTTCGGCGAGATGGGCGCGGGAAAAACCTTCTTGCATGGCCAACAGGTAATGGCGGCTTTCCAGCGAGTTGCGTGGCGCATCCTGGCCAGCGATGGATTTGACCGGCAGGAGCAAAGTGAACAGTGTGCCTTCACCCAGTTTTGAGGCGACATTGATACTGCCACCCAAAAACTCCACCAGCTTGCGGCTAATGGCGAGGCCCAGCCCAGTGCCGCCGAATTTACGCTGCGTCTGTGCATTGGCTTGCACGAAGGGTTCAAAGATGCGGGCCTGTTCTTCTTCGCTCATGCCGATGCCGGTGTCTTTGACCTCGATCTGCAGCCGGTCATGCGGCGCCATGGACAGGGTGATGGACACGCCGCCTTTTTCGGTGAACTTGATGGCATTGCCCGCCAGGTTGAACAGCAGCTGGCGCAGCTTCAACTCATCTGCAATGATTTCGGCGGGAACCGATGCGGCCACGCGGGCGGAAATCTCGATGCCCTTGGCATGGGCACGCGGCGCCAGAAGCTCGGTCACGCTTTCAACCAGCGCCACCGGATCAAGCAAGGCGCGTTCCTTGGCATGGGTTTCGGCCTTGGCGGTGTTGAGGATTTCATCAATGGTGGACAGAAGTGCACGCGCCGATGACTGTGCGGTTTCTGCGAAATTGCTTTGATGCGCCGTAAGGCCGGTTTCCGACAGCAGGGAGAGCATGCCGATGATGCCGTTCAGCGGGGTTCTCAGCTCATGGCTCATGGTGGCCAAGCGGTGGGATTTTTCATGCAGCGCCAATTCGGCGGCGGCGTTGCGCATGGCATGGCCGGAACGCAGCAGGAAAACCAGTGCCATCACCATGCCGAGTGAGAGGCAGGCGGCGATGCGCACCAGAGCCAGGCTTTCGTCATGCATCAGCAAAATGCCGGCCATGACCGCCAGGATTGCTGCGGCCACCGAGAGAGCGGTGATCGGGAGCCACAAGCCAAGAGGCAGCGGGGCTTCAGTGCTGGTCAGAACAGGTTCGGCATGCATGTCTGTCATCCTGCCACTTTGCAGGCAAGAGTGACTCGGAAGGCTTGCAGCCGCGCGACAAGGTTCAATCAGGGTAAAGGCGGAGTTAAGCGGCGGCGCGCAGGGAGGCCGCGCGCTGGCGGTAACTCAGCGCTTCTGCCAGATGGATGCGGCCGATATTTTCCGAAGCGGCCAGATCGGCGATACTGCGGGCCACGCGCAGCACGCGGTGATAGCCGCGCGCCGAAAGGTTCATCGCGTTAGCCGCGTCCGTCATCAGGGCTTGGCTGCCGGCATCGAGACTGGCGATCTGTTCCAGCACGCTGCCATCGGCCTGGGCATTGGTGCGGATGCGCTCGAGACCCATGGCGGTGAAACGTTCCTGCTGAATCATGCGGGCTGCAGCGACGCGGGCGGCTACATCCGCGCTTTTTTCCTTGGGCGGCGGCAGAGCCAGATCAATGGCGCGCACCGCGGCCAGTTCGAGCTGCATGTCCATACGGTCGAGCAGCGGGCCAGAAATTCGCGCCTGATAATCCGTCGCACAGCGCGGCCCGGTGCGGCATTGGTGGCCCGGCTCTCCGGCCATGCCGCATTTGCACGGATTCATCGCCGCGATCAGCTGGAAGCGCGCCGGATAAGTGACATGATAATTGGCGCGCGCCACGAGGGCTTCGTCATTCTCCATCGGCTGGCGCAAGGCTTCCAGCACGCGCGGCTGGAATTCCGGCAACTCATCCAGAAACAATACGCCGTGATGCGCAAGCGCCATTTCACCGGGCTTCGGTCTGATGCCGCCACCCACTAGTGCAGGCATGGAGGCCGAATGATGGGGTGAGCGGAACGGACGGCGCCTGGTGAGCTGGCCGTCTTTCAACTCGCCGCCTAGCGAGGAGATCATCGAGACCTCCAGCATTTCACGTGGATCAAGCGGCGGCAGGATCGAAGGGAGGCGAGCGGCCAGCATGGATTTGCCAGCGCCCGGCGGGCCGACGAGAAGCAGATGATGACCTCCAGCAGCGGCCACTTCCAGTGCGCGCTTGGCGGCTTCCTGGCCTTTGAGGTCGGCGAGGTCAGGCAGGGTTTCGTCCTGAATGGAAAGATGCGGCGCAGGGCGCGAGAGCAGCTGCGCGCCTTTCACGTGGTTGATCAGCTGCACCAGATTGGCAGGGGCCAGAATATCCAGTTTCTCCCCGGCCCAGGCTGCTTCGCGGCCTGAAAGTTTGGGGCAGATGATGCCGAGATCACGCGCCACCGCGGACATGGCGGCAGGCAATGCGCCGGAGACGGGAAGCAGCGCACCATCAAGACCCAATTCACCCAGCACCACGAAGCGCGAGAGAAAATCCGGCGGCACCACGCCGAGTGCTGAAAGAATAGCCAGCGCGATGGGCAGATCATAATGGCTGCCTTCCTTGGGCAGATCAGCGGGCGACAGATTGACCACCAGCCGCTTGCCCGGCAGGCCAAGGCCGATGGCATGCAACGCCGCGCGCACCCGTTCGCGGCTTTCGGAAATGGCCTTGTCGCCCAGGCCCACAATATTGAAATGCACCTGGCCGGACATGAACTGCGCCTGCACATCGACAGGCACAGCCTCAATCCCCTGAAACGCCACCGTTGCAACCCGCGCCGTCATTCGCGTTCTTCCTCAACTAGAGCTGAAACCCTAGACTTAGCCGCGAATCAGAGTCAAGGAACATTTAAAGAACAAACCTACCCTCCCACACCGCCTGCAGGCGCAAGGCAGCGGTGCGGGCGAAGTTGTGGGTGACCGCCTTGCGGCGCGAGGCATGCATCGGATGTTCAGAAGCGGCGCGCAGGATTTCAGCACCCCATTGATCAGTCACAATGAGCCCGGCCTCTTCTGGGATAATCACATAATCCATGGTGGGTGGCACGGCGAAGGAGAAGCGGTCGCAATATTCGCGGTATTCATGCCATTTGCCATCGGCGCGATAATCTTCCGGCGAGGATTTGATTTCTATGATCCAGATCTGGCCTTCGGGCGAAAGGCCGATCACATCGGCGCGACGGCCTGAGGCTAAAGTGAATTCGGTGAGCATCGCATAATTGTGATCGCGCAACATACGGGCCACGCCGCGCTGGATCGACAGCGCCGTTTCAGACTGGCGGCCATCCGGCTTCAGAAGCGGGACAGACCCTGCCATTCAATCCTCGTCGAACTTGGCATCAACCAATGCGGCCAGCGCTGTCATCGCCGCTTCGGCCTGCGGGCCAGAGGCTTCCACCGAGATCGACGTGCCCATGCTGGCGGCCAGCATCATCAGGCCCATGATCGAGGTGCCGGGCACGGCCTGGCCATCCTTGGAGACCATGATGTTGGCGTCAAAGCCTTCGGCGCATTTCACGAATTTGGCGGAGGCCCTGGCGTGCAGACCGCGCTGGTTGATGATCTGCAATTCGCGGGTCAGGCTGGCCATTTTATTCGCCCTGCAAAACTTGTGAGGCGATGTTGATATATTTGCGGCCCGCATCTTGGGCGGCGGCAGCGGCCTTGTGCAAATTGAAATCCTTGCGCACGCGCGCCAGCTTCACCAGCATCGGCAGATTGAGGCCGGCCACCACTTCCACCTTGCCTTCTTCGAGAAGTGAAATCGCCAGATTGCTGGGCGTGCCGCCAAACATGTCGGTGAGCACAATCACGCCCTCGCCCCGGTTCACCCGGCTGATGGCGGCGGCGATGTCGCCTCGCCTTGAATCCATCCGGTCATCCGGGCCGATGCACACGCCTTCGATGCAATCCTGCTTGCCGACCACATGTTCGAGCGCGTGAATGAATTCCAGCGCCAGCCGCCCATGGGTGACGAGCACCAAACCGATCATTGTACTTTTGCCTTGAAATTCATGGACGCGCTCAAAAGAAGGAAGGACTTGTCTAGAGCAAATCCTCAGGGATTTGAAGCTTTTTAGGACTTCTTGCGCGGGCGCAACTGCGACACGGCGGCGCGCAGGGCAGACGCTGCGGAAGGCGATGCGGCGTCGAGGAAAATGCGGCGCAGCCTGATGCCTTCCAGCTCGATCTTGCCTTCGGCATCTTCCGGCAGGCGGGGGATGGAAACTGCCGGGCCAAGATCAACCACAAGCTTTACCCGTGTCTTGCGCTTGTGCTTGGCGGGCAGAATGCCGATGCCGCGAATTTCAATCAGGCCATTGATTTTCTCGGGCGCGGAAGCCACCAGCTTCTTGCCCTTTCCGCGCAACACCACTTGATCATCCGCCACCAGCCTGGTGCGCAGGATTTTTTCGTGAAGGCCGAAACCCTCGCCATCGATCATCCGCAAAGCCAAGCTGGATTTGCCTGAACCCGAAGCACCACGGATCAGCACGCCGGTTTTACCGACCACGATACAAGTGGCGTGAATGCTGCTCATCCCTCGGCCCTCCAGCCTTGCGGCATGGCCGGCAGGCGGATCACAAAGCGCGCGCCCAGCACCGGCTTTTCACCCGAAGCATCAGCTTTGCCGGTGCGGTTCTCGGCCCAGATGCGGCCCTTGTGTGCCTCAACCACCTGGCGCGAGATGGCGAGACCGAGACCAGAATTGCCACCGAAGCCCTGATGCGGCCTGTCGGTATAAAAGCGCTCAAAGATGCGTTCAATATTTTCAGCTGGGATGCCTGGGCCATGATCATCGACGCGCGTTTCCACTTCATCACCCACGCGGCGCACGCGGATATTGAGCGCGGTGCCCGGTGCTGTGAAGGAGCGAGCATTGTCGATCAGGTTGCGCAGCACCTGGCCCAAGCGTGAATCATGGCCCAGCACCATGAAAGCCCCCAATGGCGCCTTGGCATCCTGCATGGCAAATTCCACCTTGGCAGCGCCTTCCTTCGCCGTGTCATTGGCGTGGGTCACGATGTTTTCGACCAGCCTGGCAAAATCGATGGGCTGCACTTCAGAGCGGGCCAACTCCGCATCGAGGCGCGAGGCATCGGAAATGTCACTGATCAGGCGGTCCATGCGCTGTACGTCGTGCACCACGATTTCGATCAGTTTGCCGCGCTGGTCGTCGGTCTTGGCGTAATGCAGAGTTTCCACCGCGCTGCGCATCGAAGTCAGCGGGTTTTTCAGCTCATGCGCCACATCGGCGGCGAAGGCTTCGATGGCGGCGATACGGTTATACAAAGCTGCCGTCATGTGGCGCAGTGAGCCTGACAGCTGGCCGATTTCATCGCGGCGCGAAGAGAAATCTGGAATCTCCACCCGGCTGTGATTGATGCCCCGGCGCACCCGGTCTGCTGCCGCTGAAAGCCTGCGGATCGGCCGGGCGATGGTGCGGGCCAGAAGATAAGAGAGGAACAGCGTGACCAAGGCGGTGAGGCCGAAGGTCATATAGACCGTGCGGCGCTCCTCACGCAGCACCGAGTCAATTTCGCCGCCTTGCGTGGACAGCACCAGCACGCCCTGCACCGCGCGGAAACGCTGGATGGGGGCGGCCACCATGACGGTGATTTCCTTTTTGGAATTCAGGCGCACCACACTCAAGGTGGCGCCACTGATGGCGGCGGAGATTTCGGGCCGCGTCTGGTTGTTGTCCCAACCGTAATCCTGCTGGATCGGGTAATTCGAGCCGAAGAACAGATAATCGATGGAATTGCTCAGCTCAGCCAGTTTGGTGCGCCAGGTGACGGGCACCGGCGGGGCAATATTGGTTTGCACGATGTCATTGCCGCCATAGAGAAAGATCGAATCCACCACCAGATTGCCATCGGAATCGATGATCTGGCCACGGATATTGGTGTTGTTCAACAGCCGGCGCAGCACTGGGCCAGCGCGATCAGGCTTGATGGCGAAATCAAAGTCAGACTGGCCCAGATCGGTCGCCGTGTCATCTTCGGTTTCGGAGCCGAGCTTGCCGGGATCAATCACGATGGAGGATGTATCGGCGGTGGCCGAGCCCGCCACGGCGGCTGCGATGATCTGGCCCTGCACCAACAGCGAGTCGACACGGGCCTTGATCAGGCTTTGGCGGAACTGGTTGAAATAGAGAATGCCGCCCGACAGGATGAGCAGGCCGATAATGTTGATGATGGCAATGCGCGAGGCAAGGCTTCCCGTGGGCAGCCAGGTCCACAGGCTGCGCCGCTTCTGGAGTTTGCTGCCGCCTGGTTCGGCGGCCTCAACCTCTTCGGCTTCGGGAGCGGCTTGCAACACTTAAGGCCTTACTGTTCCTTGAAACGATAGCCCACGCCATACAGCGTTTCGATGCCGTCAAAGGTCTCGTCAACCTGGGTGAACTTCTTGCGCAAGCGCTTGATGTGGCTGTCGATGGTGCGGTCATCGACATAGACCTGGTCATCATAGGCGGCGTCCATCAGCGCATCGCGGCTTTTGACAATGCCGGGGCGCAGAGCGAGCGCCTGCAGAATGAGAAATTCGGTGACGGTCAAAGTGACCTGCTGGCCCGACCAGGTGCAGGCGTGGCGATCCGAATCCATCACCAGCTTGCCGCGTTCAATGATCTTCGAAGCATCCGGCGGGGTTGCATTACCTTCGCGAGCCGCGGCGCGGCGCAGCACGGCTTTGACGCGCTCAACCAAAAGGCGCTGCGAGAAAGGCTTCTTGACGAAATCATCAGCGCCCATCTTGAGGCCAAAGAGTTCGTCGATCTCGTCATCTTTCGAGGTGAGGAAGATTACTGGCAGATCGGTTTTCTGGCGGATGCGGCGTAAGAGCTCCATCCCGTCCATGCGCGGCATCTTGATATCGAAGATGGCCATGTCGGGCGGATTGTCCTGAAGGCCCTGCAAAGCAGCGGCGCCATCATTGTATTTCTGGACCGTATAGCCTTCGCCTTCCAGGGCCATGCCCACGGAGGTCAGGATATTGCGGTCATCATCAACCAAAGCCACTGTAGGCATTCATTATTTCCTTCTTCAGGTTCGGCTGCGTCTGGTAGGGATGAAACTGGAACAAATTGTGGCAGGGCTTTTAGCCCCAGAATGAAGGCAAGACCAGCGCGATGAATGAAACAGCTTCCATGGCCAAGTCGGCGCTCTTACGCAACAAGGTGGGCAGTCTGGGCGTGGTGGATTTTGAAAATGGCGGGCCTTATGTCTCGCTGGCCAATTATGCCTGCGACCGGCTGGGCCGGCCGATCTTCCTGTTCTCGCAATTGGCAAGGCATACCAAGGGCATCGCGCTGGATTCGCGCGTGAGCCTACTGGTGGCGGAGCCTGCGGCGGAAGGTGACGCGTTAACTGGCCTGCGCGCGAGCTTCATGGGGGTGGTCGAGCAGGTTTCAGCCGATGAAGTGGGGAAGGCCTATATTGCCGCTCACCCTTACGCGGCGGGCTATGCCGGGTTCAAGGATTTCAGCTTTTTTCGGCTGTATCCCGAAACCGTGCATGTGGTTGGTGGGTTTGGAAGAATCGAGACATTCAAGGCGGAAGACGTGTTGGGGGCTTAACCTTCCGCTTTTGATACACCTACCATGGCAGGCCGCAAGCAGCGGTCGCCCACGGCGTAACCGGCCTGCATTTCCTGCATCACGATACCGGGCGGCTTTTCGGATGTAGGCACTTCGAAAATGGCCTGATGGAAATTCGGGTCAAACTTTTGGCCAACGGTTTCCAGCTTGCGGATGCCGTGGCGCTGGAAGGTGCTGAGCAGCTCGCGCTCGGTCATTTCCACGCCGGTGATCAGATTCTTCTCGACTTCGCCGGCATGGTCACGCTCTTGCTCAGGCAAAGCCTGCAGCGCCCGGCCCAGATTGTCAGCCACGCTCAACAGATCGCGGGCGAAATTGGTGGCGGCGTAAAGCGTGGCTTCGGCCTTTTCGCGTTCGGCGCGCTTGCGCAGATTGTCCATATCGGCAGCCAGACGCAGGAGGCGGTCTTTGCTCTCAGCGACCTGTTCTTTCAGCGTCTCGATCTCCAAATCCTTTTCATCGGATTCGGTTTCCGGCTGGTCAAAATGGCCGGCCAGTTCTTCGGGGAAGTCATCATCTCTGCTCATGGCCCCGCATATCGGAAATTACGGGGTAAAAATCAAGAGAGCAGATGACCGACCAGCTTAGCGGTATAATCCACCATCGGAATGATCCGCGCGTAATTCAGCCGGGTGGGCCCGATCACACCCAGCACGCCCACGATCTGTTCTTCGCGGTTCTTGAAGGGCGCCACGATCAGCGACGAGCCAGACATCGAAAATAACCGGTTTTCCGATCCGATGAAGATGCGTACGCCATCGGCCTTTTCAGCGAGGCCCAGAATGTCCACCAGATCCTTCTTGTTTTCGATATCGTCGAACAGGCGGCGGATACGGTCCAGATCAGCGGCATCATTGCGCTCGAGCAGATTAGCCTGGCCCTTGACGATCAGGTTCTTGGCGGCGGGATCATCATGAGCCGACCAGACGGCGAGGCCGCTTTCAACGAGACGCGCCGAAATTTCGTCCAGCTCGCGCCGGGCCGATTGCACTTCCTGGCCCACATGCTTGCGCACTTCATCAATGCTGCGGCCCTGAGCCAGGCTGGAAAGATAATTGGTGGCGCGAATGAAGGCTGATGCTGGAAGTCCGGGTGGCACTTCGACCAGACGGTTTTCCACGCTGCCATCCTCGCTGACCAGAATGACCAGCGCACGGCCTGGTGAGAGATTGACGAATTCGATATGCTTGAGCTTGGCGTTGAATTTCGGGCTCATCACCAAAGAGGCGCAATGCGACAGGCCGGACAGCATGGCGGAGGCTTCGCCCAACACATCCTCGGCGCGGCGCTGGCGGTTAGAGGCCGCCACTTCAGCATCGATGCGGGCGCGCTCATGATCATCAATGGCATTCACTTCGAGCAGTGCATCGACGAAGAAGCGCAGGCCCACTTCGGTGGGCATGCGGCCTGAAGATGTGTGCGGGGCATAGATCAGGCCGGTCTCTTCCAGATCCATCATCACATTGCGGATGGACGCAGGCGACAGCGACGCTGTCAGCGCTTTTGAAATGGTGCGTGAGCCCACCGGTTCACCGGTGGCGATATAAGTTTCCACGATGTTGCGGAAGATTTCGCGCGAGCGGGCATCGAGCCCGGCGAGGCCCGGCTTGTCGGCGAAAGGTTGCGGGGGCTTCAGGATACCCATCAGCCGCCTGCACTTTCTTCTGCGGCAGATTCAGGTGTGGGCAGCGGCGCGTGGATGCGCACGCGTTTGATGCGCCTTGCGTCAGATTCCACGATCTCGAATTCGAGTCCTGCCGGATGCTTGATGATTTCGCCACGGATGGGCACACGGCCGGCCATTTCAAACACCAGGCCAGCCAGCGTGTCGGCTTCATCCTTGCGCTCAGGGGCGAGCAGTTCGCGGTGCAGTTCCTGCTCCAGCTTCGAAATCTCGACCTGGCCATTGGCCATGTAGGTGACGTCATCGATCTTGTCGAAAAGATCGGCTTCCTCGTCGGTGTCATGTTCATCGGAAATGTCACCGATGATGACTTCCACCAGATCTTCCAGCGAGACCAGACCATCGGTGCCGCCATATTCATCGACCACGATGGCCAAGTGAATATGCGAAGCCTTCATCTTAATGAGCAGATCAGGTGCCGGCATCGAGGGTGGCACGAAGAGCACATCGCGCAGCAGGCTGTTATGTTGCTTCAACGAGGATGACAATTCCTTGGCGGGCAGTTCGAGGCCAGCGTCCGGCGAGGTCTTGGTCTTCTTGCGCTTGCCGCGCACCGTCATCCAGCGCAGGAAGTCCTTCACATGGACCATGCCGGCAATGTCATCCAGGCTTTCGCGGAAGATCGGCAGGCGCGAATGGCCGGCTTCGATGAATTCGGCCAGCAGTTCGCGCATGGTCTTTTCCTGGTCCACCGCGATAATATTGGCGCGCGGCACCATCAGGTCATTGACGCGCATATCGGCAAAGCCAATGACATTGCGCATCATCGAGCGGGCATCGCCATCCAAAGTGGGCGCACCCTCTTCGCCGGCATGTTCTTCAATCACCGTATCGAGGGTTTCTTCTAGACCCACAGCTTTCGGGCCCAGCCTGCGCTTCAGCTTGCTCAGCAGGGTTGGTTTTTTCGGTTCACTCATGGCCGTCATTTAGCACATATGGATCGGCAATGCCCAATTTGGCAAGGATGCGGGTTTCCTTGCGCTCCATGGCTTCGGCTTCCACTTCGATTTCATGATCATGGCCGGTGAGGTGCAGCAGCCCATGCACGACTAGATGCACGGCATGGTCACGAAGGGTTTTCCCGGCTTCCTTCGCCTCTTTGGCGCAGGTGTCGTAGCTCAGGGCAATGTCGCCCAGTGGAGCCACTTCGCCCTTGGGAAGTTTTGCCGCCGCCGCCGGGAAAGAGAGCACATTGGTAGGCTTGTCCTTGCCCCGCCAATCGCGGTTCAAGGTTTTGAGTTCGGCATCATCGCTGAGCAGGATGGTGACTGGGCGGGCAGCATCGGATTTCTTCAGGGCGGCGAGATGGGCTTTCTTGACCCAGGCCTTCAGCGCCGGGATCTTGGCCCAGCGCTGGTCAGCCACAACTAAATCAGGCTGCATTATCTGTTCCGGGGCGGCGCTTTCGCCTGGCGCTTGTCATAGGCCTGCACGATGCGGCCCACCAATGGATGGCGCACAATGTCGGAATTGATGAATTGGGTAATGCCGATGCCCTTCACGCCATCAAGGATTGAAGTGGCTTCGACAAGGCCAGAGCCGATGCCGGAGGGCAAGTCGATCTGGGTCGGGTCACCCGTCACCACCATGCGGCTACCTTCACCCAAGCGGGTCAAAAACATCTTCATCTGCTGCGGCGTGGTGTTCTGGGCTTCATCGAGGATGATGAAGGCCGACGACAGTGTGCGGCCACGCATGAAGGCCAGCGGTGCGATTTCAATCTGGTTTTCAGCCAGCGCTTTTTGCACGAGGCTTTGCGGCATCATGTCGTAGAGCGCATCGTAAAGCGGGCGCAGATAGGGATCGACCTTTTCCTTCATGTCGCCGGGCAGGAAGCCCAGGCGTTCACCGGCTTCCACAGCGGGGCGCGAAAGGATCACACGGTCCACTTCGCCATTCATCAAGGCTTCGGCGGCGCAGGCCACGGCGAGATAGGTCTTGCCGGTGCCCGCGGGGCCCACGCCGAAGACCAGCTCGTTCTTGCGGATCTGTTCGATGTAATTCTGCTGATTAGGCGTGCGGGCATTGATGGTCTTGCGCCTTGTACGCACGCCGCCGTCTTGGCCATGGCCGCCGTGTTCGGCCGACTCGGCCAGCTTCACCATGCGGATGGCGCCGTCGATTTCGCCACGGTTGATGTCTCCGCCGCGCGCTGCCTTGGTATAGAGATGGAGAAGAACAGCACGGGTGAATTCCGCCTGATGCTTGTCACCCTTGATGGTGATGCGGTTGCCGCGCGGGGTAATCGAAACGCCCAGGCGATGTTCGATCACCGCCAGATGCGCGTCATGCTCACCCAGAAGAAGAGCCATTACGCGGTTGTCATCAAAGGCGAGGGAGAGTGCGCCCTCGTCGGATTCAGCGGCTTTCAAAGCGATGGCAGGACGGTTCAAAAGTGCGAGGCTCCTTTGCGAAAAGACTCAAGTGATGGGGCTATACTGCCCCGAAAGTGAGTTGGGGCCAACAGCCTTGATGGATATGGGAGCAATATCACCAATTTTAAGACCGTCAGACGGCAGATGGACCGACTGTAAATAGGGCGATCTGCCAATCAATTGATCTTGCTGGCGGCCGGGCTTCTCCAGAAGCACCGGAAATGTCTTGCCGACGCAGGACGCGTTGAAAGTCGCTGTCTGCTGCAAAATCAGGCTTTGCAGGCGGGCCAAGCGTTCATTCTTGGCCTTTTCCGGCACTTGATTGGTTTTTTCGGCGGCGGGCGTTCCGGGCCGGGGCGAATATTTAAAGCTATAGGCCGAGGCGTAGCCCACATCGGCGACCACTTTCAGCGTGTCGTCGAATTCTTCTTCGGTCTCGCCGGGGAAGCCCACGATAAAATCGCCGGACAAAGCAATATCGGGGCGGGCTTTGCGGATACGGTCAATGATGTTCATGTAATGCGACACGGAATGGCCGCGGTTCATCGCCTTCAACACGCGGTCATTGCCGGACTGGATGGGCAGATGCAGATAGGGCATCAGTTTTTCGTTGCTGGCATGGGCCGCAATCAAATCATCACTCATATCGCGCGGGTGGCTGGTGACATATCTGATGCGTTCAATGCCGGAAATCTGTGACAGGCGGGTGACGAGGCCAGCCAGACTCTCCGGGCCATTGCCACCTTCGCCGCGATAGGCATTCACATTCTGGCCCAGCAGAGTGACTTCGCGCACGCCCTTGGCGGCGAGTTTGCGGGCCTCTTCAAGAATCTGGGCAACAGGCCGCGAGAATTCCGCACCGCGCGTATAGGGCACCACACAGAAGGTGCAGAATTTATCGCAACCTTCCTGGATGGTGAGGAAGGAGGCAACCGAGCCGATGGCTTGCGGTGCCGAGGCCAAGCCTTCGAATTTGCGTTCCACCTGGAATTCGGTTTCGACCACGGCGCGGCCTTGTTCGGCACGCTGCTTCATCAGCTCCGGCAGGCGATGATAGGTCTGTGGTCCGAACACTAGATCAACGCCCTTATTGCGCTTGATGATCTCGCCACCTTCGGCCTGGCCCACGCAGCCGGCCACCGCAATCAGCATCTCCCTGCCGTCTGTGGCACGGGCTTCCTTCATGTCGCGCAATTTGCCGAGTTCGGAATAGACTTTGTCGGCTGCCTTTTCACGGATGTGGCAGGTGTTGAGGATGACGAAATCAGCTTCGTCCACGCTGGTGGTTTCATCATAGCCCAAGGGCGCCAGCACATCGCGCATGCGTGACGAATCATAGACATTCATCTGGCAGCCATAGGTCTTGATCAGGACTTTCTTGGTCATGCAGAGGGACCTAGCCGATTTCATGGGGGAAATGAAGGCTGGGATATGGCGGGCCGTCTGAGGCTGAATTGTCAGGGAAACAATTCGCGCCCCACATTATTGGGCATCGCTGGGCTCATTCCCTCAGAAGGGAATCGTCAGCGTCGCTTCATAGGTTTGGGTCAGCAGGTCACGGCCGATGCCGGTGTAGTCGGCCTGCAATCCCAGCGTTGTGCCACCTGCCGTCCGGTAGTTGATGCCACCCATAAAACGCCCGCCTATGCCGTGCTGGCCAGCAAAACCCACCAGGTTGGTGTTTCCAAACGTCAGATTGGCGGCCGCGGAAATATAGGGCGTGAATGTATCGCCGTTGTCGAGACGTATCGTGTGGGAAAACTGCACACCCGGCGACAATGTGCCCTCAGCAAAATACTGGCCAGCGTGAAATGTCGTGAGGCTATCGGTATAAGCGCCCTGCCATTCCATCAACATTGAACTTTTGATGAAGGGTGAAATTGAATTGGGCCCGCTTTTGAAAACATAGCTGGCAGAGACTTCTGCACCCAGGCGGTGAGCCTGTAGGTTGCCCGTGGCCAGGCCTGATGTCACATTGTAGTTGGCCAAAGTTGTGAGAAGCCGTCCGTCCAGCTTGAGATGGTCATCAAATGTGCCTGCGACCAAGGCACCCACGGTAATTCCGTTTCCCTGGAATGTGCTGCCGGTGGCGGATGAGTAGTTGAATGTTTCATAGCCCGCAAACAGGCCTGCCAGTTGATTAGGGCTGAGGAGATAGGTGACTCCAAACAAGCCATTGAGCTGGTTACCACTCAGGTTGCCCGAACCGATGCGCGTATAACGGCCATTCAGCCAAATGCGCCAGGGACTGCCGCTCGTCACGCCCGCTGAAGTCGTGTCGGATGTCGGCGTGATCCGGCCTTCTGGGGTTTGCATTCCGGGTGCAACCATCAGGGCCACCTGCGCTTCATTGGCAGAGAACGGTGAAAAGTTGCCACCCATGGCGCTGCCAATCATGTCATCAAGCATTGAATGGACAACGGTGGCTGATGTTTCAGCCGAAATCTGGCTGCCCGTCTGTTGCAGGCCGGAAACTTCATTGCTCTTGGCAGATGCAGAAACCGACAAATGGAAGCTTGCCTGGTGCGTTTCGGGTGTCACCGGGTTGCTGTCTGTCACGGACACTATGAAAACCACATCGGGAGACACTGTGCTTGGCATGCCGCTGATCTGACCCGTCGAAATGTTCATGCTAAGTCCGGGCGGCAGATCCGGGGCAATCTGATAATGATAGGGTGCCGTGCCGCCCGTTGCTTCGATGGGTGTGAAGGGCGTGGCTTCTATCGCAGCCTGCAGGACGATGCTGCTCACGTTTTCCGTCAACGACACGGCATAGCTAACGGACAGCGCGAATTGACCTAAGGCGCTGAAACCGTGAGCGTCCTGGATATGCATCGTATAGCTGTGGGCAGGTGCAGAAGCGGTGGGTGTTCCGCTGATTTCGCCCGTGCTGCTGTTCAGTGTGAGCCCCGTCGGCAGGTTCGGCGTGACTGAAAAGACATAGGGAGCTGTTCCCAATGCTGCGGTAACGGGCGTGAAATGAGCTTCGGCACCAATCTGCAAATGGGTTGTGCTGGTTGCAACTGTTGCCGTAAGCGCGGTGACCACTTCCAGATCAAAATCTGCTTGAGACGTGAAGTTGTGTGCATCACTCACGGTGACGGCATAAGTCGTCGCAGGGGCGGCGGAAAGTGGCGCGCCACTGACCTGTCCGGTTGCTCCATCCAGAGTCAGGCCTGACGGCAATGCTGGGTTGATCTGGTAGCTGAAGGGGCCGGTTCCACCCGAGACCGTGATCGGCGCGAAGGGCGTCGCAGCAGCACCAGCCTGCAGGACAATACTGCCCCCATTCGTCGCCGATGAAAGCGGAGAACTGACCGACAGCGAAAATTGGCCGGACACGCTGAAGCCATGGGCATCCTGAACATGCACCACATAGTCATGCGCTGAAGCTGCAGCCAATGGCGTTCCCGCAATATCGCCTGTTGCACTGTCGAATGTCAGGCCATTTGGCAAAGCGGGTGTTACAGAAAACATGTAGGGCGCTGTACCATCCGAAACCGCAAGTGGTGTGAAATTTGCGCTGCTTCCGATTTGCATATGAGCTGTCGCGTTCACGACCGTTGCAGAAAGTGCTGTCACCACTTCCAGATCAAAATCCCCAGTGGCTGCAATGCCATTCGCGTCAGTCACCGTCATGGTATGGGTCGTGGTCGGCGTAGCAGAAAGCGGTGCACCATTTATTGTGCCGGTTGAAGTGTCCAGAGACAATCCCGCCGGCAATGCAGGTGAGACGGCAAACTGATAGGGCGCGGTGCCGTCAGTCACGCTCAGCGGCGTGAAGCTGTTGGCCTCGCCGGTTTGAAAGGTCGTGCTGGGAATATCTGTGCTTACCGTAATGGGCGGCGCCACCGAGAGCATGAAGTCTCCAGAGTCGCTGTTGCCGCCATCATCGGTTACGTTTACGGCATAGGTCGCTACACCTGATGTTTCAGTGGGCGTACCGCTGATCATGCCGGTCGCCTCGTCAATCACAAGACCTGCAGGAAGTGCTGGCGATACGGCGTAATGCAGCACCGTGTTGCTGGCGCCCGTGGCAGACACAGGTTGGAACGGAGTTGCCAGCAATTTGCTTTTCAGCTGTGCCGATGCATTCGCAACGACTGCGTGCGGGGTCACAGTGACATCTATCGTGGTTGATGCCGAGGCGTGGTTGCTGCCGGTCACCGTCAAAGTGACGGAGCAATTGGCCACCGCGTCCAGAAGCAAGACATCGTTGTTGGTCGAATGCGCGACAAAGGGATTATTGGACAAGCAACCGGTTGTGCCGATGCTGTAGTAAGCGCCAAAAGTTCCAGATACAGTGAGGCTTGTGGCTGGGAACCCGGTCATGCCGCTGACCAGTGTGATGCTTTGGTGGTCAGCGGTCAAAGCCAGGCTGCTCGCCAACGCGCGTTGAGCAGGCAGACACGAAATCAAACCGGAAACCAAACCAGCAAACGCAAAATATTTTGCCCGTTTTAACAAATACATCATCGCAAACCCTCTTATCGAGAGCGGCAGATAAATTCTCGATGGATAAGAGGATGATTACAATTTTACGCAATTACGGCTTAGTTCATCAGTAGGGTTAAAATTGCGATATCACCCGCTACCTGGACTTGTAATTTTGGAATTGTGTCAACGTTTCACAACCGAAAATCTCGGATCTCCCCACTGCCTCCCATAACTCGCCTTGCCGCCGCTGCCAGCGCCTTGCGATCCTTGAAGTCCGAAGGCCGCAACGGTACATGGATGGTGAGGAAGGATGCGACCGAGCCGATGGCTTGCGGTGCCGAGGCCAAGCCTTCAAATTTGCGTTCAACCGCGAATTCGGTTTCGACCACGGCGCGGCCCTGCTCGGCGCGCTGCTTCATCAGCTCCGGCAAGCGGTGATAGGTTTGCGGGCCAAAGACAAGATCAACGCCCTTGTTGCGCTTGATGATCTCGCCGCCCTCGGCCTGGCCCACGCAGGCTGCGACCGCGATCAGCATCTCCTTGCCGCCGGCCGCGCGCTCTTCCTTCATGTCGCGCAATTTGCCGAGTTCGGAATAGACTTTGTCGGCGGCCTTCTCGCGGATGTGGCAGGTGTTGAGGATGACGAAATCAGCTTCGTCCACGCTGGTGGTTTCATCATAGCCCAAGGGCGCCAGCACATCGCGCATGCGTGACGAATCATAGACATTCATCTGGCAGCCTTAGGTCTTGATCAGGACTTTATTGGTCATCGGGACGGGGGTAGCGCAAGTGGGGGTCATGGCAACTTTCGACAAGACGCCGGACTGCCCGGAGGTCTAACGCCCACTTCATTGAAAACATGAGGGTGGCATGACTGGCAGTTCAAATTGGAAGGGGCGCTTTCCCTATAACGAGATCATCTCGCTGCTGGATATCAACCGGCGCTACAACCTGGCTGAAAGCACCGCGCAGGACCTGACTTTCGGCGAGATCCTCGAAATGGCCGGGGGCGCCGCGGCGCTGGACTGCCTCAAATTGGGATATGGTTCATCTGTCGGCCTGCCCCGCCTTCGATCGTGTGTTGCAGCGCTGACAGGGGTTGCGCCGGAGGAAGTGGTCACCACGCAAGGCACGGCACTCGGCCTGTTTCTGCTGGCGCTCGAACTTTGCCGCCCCGGGGATGAAGTGGTCATTGCCACGCCCTGCTTCCCGGTCGCGCGCGACTCGCTTCTGGGCGCTGGGGCCATTGTGCGCGAATGCAGATTAGCCTTTGACCGGGGTTACAAGCTGACAGCGGATTTGATTGCGCCGCTTCTCAACGAACGCACCAAACTCGTCAGCATCGCCAGCCCGCAAAACCCCAGCGGCGTTTTCACCGGGCTGCAGGAGATCAAGGCCATCCTCGATGTGATGCGCACCAAGGCGCCAACCGCACGCCTCTTCATCGACGAGATCTACCGCGATGCCACCTATGGCGACAGCGTCCCACCGCCCAGCGCTGCCCATCTCGATGAGAAGGTCATCACGGGTGGATCTGTGTCCAAGGCCCATGGTGCTCCGGGCCTCAGGGTCGGCTGGCTCACCATCAGGGATCGCGACCTTCGTGATCGGATCACCATTGCAAAAATGAACATCGTGCTGTCCGGCTCGACCCTTGACGAAACCCTGGCGGCAGTCGTTTTGGAAAATCGCGAGAACATCCTCGCCGCGCGGCGCAGCCTGCTTGCGGAAGGGCTTTCCCAAGTTGCCGGTTGGATCGAAAGCAACAAAAGCTTTGTGGAGTGGGTCAAGCCGGATGGCGGTGCGCTCTGTTGCCTGAGGCTGAAGGCCAGCGCCTTCGACGCAGATGGCGTTGCCAGATTCTGGTCGGCTCTCCCAAAGGCCGAACTTCAAATCGGCAATGGCGCCTGGTTTGGTGAATCTTCGTCTGTCCTGCGACTTGGCTTTGGCTATTTGCCGATCAGCATCCTGCCCTCAGCCTTGGAGACATTGTCCTCGGTGCTCAAAGCTACAGCTTCTACTGGACCGATTTCGCGTAATGCGCGGGACTCGTCCCCGTGAGCTGTTTGAAGCGCTTGGTGAAATGCGCCTGATCGGCAAAACCCACATCCAATGCGATCTGGGCAATCGGGGCACCCAGCTTGAGAAGCTGCTGTGATCTGGAGATGCGAATCTGGGTCAGATAGGCATGTGGCGTCATGCCAAGGTGTTTGCGAAAGAGGCGGATGAGATGAAACAGGCCGATGCCTGCTGTTTTCGACACTTCTTCCAAGCTGATAGGATCGCCCGCGCGGGCCTGCATGAATTGAATGGCAGATTTTATCGCAGCTGGGCAGCCCGCTTCGGATTGAGGAACGGTGTTTGTCCCATAGCGGTGAAACAGCAATGCAATGGCCCAGGTCAATGCTTCCCCGGCAGCGCCATCGTCGCCGCCAGCCATCATCGCATGATGCGTGCATGCCAGGCCTTGCCAGATTTCCGGGTCCTCAATGACCGGTTGCCGGATTGCTGAACCGGAGAGCGGCTGGTCCGGAAACATTGCCGCCAGAGATGCATGCGGTAGATAGAGCGCACCGTAAACCAGCTCGGTGCCCTGCTCGCGCTCACCGGTATGCATCTCACCGGGATTGACGACGGAAAGATTTCCCGGCGCGGCAAATTGTGTTGCCCTTCCGCGCCGGAATGCCTTCACGCCAGCATGGATGACACCGATCATCAGTTCATCATGCGTATGGGGCGCGAAAGAGTGGTGCACAAAGCGCGCCGACATCACGTCAAAGCCACCGAACATGCCGGTCTTGCGGAATGTGGCCCGGTCAAGCGGGCTTTCAAATTGTGGCGTGGCCATAGGTCAATATCCGACAAGAAGCCCGGTTCAATCCATGCAAAGTATAGACAAGTCGCGGGGTTCCGTCACGCTGGTTCCCCTTGTGCCGTTGGAAAGGCTGCCAAATGAAACGATCAACCGTCACCGCGTCCGACCTCGCACCGTCTGCCGGGCCCTTCGCACATGCCGTCTGGGCCGGTGAGCTTCTCTATGCATCTGGTCAGGTGGGCCAGGACCCCAAGACCGGAGCAATGGTCGCGGGCGGCCTGGAAGCCGAAACGAACCAGGCTTTTGAAAATGTCAAAAGCGTGCTGCGTGCGGCCGGCCTTAGCTTTGACAACGTGATCAAGGCCAATGTCTTTCTGGCCGACATGAATGACTTTTCGGCGATGAACGCCATCTACGCCAAAATGTTCAGTGCGCCTTTTCCGGCCCGCACCACGGTGCAGGTGGCCAAGCTGCCATTGGGCGCACGCGTCGAAATTGACGTGATCGCAAGACAGTCCTGATTGGTGGGCCTGCGATGAAACTCGTCCGCTTTGGTGAAGCTGGCGCGGAGCGCCCTGGCCTTGTAGACCAACAGGGCCGGATCCGCGACGTGTCTGGTGTCGTTGCAGATTGGGCGGGCGAGACGCTTGGCAAGGCATCGCTTGCAGCACTGGCATCACGCGATCCTGCAACATTCCCTGTTGTTGCAGCGGGGGTCCGTCTTGGCCCGCCGGTGGCCACACCCGGCAAGATCATCTGCATCGGCCTGAACTATGCAGACCATGCCGCCGAAACCGGATTTGAAATACCCAAGGAACCCCTGGTCTTCTTCAAGTCACCAACCGCACTTTGCGGCCCCCATGATGCGATCAGGATTCCCAAGACCGCCAGCGCCGTCGACTGGGAAGTGGAGCTGGCCTTTGTCATCGGCCGGGAGGTTGCCAATGTGGATGAAGGCGAGGCTCTCGCCGCCGTCGCGGGTTACACTGTTGCCAACGACCTCACCGAGCGGGAATGGCAGTTCAACCGTGGGGGCCAATGGAGCAAGGCCAAAAGCGCCGACACATTTTGCCCGTTCGGACCCTGGCTGGTGACGGCGGATGAGATGCGTGATCTGGCAACCCGCCGAATCTGGCTCAAAAAGAATGATGTCGTCCGGCAAGATACACATCTCCGCCGTCTGGTTTTTTCGGTGCCGCAGATCGTTGCGCATTTAAGCGAATTCATGCGCCTGATGCCCGGCGATGCCGTGCTGACCGGCACACCATTTGGCGTGGCCTTCAACAAGCCAAAGCCGGACTATCTTGCTGCCGGGGACGTGATCCACTGCGGCATTGATGGTCTAGGCGAGCAACTCTGCACAGTCACTGACTGAGATCAAATGGGTTGTTGATATTCCACAAGGGAGCAGGTGATGAAACGAGTCTACAAAGTTGTCGATGTTTTCACTTCACGGCCCCTTCTGGGAAATCCGGTAGCCGTTGTATTGGACAGCGAAGGTCTCGCCACTGAAGACATGCAGGCCATCGCAAGGTGGACAAACCTTTCCGAGACGACTTTTGTCTTGCCGCCATCTTCCGCGGCAGCCGACTTTCTGCTGCGGATATTTACGCCAAGGGGCGAATTGCCGTTTGCCGGCCACCCGACGCTGGGCAGCGCCCACGCCTTGCTTGAAGCCGGCCGCGTCACGCCCAGGCAAGATGGGCGGCTTGTACAGGAATGCAAGGTTGGCCTCATTGACGTCAGCGTGAAAGACCGCTCCGGAAAACATGGACTGGCATTCAATCTGCCAAAGGCCAGCTTCACCGCGATACAGAAGGAGGATCTTGACGAGCTTGAGCGCATCCTTGGCCGCAGGATTGACCGCGAGGTCGCTCCTGCGATTGTCGATGTTGGTGCTGTCTGGATTGTTGCATGTCTGGAAAGCTCCGCAGCGGTGCTCCAATTGAAACCTGACTTGGCCCGCCTCTCAGCGCTCTCGACCAAGCTCAAAGTGATCGGCATCACCTTGTTCGGCGCGCATGAACAGGGCGCTGCCGGAATTGAAGTGCGCACATTTGCACCAGCGCATGGCGTGGACGAAGACCCCGTATGTGGAAGCGGAAATGGTTGCGTTGCCGCCTTTCATTGGGAGCGTGGCCTGCTC
This sequence comes from Aestuariivirga litoralis, assembly GCF_015714715.1. Taxonomy (NCBI): domain Bacteria; kingdom Pseudomonadati; phylum Pseudomonadota; class Alphaproteobacteria; order Hyphomicrobiales; family Aestuariivirgaceae; genus Aestuariivirga; species Aestuariivirga litoralis. Next base: position 839,314 of record NZ_WAHS01000002.1, on the reverse strand, counting down.
GGTGCCGGTGGCGGAAAATACACTGCCTCGCAGGGGCGCTGCATCGGCAGGAATGGCCTGATCGACGTTGCAGTGGACGCGCAAGGCGTGGTGCAAATTGGTGGTGATTGCGTCACCTGCGTCGATGGCATCATTGCCATTTGAAACGGTGGATCGGTGTGCAAATTCACGCCGTGAAATGAAGGCTCGCACCGATCACGCTTTGCGCCGCGAGCGATAGCGTCTTGCGATCCTTGAAGTCCGACGGTCGCAAAGCCGGGTGAATCGTAAGCTTTACCGAGACAGGCCCGCCCTTCAGGAAATCCCAGAGATGCGGCAGCAAATCCACATCGCCGATCCATGCGATGGCATGACGCTGACGCAAGGTGAGCGGCAACCCGTTCAGGCGGTGATAGCTGACGGTGACGGGGATCAGCGGAATATCCGTGCCTTCCACCGCGCCGAAGAAGGAAGATTTGAAGGGCTTCAGCCAGCCGCCATGATGTGAGGTGCCTTCGGGAAACAGCACCAGCGTGTCACCTGAGGTGAGGCGATCCAGCATTTCGCTGGCACTTTCACCCGTCGAACTGCGGCGCTCACGATTGACAAAGACCGTGCGCTGCAGGCGCGCCAGAGATCCGAAGAAGGGCCAGGTGTTCACTTCCTTCTTGGCAATGAAGGACACCGGATGCAGTGCCGACAGCACGGGAATATCCGCCCATGACGTGTGGTTGGCGACCAGCAAGCCTTCGCTTTTCATCGCGCCCTCGATCTCCAGCGTGAGACCGATGATTTTGCAGACGAGGCGGTGATAAAGATGCGGGAGGCGTTTGGCGAAGGGGCCTTCGATTTTCAGCAAAAGCCATTGCACCGGCATCAGCGGTAGCGTGAGCAGGACGAAGGCCAAGGCCTTGATCACTGCAAACACGATATTCATGTGAGAGCCCGCGTCATCAGCACCGCATCGGCGCCATCGCTGTAATAGGCTTTGCGGAGGCCGGTTTCGACAAAGCCATGCGCCTTGTAGAGCGCGCGCGCCGCTTCATTGGTGTGGGCGACTTCGAGGAAAATCTTGTCGAAAGGCAAGACCGCCACGGCCTGCATCAGCTTTCGTCCGATGCCCTTGTGACGAAAGGCAGGGGCGACGCAGATGGTGAGAATCTCTGCTTCACCGGCAATGGCCCGGACAATCACCATGCCGATGACTTTATCTGCCAGCTCCACCACGAAGGCTTGCGTGCCGGGAATGACCAACATGGATTCCATATCCGCAACGTTCCAGCCATGCGGAAAACTTGCAGAATGGAGCGCGGCAAGCTGTGGCAGATCCTCCAGCGCTGCTGCTCGTGTCATGCCAGGTGCGGCCTGCGGCTTGGCATCGGCCTCGCGCAGATAGACCGGACTTGGCATGTGTGCCGGCAGGGGCTGCGCTGCAGCGAAACGCGCCAGTGCGGCAAGGTTTGGCAGGTCACCGCTGGCCGCTGCGGTTCCGCGAAGCTCCGTTTGATCCATGTCCTCATGCTTCAACAGTTCGATATCTGCTGAAGCATCTGCGCGCAGCACGTAGACGAATCCACTCTTGCCGGCGTGATGCGCCACCGTCACGCCGCGATGAGTCAAAGCCACGGCATGGAGCGTATCAAGCCCGATCACCGGAATGGATTTCGCCAGACCCAAAGCGCGGGCAAAGCTTAGACCGATGCGCAAGCCGGTAAAGGTGCCGGGCCCGGTGGTGACGGCGATGCGGTCAAGCCTTTGGTTTTTGATCACCCGCTGCACCAGAGGTGCAAGCGCTTCGGCATGGCCGCGCTCCATTATCTGCGCTTCCTCGGCCAGCATGATCCCCGCAGCACTGTCATAGAGACAGGCCGCGCAGCGGTTGAAGCAGGTATCGATGGCCAGCACGATCATAAGCGGGTGTTAAACACCAACGCGCGGCACACTCAAGGGTGGATCACGCCCTTCTTGAGGACGATATTGCCATAAAGCCGGCGCTCGCCGGAGGCCACGATGGCGTAGCAGGCTTTGACGCGGTCATAGAACTCCTTGCCGATAAGCGGCTTGACGTCGCGCGCCGGTTCCCACTTCTTCACGATCTTTTCGAAGTCGGTGAAAATCGGTTCGATGCGCTTGGGATCGCCGCCTGCGGCCGGGCGGAAGGCGCAATCGGGCACCATTTCATCGAGTGGAATGACCGAGAGGCAGGCCTCGAGAATATCGGTGGCTGAATGGCCATCGAGACGCACCAGGCGCTTTGCATCGGTATCCGCCGGGTAATTGCCATCAACAATGGCAATCTCGTCGCCATGGCCCATGGCACACAGTACCTTGAGCAGGTCTGGGCTCAGCAGCGGGTTAATTCCTCTCAACATCAAATGGGTTCCTTGAACAAAACATCACGGTCAATCATGAAATGGGCAAACAGGGGAAGTGCGGCAGCACCGCGGGCGCGGGCATCACGGCCCATCGAGCCTTCCTCGATGGCGAAATCTGGCAGGCCGCGCAGATCGAGCGTGCCGAGCTGCTTTCTGGTTTCAGCCAGTAGTTCCTGGCGCACATCGTCAGGCAAGGCGCCATCAATGATGATGGCATCAAATTCCACCACCGACATGGTGGCCACAACAGCTTGCGCCAGGGATGATGCGGTGGATGCAATCCAGTGGCTCAAGGCAGGTTCAGCGCCGGACCAGTCGGAGGGTGAATCGGCAAGCAACATCGGGTCTTGGCCTTGCCCCACCAGGTCTTTTTCCAAAGCGTAAACGCTGGCATGGCGGATCAATTGTTCCAGCTTTCCATTGCTGCCCATGATCGGCAGCGGGCCATAGGCACCGGAATAACCGCTGCGGCCGGGAAAGACGCTGCCACCGATCACTGTGCCGCCGCCGATGAAATAACCCACGAACAGATAGCTGAAATTCTTGTAGATGCGGCCCTTGCCGAACAGCAGCTCGGCCGCACAGGCAGCGGTAGCGTCATTGCAATCAAAGACCGGAATCTTGGTCATGGCGGCGACTCGCGCGACGAGGTCAATCTCCTTCCAGCCATCAAGCGCACCTGGCGGGGCGCGCTGTTCTTCCTGCCAGTTCCAAAGCTCGAAGGGTGCTGCAATCCCCAGGCCTGCCACGCTCTTGCGCTGCGATGGCTTCAGTCGTTTGGTGAGCAGGGCAATAGCTTCCTTGGCAAAACCGAGAACCAGTGCCGGCTCTGGAATACGGTAAGTCTGGCGGGCGCGATCACGCACTTCTCCCGCCATGTCGAGGAGCACCAGTTCGGATGAACGCCGCCCGACTTTAAGGCCCATCGAATAGGCACCATCGGGATTGAGCGTAAAAGGCACCAGTGGCTGGCCCACCTTGCCGCGCTGCGGCTCGCCCTTGATCAGAAGGGCGTCTTGTTCCAGCTGGCGCACAATGACGGAAACAGTTTGGGCTGAAAGGCCAGTCAGCCGCGCCAATTCTGCCTTGGGCAACGCGCCATGGCGGCGGATCAGCGACAGGATCAGCCGCTCATTATACAGGCGCACGCCAGCCTGCGTCGTGCCGCGCGCATCCTTGCGGGCCTCATTCGAGATGACCTGATCCATATTCGACGCGTTTCCCGTGGCCGTGTTCCCGGCCTTGTCGTTATTTCAGGCAAGCTTCCGCCCCGCATGAAATTCTGTCAACGAATAAATCAGGCCGATGTACTTATTGACAGGACGCCGGAATTGATTCCATGATGAGTTTGATTGGCGGTGGCCTGGCCACCGGCTTTCAACAACAAGAGGTTCCAACAATGGAACCGACAATGGGAGAAACACCGTGAAGACAATTCTTAAAACAGCTCTGGCTGGCGCTGCCCTTGTGGCCTTCGCCTCGACTGCAATGGCCGGCACCAGCGCCTGCCTGATCACCAAGAACAACACCAACCCCTTCTTCGTGAAGATGAAGGAAGGCGCAGAAAAAGGCGCCAAAGATGCTGGCGTTGACCTCAAGTCCTTCGCTGGCGTGAAAGACGGCGACGCTGCTCCTCAGATCACCGCCATTGAAAACTGTGTCGCCGCTGGCGCCAAGGGCATCCTGATCACCCCGTCGAACGACTCGGTTGGTCCGGCCCTCAAGGCCGCCCGCGCCAAGGGCATCCTGGTGATTTCGCTCGACACCCCGCTGGGTGACGCGGAAGGCCAGGACATCACCTTCGCAACCGACAACTTTGAAGCCGGCACGCTGATTGGCTCCTGGGCCAAGGCACAGCTGGGCGACAAGGCCAAGGATGCCAAGATTGCCATGCTCGACATCAACAAGGACAACATCTCGGTTGACGTTCTGCGTGACACGGGCTTCCTGACTGGCTTCGGCATCGATGTTCCGGACAAGAAGGTGCTGGGTTCTGAAAAGGATCCGCGCGTCATCGGTCACGGCGAATCGCAAGCCAATCCGGAAGGCGGCCAGAAGGCCATGGAAACCCTGCTCGCCAAGGATCCTGGCATTAACGTCGTTTACACCATCAACGAACCGGCTGCTGAAGGCGCCTTCCAGGCTTTGAAGAAGGCCGGCAAGGAAAAGGGCGTGCTCATCGTTTCCGTTGACGGTGGCTGCCCCGGCGTGAAGAACGTGGCTGCTGGCGTCATTGGTGCCACCTCGCAGCAATATCCGCTGCTTATGGCCTCCAAGGGCATCGAAGCCATTGCGGCTTTCGCCAAGGACGGCACCAAGCCGAAGGCCACTGAAGGCCTGAGCTTCATGAACACCGGTGTGAACCTGATCACCGACAAGCCTGCCGAAGGTGTCAAGTCCATCGACACCAAGGAAGGCCTGGCCAAGTGCTGGGGCTAATCGCCAGATACTGACTTGATCTCTGCAAGGGGCGGCGTTAGCGTCGCCCCTTGTCTACCAAGCGCTCAACAAGAAGCGCCATGAAAGTGACAGGGAACGCGACAAGAGGGCTGAATGAGCGACAATTCAACGCCGACGAAAACCATTTCTGATTTCGAAGCCAAGCTCGAACAGGCCGACAAGAATGTCGCCTCGTTTGATACGTCCAGCCTGGGCTTCATGTTCAAGCTGCGCGGTTTCCTGCGCGAATATCCAACATCCATCCCCGCGATGATTCTGTTGGGCAGCCTTTTGATCTTCGGGATCAATGCGACCCTGATCAGTCCCAATAACTTTCTTTCCGCAAACGCCCTTTCAACCATTCTTGCGCAGGTGACGGTGACGGGCATCGTTGCCATCGCGCAAACTATCATCATCCTGACTGCCGGCATCGATCTTTCGGTCGGTGCCATCCTGGTGGTCAGCTCGATGATCATGGGCAAGTTTGCGGTTGAAGCCGGTGTTCCGGTGCTCGTAGCGGTGCCCTTCGGCATGCTGTTCGCGGCTGCCATGGGCTGGGTCAATGGCATTCTGGTTACCTATGCCAAAATTCCACCCTTCATCGTCACACTCGGCACGCTGAACGTCTTCAACGCGCTGAAGCTGTGGTACACCGGTTCGCAATCGATCCGCGCGATGGACTTGGAAGAGAAAACCCCATCGCTGCTGTTCTTCGGTAAGAACATCAATGTCGGGTTCGGCGATGGTTTTCATGTAACCTTCAACACGCCGCCGGCTGACGGCGACGCCACCATCATTCTGGGCACGATTGCCCTGCTGCTGCTCGCAGTCCTGGTCTGGTACATGCTTTACCGCACGGCCTGGGGCCGCCATGTGCATGCCATCGGTGACGATCCGGATGCTGCCATGCTGACCGGTATCCAAACCCGCCGCGTGCTGATTTCAGTCTATGCGCTGGCCGGAATGATCTGCGGCTTCGGCGCCTGGGTTGCGATTGGCCGCATCGGCTCGGTTTCGCCGATCGCGTTTGAAACCGTCAATCTTGATTCCATCACGGCCACGGTGATCGGCGGCACGTCGCTCTTTGGTGGGCGCGGCTCGATCGCCGGCTCGGTGATCGGTGCTGTCATCGTGGGCGTGTTCACCACCGGCCTCGCGATTGCGGGTGTCGATGACTATTGGCAATATTTTGCTGCAGGCTCACTGGTGATCTTCGCCGTGGCGCTTGATCAATGGCTGCGGAGGGCTTCACAATGAGTGCGAAGAAAGTGGCAAGCAAGACGAAGGCTGCGCCTAAAAAGGCTGCTCCAAAAAAGGCGGCCAAGAGCGCCGCCCCTGTCGCCCATTTCGAGGCGGTCAGCAAGGCGCCTAACAATCCGGGCCTGGAAAAGCAGCAGCCCATCCTAAGTGCGCGCGGTTTGTTGAAGCGCTACGGGCAGGTCGTGGCCATGAACGGCGCCGATTTCGACCTCTATCCGGGGGAAATCCTCGGCGTGATCGGCGACAACGGTGCTGGCAAGTCGACCTTGATCAAAGCTCTCTGCGGTGCCGTGGCACCCGACCACGGCGAGATCACGCTGGATGGCCAGCCGGTCAATTTCCGCTCGCCGCAGGATGCCAGCAATGCCGGTATTGAAACGGTGTATCAGAACTTGGCACTCTCTCCGGCGCTTTCGATCGCCGACAACATGTTCCTGGGTCGCGAATGGAGGAAGCCGGGCATTTTGGGTACGCTATTCCGCCTGTCTGACCGGTCGCGCATGCAGAAATTCGCTCGCGACAAGCTCTCTGAACTGGGCCTGATGACCATCCAGAACATCAACCAGGCGGTGGAAACACTGTCCGGCGGCCAGCGCCAAGGTGTTGCCGTGGCACGCGCCGCCGCCTTCGGGTCCAAAGTGGTGATCATGGATGAACCGACCGCTGCATTGGGCGTAAAAGAATCCCGCCGCGTTTTGGAACTGATCAAGGACGTGCGAAAGCGCGGCATGCCGATTGTACTGATTTCGCATAACATGCCGCATGTGTTTGAGGTGTGTGACCGCATCCATATTCACCGGCTTGGCCGCAGACTTTGCGTGATCAACCCCAAGGATTATTCGATGTCGGATGCTGTTGCCCTGATGACGGGTGCCAAGGCACCGCCGCCGGACCTCATGGCAAACTAGGCCCATGGATATTTCGGAACTTGCTTCCAGTCTGCAACAACGGGCTGGTGGTGCCGCGCGTTACATGGTGGGCATCGCTGGTGCTCCGGGGTCTGGCAAATCCACTCTGGCCGAACATTTGCGCGATGCGCTGAAAGCCAAGGGCGAAAGCGCCGTCGTGGTGCCGATGGATGGCTTTCACTTTGATGATGCGGTGCTCAATGCACGCGGCCACCGCGCCAGAAAGGGTGCGCCCTATACATTCGATGTGGCGGGATTTGAAGTTCTGCTGAAACGCATCAAGGCGCGCGAGCCTGATATTGCCATTCCGGTGTTTGACCGGAAGGTGGAGCTTTCGCGCGCGGCAGCTGACATCATCAATGGCGATGACAAGTTCATCGTGGTGGAAGGCAACTACCTGCTGCTGGACCAGCCGGGTTGGGCGGGGCTGAAACCGCTCTTCGACTACACCGTCTTTCTGAACGTGCCAGAGGCGGAACTTGAACGCCGCCTGATGGCGCGTTGGCACGGCTTCGGTTTTTCAGATGAAAAGGCCACGGCGTGGATCGCGTCCAATGACATGCCCAATATCCGCACCGTGCTCAATGAGAGCGCGGCTGCGGATCTAACGGTCTAGCCGGCGTCACCCACAAAGCCTGCTGCGACGATGCCGGCCAGGGCGGCAATCTCATCATTGTCAGACGTATCGCCGGATACGCCAATTGAACCAATAATTAGGCCAGCTTTGTCCTTGATGATCACGCCGCCTGGAATCGGCAGCAAGCCGCCGGAAATGGCACTCATCGCGCCTTGCATGAAATGCGGACGGTCCTTGGCGTATTTTTCCACGCCGCGCGTGCCGATGTTGAACATCACGCAAGTGCGGGCCTTGGCACTGGCAATGTCGAAGCGCGCCAGCGACGAGCCGTCTTCCAGTGCCGCAGCCTTCACCACACCGCGCATATCCATGATTACAGCGCCCAGCGGCTTCATGTTGGCGCTTTTGCGGTGTTCGAAGGTTTTGGCGATGATCGCTTGTGCGGCTTCAAGGGTGAGGGACATGGCAGGGGCTCCGGAATGAAGCCTTGCGATGCGCTTCTCGCCGAACCCTGTCAACAATGCATCTCTATGTGAGACTTGGCATTGTATGGAAATTGGCGCAACGATGAGCTGGCGTTTGCTTGAGGAGGATCCCATGACGGCACCATCGGACGGCAGCTCAGTTCATCTGTTGACCATCGGCGCCCTGCAAAGTGGTCTGCAGAACATGGCGGTCCTTCTCGACAAGGCGCAAGCGCAGCCCGGCACTTCGGCGCCCGCTTTGCTTGAGGCCAGGCTTCATCCCGACATGTTCAATCTGCTGCAGCAATTGCAGTACATGGCTTTTCTTTCGGTCGATCTGGCACGTCATTTGACAAAAGTGCCGCCGCCACGTGTCGGTTATGACGAAACAACCTGGCAGGAGGCCCGGCAAAGCCTTGCAGCCGCGGCCGCCTATCTGGGGTCAATCCCTGTGCAGGATGTTGCCAAACGAGCCGATCAGGTGGTGCCGACCTTCATGGATGACAGCAAGGGCATGAGCCTTCTGGACTACGCCGCGAAGGTGATCGTGCCGGACTTCTATTTCCATATGGTCATCGCTTATGGGATCCTGCGTCACAGGGACATCAGCATCGGCAAGTCCGATTATCTTGGTGCATTGCAGACAGTGAATTTGACCAAGCCTTGATCCACTTCTTACCGCAACAGCTTGAAGGCATGATCAAGGTTTCGTCACGCGCCGCAAAGTGAGATTGATGCGGCCGCCCTCTTTCAGCAACGTCGAGGTGCCGGTCAGCACGCGGTCTATGCCGTGGAAACACAGGCGTGAGGGGCCGCCCATCACCAGCACGTCGCCGGAGGAGAGTTTCAACGTTTGCGTCTTGCCAACGCGCTGCGTGCCGCCTAAGCGGAAGACGGCTGTGTCGCCGAGCGAGACGGATAGAACGGGAGCGTTGAAATCTTCCTCATCTCTATCCTGATGCAGGCCCATCTTGGCACCTTGCTGGTAGAAATTGACCAGGCAGGCTTCCGGCGGATGTGGATAGCCCGCATATTTCTGCCACAGCTCCAGCAGCACATGCGGAATCGGTGCCCAGGGCTGGCCGGTTTGGGGATGCATGGCCTGATAACGATAGCCGTCACGGTCCGCTACCCAGCCCAGGGTTCCCATATTGGTCATGCGCACTGAAAAGGGCCTCCCCGTTCGGGGCATGACGGGTGTGTAAAGCGGGCTCTGCAGCACGGCAGCGCGCAGGCTTTCGACCAGGCTTTCTTGTGCGGGCCGCTCCAGAACGCTCGGATGATGGGAAATACCTTGGATCAGCATTCAAAAATTCTTCAAATCACTGCCTTGATGGGCTATGGGGCCCTCCCTATATAGCCCCATGAACGCCAATTGGAGTCCCACCCGGATTTTCAAGGCTGAATTCAATAGGGGGCTTATTCCCGGCGCCGGTTTGGGCCGGGGCCCAAGCCTGCCAGAGGAGACAAAGTTATGGGTAAAGTCATTGGTATTGACCTTGGCACCACCAATTCATGTGTGGCCGTCATGGAGGGGAAGAACCCCAAAGTTATCGAAAACGCTGAAGGTGCGCGCACTACGCCTTCAATCGTGGCCTTCAACGCTGAAGGCGAAACGCTGGTCGGCCAGCCCGCCAAGCGGCAGGGTGTGACCAATCCTGAAAACACATTCTTCGCGATCAAGCGCCTGATCGGCCGCCGCATGGATGACCCGATGGTGGCCAAGGACAAGAAGCTTGTGCCTTACAACATCGTGAAAGCCGACAATGGCGACGCTTGGGTCGATAGCCGCGGCACGAAATATGCGCCGTCGCAGATTTCTGCCTTCACGCTGACCAAGATGAAGGAAACCGCCGAGCGTTATCTGGGCGAGCCTGTCACGCAAGCCGTGATCACGGTTCCAGCTTACTTTAACGACTCGCAGCGCCAGGCCACCAAGGATGCCGGCAAGATTGCTGGCCTCGAAGTGCTGCGCATCATCAACGAGCCGACGGCTGCTGCCTTGGCCTACGGCCTCGACAAGAAGTCGGCCGGCACGATTGCTGTTTATGATCTCGGCGGCGGCACGTTCGACGTGTCGGTACTGGAAATCGGTGACGGCGTATTCGAAGTGAAATCCACCAATGGCGATACGTTCCTTGGCGGTGAAGATTTTGACATGCGCATCGTCGATTATCTTGCAGACGAGTTCAAGAAGGAACAGTCGATTGACTTGCGCAAGGACAAGCTGGCTCTCCAGCGTCTGCGTGAAGCGGCTGAAAAGGCCAAGATCGAACTTTCATCTTCGATGCAGACCGAAATCAACCTGCCCTTCATCACCGCTGACGCGTCGGGTCCGAAGCATCTGACCTTGAAGCTGACGCGCGCCAAGCTGGAAGCCTTGGTGGATGACCTCATCCAGAAGACGGTTGAGCCCTGCCGCCAGGCCTTGAAGGACGCTGGCGTCACTGCCGGCCAGATCGACGAAGTGGTTCTGGTGGGCGGCATGACACGCATGCCCAAGGTGATCGAAGTGGTGAAGAGCTTCTTCGGCAAGGAACCGCATAAGGGTGTGAACCCGGACGAAGTTGTCGCCATCGGCGCTGCCATTCAGGGCGGCGTGCTGAAGGGCGAAGTCAAGGACGTGCTGCTCCTCGACGTGACGCCGCTGTCGCTCGGCATTGAAACGCTGGGCGGCGTGTTCACCCGCCTGATCGAACGCAACACCACGATCCCGACCAAGAAGAGCCAGGTGTTCTCGACCGCTGATGACAATCAGACGGCCGTGACCATCCGCGTCTTCCAGGGCGAGCGTGAAATGGCGGCCGACAACAAGATGCTCGGCCAGTTTGACCTGATGGGGATTCCTTCCGCACCGCGCGGTGTGCCGCAGATCGAAGTGACCTTCGATATCGACGCCAACGGCATCGTCAATGTGTCCGCCAAGGACAAGGCGACGAACAAGGAACAGCAGATCCGCATCCAGGCTTCTGGTGGTCTTTCTGACGCCGAAGTGGACAAGATGGTCAAGGATGCTGAAGCCAATGCGGCCGAAGACAAGAAGCGCAAGGATGCAGTGGAAGCCAAGAACCAGGCTGAAAGCCTGATCCATTCGACACAGAAGACGCTGAAGGATGCGGCCGACCGTGTGCCGGAATCCGACAAGTCTGCCATCGAAGCCGCAATCGCTGACCTCAAGTCGTCGATTGAAGCCAATGATGCCGAAGCGATCACAGAGAAGACCACATCTCTCATGCAGCTTTCGATGAAGCTGGGTGAGGCGCTCTATAAGGGCGGTGGTGCCGGCAATGAGCCGCATTCGGGCGCACCGGACGGTGACCACGAGGACGAAGAGGAAGATCCGAACCGCCCGCGTGACGAGTTCGACGATGTTCTCGACGCCGAGTTCACCGAAGTCGAAGAAAAGAACAAGAAGCAGTAATTGAGACTGGGCCTGCCTTCAAAGGTGGGCCCTTTCCTCAATCTCTAAGCCGTCATCCCAGCTTTCGCTGTAATGACGAAGCGTATAGATAGATTTGATGTCCAAGCGCGATTTTTATGAAATTCTGGGTGTTGCCAAGGGTGCCGATGAAAAGGCGCTGAAGACCGCCTATCGCAACCTGGCCAAGAAATATCATCCCGACGCCAATCACGGCTCCTCCGAGACCGATGCCAAGTTCAAGGAATTGAACGAGGCCTATGATGTATTGAAAGACCCGCAGAAGCGCGCCGCCTATGACCGGTTCGGACATCAGGCCTTCGAGAATGGGCGCGGCCCCGGTGCGGCGGGTGCTGGTGCCGGCTTCGGCCCCGATTTCAATTCCTCGATGTCGGACATCTTTGAAGATTTGTTCGGCGACTTCATGGGCGGCCAGCGTGGCCGCCAGGCGCGTGGACGCGCTGGTGCCCAGGGCGCACAGCGCGGCAGTGACCTTCGCTACAATCTCGAAATCAATCTCACCGAAGCGTTCACTGGCAAGACCGCGCAGGTGCGTGTGCCCTCCTCGGTGGCGTGCGATAATTGCAAAGGCTCCGGCGCCAAGCCCGGCACATCGCCCACCACGTGCAAAACCTGCGGCGGTGCAGGTGCCGTGCGTTCGCAATCGGGTTTCTTCACGGTGGAACGCGCCTGCCCAACATGTGGCGGTCGCGGGCAAATCATCGCTGATCCGTGCCAAGTCTGTCATGGCCAGGGCCGCACCAACAAGGAACGCAATCTCTCGGTCAATATTCCGGCTGGCGTGGAAGACGGCACCCGCATCCGTCTGGCCAGTGAAGGCGAAGCCGGCCTGCGCGGCGGGCCCACGGGTGATCTTTATATTTTTCTCAGCCTGCGCCCGCATGAATTCTTCCAGCGCGAAGGTGCTGACCTGTTTTGCAAGGTTCCGATCTCGATGGCCACGGCTTCGCTGGGCGGCGAGATCGAAGTGCCGACCATCGATGGCAAGCGGGCGCGGGTTTCGATCCCCGAAGGCGCGCAGAACGGCAAGCAGTTCCGCCTGAAGCAGAAGGGCATGCCTGTCCTCCGCTCCAGCCAGCATGGCGACATGTATATTCAGGTGACGGTTGAAACCCCGGTGAACCTGACGCGCAAACAGCGCGAGCTGCTGAAGGAATTCGACACAGATTCACACCACAACAGCCCCGAGTCCGAAGGCTTCTTCGCCAAGGCCAAGGCGTTCTGGGATAGTTTCAGCTCATAGGCATCCACCGGAGTTTCCCATGACCCCTATCCCCGCATTCGGCTATGGCACCTACAGGCGGGACGGTGAGGTGGCTTATGCTTGCGTGCTGGCTGCGCTTGAAATGGGGTATCGCCATATCGACACCGCCGAGATGTACGGCAATGAGCGCGAGGTGGGGCGGGCGATCAAGGATTCCGGCCTGAAGCGGTCGGATATTTTCGTCACCACCAAATGCGGGCCTGAACATTTCGGCAAGGGACAGGTACTCAAAGCGGCGCAAGGTTCGCTTGCCAAGCTGGGCCTCGATCAGGTTGATCTCTATCTGCTGCACTGGCCTTCGCCCGGTGATGAATATGATGCGCATGATTATGTGGCGCAGCTGGGTGAAGTGCATGCCAAGGGACTGGCGGCGCAGATTGGGGTTTCCAACTTCACCAAGAAATATATCGACATTGCGCTCAAACTTCTGGGGCCAAAAGCCATCGCGACCAATCAGGTGGAGATGCATGTGCTGATGCAGAACCGGCCCATCTCCGATTATTGCAAGGCGAAGAACATCCCGATCACTGCCTATTGCCCGCTGGCACGCGGGGCGCTGTCCAACCATGCGGGCATGAAAGCGCTGGCGCTGAAACATGATGCCACGCCGGAGCAAGTGGGCCTCGCCTTTCTGCTGGCCGAAGGGCACATCGTCATTCCGTCATCCTCCAAGCGCGAGCGCATTGAAAGCAATTGGGACGCGCAGCGGCTCACACTTTCAGCCGAAGAAATGCAGCTCATCCGGGAGATGGATGAGGGGCGTCGTCTGATCAATGGCGGCTGGTGCCCCAAGTGGGACACATAGGCCTTTTCCTGCTGCGTCAGGGTTGCTAAAGCCGGAAGCATGACTTTGAAACTCGCCATTGCAGGTGCAGCGGGACGCATGGGCCGCGAATTGGCCAAGCTTGTCCATGAGACCGAAGGCTGCGCATTGGCGGGCGGACTTGAAGCGCCGAATTCACCGCATCTCGGTGCTGACTATGGCGAGCTGATCGGCGTGAAGAATCTGGGCGTTGCGATCAGCGCTGATCCTGCGGCAGTGGTTGCGGCTTGCGACGGTATCATTGATTTCACCGTCCCCAAAGCCACCCTGTCCCTCATCAAGCACACAAAAGGCAAGATCCATGTGATCGGCACCACCGGCATTGATGCCGCGGGCGATGCTGAGATTGCCGAAGCCGCCAAATCCGCCACCATCGTAAAGACCGGGAATTTTTCACTCGGCGTGAACATGCTGGCAGCGCTGGTCAAGCGCGCTGCCGCAGCGCTGGGTCAGGACTTTGATATTGAAGTTCTGGAAATGCATCACCGCATGAAGATCGATGCGCCATCGGGCACTGCGCTCATGCTGGGCAAGGCTGCTGCCGAGGGCCGCGAGATCAACCTCGCCGAAAAATCTGTGCGCAGCCGCGACGGCCATACAGGTGCGCGCAATGCGGGTGACATCGGCTTTGCGACTTTGCGCGGCGGAACGGTGGTGGGCGATCATACGATCATTTTCGCCGGCAATGGCGAGCGGCTTGAGCTGCGCCACGTGGCAGAAGACCGCAAGCTGTTTGCCAATGGCGCGGTGAAGGCTGCCATCTGGGCCGGGGACAAGAAGCCTGGGCTTTATTCAATGTTTGATGTTTTGGGATTGAATTGAAATGAGTGGAACACTGGTGCTGGTCCGTCACGGGCAGAGCGATTGGAATTTGAAGAACCTGTTCACCGGCTGGAAGGACCCGGACCTGACCGACAAGGGCGTGGCCGAGGCCAAATCCGCCGGGCAGAAACTGAAGGCCAAGGGTCTGAAATTTGATATTTGCTTTACCTCAGCATTGACGCGGGCGCAGCACACGCTGGATTTGATGCTGCACGAATTGGGCCAGACGGCGCCGATCACGCGTGACCAGGCGCTGAATGAGCGCGACTATGGCGAACTCACTGGCCTCAACAAGGATGATGCACGCGCCAAATGGGGAGAGGAGCAAGTGCTGATCTGGCGGCGTTCATTTGACGTGCCGCCGCCCGGTGGTGAAAGCCTGAAGGACACGCTAGCCCGCTCGCTGCCTTACTACGTCCACAAGATTCAGCCGCATGTGCTGGAGGGCAAGAATGTTTTGGTTGCCGCACATGGCAATTCGCTGCGCTCACTGATCATGGCAATTGAGGGCCTGTCGAAGGAAGCGATCCTGAAACGCGAACTCGATACCGGGGTGCCGACGGTTTACAAGCTGAAAGCCAATTCTGTTCCGGCCAGCGTCGAAATCCTGGCCTAGGGAGAACATCATGCATCAAGCCCTGAAATGGATTTTCACTGCGGGCTTGATGGCGGCGCTGCCATCTGCGGCGCAAGCGGGGCTGCATGATTACAGCGGCACGCTGGGCAAGCAGAGTATCGGACTCAGCGTGGCGTCATCTGATTCAGGCGCGTTCACGCAAAGCGGGATTTCCAGCCTGCATTACTTCTATGTCTCAAAATTGAAAGACATTCCGCTGAAGCTCGTCAGCTTCACGGGCCGTGACATTGTGCTGGAAGAAGATGATGCGGCGGGAAAGCCTGTGGCCACATTCAAACTCAGTTTTGCCAAGCAAGACCCGCAGAAGCATTTCAGCTCCAAAGATGACCTGGTGAATGAAGTGCTGGTGGGCAGCTGGGTGCCGGCCTCCGGCACGCCGCAGGATGTTTATCTGAGTGAGCAAGGCACCGTTTCGGGCGATGGCCAGGGTGGGCGCTGCGATCTGGATGCGGCGGGCTATGCCAAGCTGCAGGGCCGCGTGGCGCATTTCTACACACTGGCGATGGCGGGCAATGCCGCTGCGGTTCAGAAAGAATTCAAAGCCAAGCTGCCGAAGAATGCCAGCTGGAAAAAGGAACTTTCCAAATCCGTACCGCATGATCTGTTCTGCAACGGCCAAGGCTTCATGCTGGGCCGCGGCATCGTCTGGTTCAATCCGGACGGCAGCGTGATTTCGATCAACAAGTTTTAAGACGATTACTTCGGCGCTCTCTTGGCCAGGATGCGCTGCAGGGTGCGGCGGTGCATGTTGAGGCGGCGCGCGGTCTCCGAGACATTGCGGTTGCAGAGTTCGAAGACGCGCTGAATGTGCTCCCAGCGCACGCGGTCGGCTGACATGGGATTATCAGGTAGCGCATTGCGGTTATCGGTATCGCCCATCAGCGCGCCATAGACGGCATCAGCATCGGCGGGTTTGGCGAGATAATCGATCGCTCCCAATTTCACAGCGGTGACGGCGGTGGCGATATTGCCATACCCCGTCAACACCACCACGCGGGCATCCGCCTTGGCGGCATGCAGGGCTTCGATCACATCGAGGCCATTGCCATCGGACAGGCGCAAATCCACCACCGCATACATGGGCGGTTCTTTCTTCACTTCGGAAATACCCTGCGCCACGGTGTCGGCGATGCGCACTTCAAATCCACGGGATTCCATGGCTTTGCCGAGGCGGGTGAGGAAGGGCTTGTCGTCGTCCACCAGCAGGAGGGACTTCAGGGCTTGCGTCATTTCGGCCTCTCTCCACTCCTTTTGCCATGTCCAGTCAAGCGGATTTGCCAACATCAACGACAACGCGCGGCCAGACAATCTGGATCATCGCACCGCTATCTGGCGCCTTGCGATTAGACAGGGTAACGGCGGCACCAGTGCGCTCCAGCAGCGTCTTTGCGATGAAGAGACCGAGACCCATACCTTCATGTTCCTCGCTTTCGCCCTTGAAGGCATCGCCATAGCCGGGCCTGGTGGTAACGAAGGGATCGCCCAGCCGGTCAAAGATCGCCTGGTCAAAACCTGGCCCATCGTCAGTGACCGACAGGCTGACTTGGGTGGCCGACCAGCGGGCCTTCACATCGACGCGCCCCTTGGCAAAATCGATGGCGTTTTCGAGAATGTTGCCGAGGCCGTAGCTGATCGCCGGGTTGCGCCGGAACACCGGCGTGGTGGAACGCTCGTCGATGGGTTTGGCATCGACTTCGATCCCCACATCAGAACCACGCAAAGGTGCCACCATGTCTTCCAGCATCGCCTCGAAACCCACTTGCTGATATGTTTCATCCGACAGTTGTTCAGGCACCGCTAAGCGGGTCAGAATTTCGCGGCAGCGCGCGGCCTGTGACACGAGAAGATCAATATCCTCGGCATGTTCGAATTTGGCCGGCAGAGCACGTTTCAATTCCTTGGCGACGAGAGCAATGGTGGCGAGTGGCGTGCCCAACTCATGAGCGGCAGCGGCAGCAAGACCATCCAGCGCAGAAAGCCTCTGTTCACGCGCCAGCACCAGTTCGGTGGCCTGCAAAGCGGAATACATCAGCCGCGCTTCTTCCGCGATGCGGCGCGCATAGATCGCCGAGAAGATGGTGGCGCATACAATCGCGGCCCACACGCCCAGAAGATAAAGCGGCGGCAGCGCGAAAATATTGGCATCTGCCCAGGGCAGCGGGCGGTGGAAAAAGGCCAGCACCGAAGAACATAGAAGGCCGAGCGCGCCCAAGGCTGCGGTCCATGCCAGCGGCAGCGAAGTGGCCGACACGGTCACGGGCACGAGGAAGAGCAAGGCGAATGGATTTTGCAATCCGCCAGTGAGATACAGAAGCCCCGCCAGCTGCATCACATCGTAGCCGAGCAGGATGCCAGCCGCTTGGGTTGAAAGCCGCAAGCTACCACGCCATCTCAAAGTGAGGAACACATTGAGCCACGCCGAAACCGCTATCAGCGCGAGACAGGCCGAGAGCGGCAAGCGGTAGCCCAGCGCAAATTCCACGATCAGCACCGCTGCGGATTGGCCAATGATGGCCAGCCAGCGCAAACGGACCAGCGTGCGCAGACGCAGAAGGCCAAATTCCGGGGCGGCGGGTTGCGAGGTTTCAGACATGATGTGAGGCGAAGTCTAACGGAGCAGGCGGCGCAAAGCAAAAACGGCGGCGGGGCTGCATGGGGAACAATCTTAAATATTTGCCGTTATCCTTCGCCATGTTGCACTGCAAAAAACACTTGGCACCTGCCCTGGAAAGGGTGTTAAAGTCATACAAATGAGAACAATGTCTGTGCCGTCATCTCCGCTCTATTCCATGTTTGAATTGAACCATGCCGCCCTTCAGCCCTTCCGGGCCATGGCCAATATGGGGCTTTCCTTTTGGGCCAGTGCCGCCAATCCGTTGCGCGACACCAGCATGGGCCGCCAAGCCACAGCCGCACTCACCATGTTCGAGCGCGCCACGCGCCGTTTCGCCAAGCCCTCTTTCGACATTCCGGAAACCCAGATCGACGGCAAAGCCTATCTGATCGATGAGCAAGTGGCATGGGAAACGCCGTTCTGCAAACTCATTCATTTCGGCAAGGTTGATCTTCGGGCGAAGCAGGCCAAGCTTCTGATGGTGGCGCCGATGTCGGGCCATTATGCCACGCTGTTGCGCGACACGGTGAAATCGCTGCTGCCTCATTTTGATATCTACGTGACTGACTGGCAGGACGCGCGCGACATTCCTCTGTCGGCCGGCCAGTTCGATCTCGATGACTACACTGACTCAGTGATCACCATGCTGCACCATCTGGGTGAGCGCGCGCATGTGATGGCGGTGTGCCAGCCAGCTGTTCCGGTTTTGGCGGCGGTCTCAATCATGGCTGCCAAGAATGATCCGCTGGCTCCCTTGGCCATGGTGCTGATGGGTGGACCGATCGACACCACCAAAAGCCCCACGGCAGTGAACAAATTTGCCGATGGCAAGGACCTCGACTGGTTCCGCCAATCCGCCATCATGAAAGTGGAAGGGCCTCACGCTGGCCATGGCCGCGAGGTCTATCCGGGCTTCATGCAGCTGGGCGGTTTCATCTCGATGAATCTCGACCGGCATTTGAAGGCGCACCGCGAGCTTTATTGTGACCTCGTCGATGGCGATGAACAAGACGCTGCGCGCCATGAGCGTTTCTACGATGAATATATGGCGGTGATGGATCTCACTGCTGAATTCTACCTTCAGACCATCGAGCGGGTGTTCATTCATCAGGACCTGCCGCATGGCACTTACGCGCATCGCGGCGTGATGATTGATCCGGCGGCGATTACGCAGACGGCGCTTCTCACTGTCGAAGGTGAGCGTGATGATATTTCAGGCCTGGGCCAAACCGAAGCCGCGCATGAGCTTTGCAAGAACATCCCGGCTGACAAGCACAAGCATCACTTACAAATGGGTGTTGGTCATTACGGGGTCTTTTCCGGCTCGAAGTTCCGTGCTGAAGTGGCGCCCATGATCGCTGATTTCCTCAACGCGCAGAAGCCTTGATCGGATTCTTACGCGCCGCTCCGCGCCTCAGCGGAACGCTTCCCACGCCTGAATCCCAGGTTCTGAATATTGATGGCCGCGATGTGCCGTTGCGCTTCCGGCGCAATGCGAAGGCGCGGCGTTTGGTATTGCGGCTGGATGGCAAAACTGGCGGGTTGGTGATGACGCTGCCGAAGCGCAGCTCTCTCGCTGAAGCGTTGCGTTTCGTGGAAGCCTCCAAGCCCTGGATTACCCGCACGCTGGCCAAGCAGGCGGCACCCGCCACAATAGGCAATGGCGCGGAATTTCTGTATCGCGGCAAACAGCATGTGCTTTATTTCGCCGGCGGGCGGCGTGGATTGGTGGGCGTGGCCGAGGGCATCATCCATGTGCCCGGCGACGCCGCGCATGCCCCGCGCCGGCTGCTGGATTTTCTCAAGAAGCAGGCGCTGGCCGAACTCACCTCCGCCTCGCGCAAATATGCTCAAGCGATGGAAACGCGTTTCACCAAGATCAGCATCCGCGATCAGCGCAGCCGCTGGGGCTCATGCTCGGCCAATGGCACGCTGTCTTATTCCTGGCGGCTGATCCTGGCGCCGGATTTCGTGCTGGATTATGTGGCCGCCCATGAAGTGGCCCATTTGCGCGAAATGAATCACGGGCCGCGCTTCTGGCGGCTGGTTCTGACGCATTGCCCACAAGCCCGCGCCGCCAAGCAATGGCTGAAGACCAACGGGCGTGAAGTGCACCGGTATCTTTGATCTCGTCTTCTCCCGCTTGCGGGAGAGGACGATGAGGTCAGTACAGCCCGCTATCCTGATTCTGCTGCTGCTTCTTCTTGCCGAAGAGAAGATCGAAAATCGTCTTGGGTTTTTCGTCTTGCTGATTATTCGGAACCGTATTGATGATCTCCGGCTGGGTGCCTTCGCCATTCTGATCCATGGCGATAATATCTGGCGTTGGCTGGTTCTGATCCTGACGTCCCGGCAGCGGCAACCAAGCCAGACCCTTATGCGCCGGTTCCATGATATCTTTCCAGATCACGGCTGGCAGCGAACCGCCGGTCAATTGCTTGGTGGATGAATTGTCGTCATTGCCCATCCAGATTCCGGCGGTGAGATAGGGCGTAAAGCCGATGAACCAGGCATCGCGGTAATCCTGGGTGGTGCCGGTCTTGCCGCCAATATCCCAATTGCCGAATTGTGCTTTGACACCGGTGCCCTCGCGCACTACGGCGCGGAACAAAGTGTTCATTTCGCCCAGCATGGCAGGTGCCACGACCTGGCCGAGGCCATCGCCCTTGCGCTCATAAAGAACCTGGCCCTCGCGCGTGGTGATGCGTTTGACCACATAGGGTGTGACGCCATCGCCGCCATTGGCGAAGGGCACGAAGGCTGCGGTCATTTCCAGCGGTGTAACTTCCGATGTACCGAGCGCAATCGAAGCATCATGGCCCAGCGGTGAGGTGATGCCGAGGCGCTGCGCGGTGGCCACCACCTGATCGGGTCCGACAGTTGCGGCAAGCTTTGCGGCCACCGTGTTGATCGATTGAGCGAAGGCTTGCTCAAGCGAAACTTCGCCCAGATATTTGTGCTTGTAGTTTTCCGGTGACCAATTGCCGATCTTCACCGGCTCATCCACCTGGGTCGATTCCGGCGTGAAGCCATGTTCCATCGCAGCGAGATAAACGAAAGCCTTGAAGGCAGAGCCCGGCTGGCGCTGGGCCTTGATGGCACGGTTGAATTGGCTCTTGCCGTAGGACTTGCCGCCGACCATCGAGAGCACAGCGCCAGTATTGTCCATCACCACGATCGCACCTTGCGACACATTCAGCTTCTTGCCGTTCTGCTGCAAACGCAGGTTCAGGGATTTTTCGGCGTTGGATTGAATGGCCGGATCAATGGTGGTTTCGATGACGATGGATTCTTTGTAGTCCTTCACCAGCTGCGGCAGCTGGGCATCAATCCAGTCCACCGCATATTGCCGCGCCGGCTTGGCGCCGCTGCTGACCGTATTGGTCGGTTGACTGACGGCATCGGCCTCATCCTGTTGCGAAATGAAACCTTCATCCTGCATGGCCGCCAGAACCAGTTTGGCGCGGGCGGTGGATTCTTCCATGTGATCGACAGGGTTATAATTGGATGGTGCCTTCAGGCACGCGGCCAAACGCGCGGCTTCCATCACCGTCAGCTCGGAAGCCGACTTGTTGAAGAAATTATGGGCGGCCTGTTCGATGCCAGTGGCACCGTTGCCGAAATAAACACGGTTCAAATAGAGCTGAAGAATCTCGTCCTTGGTGAATTTGTGTTCCAACCAGATGGCCAGTACAGCTTCCTGAGCTTTGCGGGTCGCGGTGCGTTCCGGCGTGAGGAACAGGTTCTTGGCGAGCTGCTGGGTGAGCGTTGAACCGCCCTGCACCATATGGCCCGAAAGGACGTTGCGGCTCATGGCGCGCAGGATGCCGACAGGGTCAATGCCGTAATGCGAACGGAAGCGCCGGTCTTCAATGGCGATCACGGCGTTGGGCACATAATCCGGCAATTCATTTATTTTGGCGGCGTCTCCAAAGAAGGCGCCTTCTTCGGCCAGCACCGAGCCATTATTGGCCAGGATCATCGCGCCGGGTTCGCGCTGCGGAATTTGCAGCAGGCCGCGCTGGTCGAGCGAGAACCAGATATAGGTGAAGGCCAGGGCACCGGCCACGGCACCCCAAAAGCCGGCGACGAGGAAAAATCCGATCAGCCGCCAGAACCAGGAACGGCGCTTCTTATCTGGAGATTTGGTTTTGCGGCGGGTGGGCGCTTGCAGCTCGTCGCCCTCATCTTCTTCGTCTTCTTCAAAAAGCCGGGGTTCGGACTTGCGGCCACGGCCGCGTCCCTTGGATTTCTTTTTCAAAAATAACCCCATGGGGCGGTCTATACCTATGTAAATCTTGCCAGTTGGTGAACCGTTCTAGCGGGGAAATAAGGGTGGAATCGTGGCGGGCGCTTGCGGCCCTTGCCGGGCCATCGCCGCCGTGGTTCAATCCGCGTGGATTTTATCCATAAGAACACGATCAGGGGACGCGAATGAAGCGCAAGAATTTCAAGGCACCGTCAGGGGCATCCATTCCTTTTACGCAATTGGGTTTCGGCTCGGCGCCCTTGGGCAATCTCTATTCCGCCATGAGCGAAAGCCAAGCCACTGACGTGATGGATGCCATGTGGAAGGCGGGCCTGCGCTATATCGATACCGCGCCGCTTTACGGGCTTGGGCTTTCGGAAACCCGGCTCAATCATTTCCTGCGCGGCAAGAAACGTTCGGATTATGTGATCTCGACCAAGATTGGCAGGTTGCTGGAGCCCTGCGCGCCGAAGGACCGGACGGGCATTGGCAAGTTTTTCGACTGCCCGTCACGGCGTGAACGGTTTGATTACACCTATGAAGGCGTGATGCGCTCCTTTGAGGCTTCGCTGGAGCGGCTGGGGCTGGATTCCATCGATATTCTTTTTGCGCATGACGTCGATGTGTTCACACATGGCAGCGAAGCGGCGCGCGACATCCACGTGAAGACGTTGATGGGCGGCGGCTACAAGGCCCTCATCAAGCTGCGCGACGAAAAAGTGATCAAGGCCATTGGTGCTGGCATCAATGAATGGCAGGTGGCCGAGACCTTGGCCAAGGCTGGCGACTTCGATCTGTTCCTGCTGGCCGGACGCTACACTTTGCTGGAGCAGGAATCGCTCAATTCATTCCTTCCCCTGTGTGAAGAACGCGGCATCGGCATTGTGCTCGGTGGCGTTTACAATTCCGGCATTCTCGCCACCGGTGCCAAGAAGGGCGCGATGTATGATTACGACCCCGCGCCGAAGCACATCATCGAGAGAGTGGCGAAGATTGAAGCCGTCTGCAAAAAGCACAAGGTGAAATTGCCGGAAGCTGCCCTGCAATTCCCACTTTCGCATCCAGCTGTGGTGTCAATCATTCCCGGTGCGACAACGCCCGCGCATGTGGCTCTCAACATCAAGACCGTATCGAAGAAAGTTCCGAAGGCTTTGTGGAAGGACTTGAAGGACGCAGGGCTGATGGATCCGCGCCATAAGGTTTCCGCATGAGGATCGACGCGCATCAGCATTTCTGGAACCCGGCGCGCGGCGATTATTTCTGGATGGTGGGTGAGGCGACAGCGCCGATTGCCAAGCCTATTCTGCCGAAGGATATGGCGGGGCATCTGGCCCAGCATGACATCGAAAAAACAGTGTTGGTGCAGGCCGCGCCGACGGTTGTTGAAACCGAATATATGCTGGGCATCGCTGATGCCACCGATCACGTCGCCAAGGTGGTGGGCTGGGTAGATTTTGAAAACCGCGATGACCTGAAACATCTGTCACGCCTGGCCAAGCATCCGAAATTTTCTGGCGTGCGGCCGATGATCCAGGATCTGCCGGATGCGGAATGGATGCACCGCAAAGACGTGCAATGGGCCTTTGATGCGCTCATTGATCTTGATCTCACCTTTGATGCGCTGGGCTTTCCTTTGCATCTCGATCCGTTCAGCAAGCTGTTTGCGAAATATCCGAAACTGCGCACCGTGATCGACCATTGCATGAAGCCAGTCATCCGCGATGGGCAGTTTGATGATTGGGCGGCGAAGATGGCCGCGATCGCCAAGGAGACGAATGTTTTCTGCAAACTGTCAGGCATCGCCACCGAGGCCAAGCCGGGCTGGACGTTGGAAACCTTGCGCCCCTACGGCGCGCATGTGTTGGAAGGTTTCGGCGCGGACCGGGTGATGTGGGGCTCGGACTGGCCGGTGCTCAATCTCAATGGCAGCTATGATTCCTGGTTTTCAGCGGCGCAAAGCATTGTGCCGCAGGCGGATCATGCCAAGGTTTTCGGAGGAACTGCCGCGAAATTCTATCGTATTAAATGATGTGTTTCACTCAAATATAGATTGACGTAAACATATTATTCTGATGTAAATCCATCTTTACATCATTCAATTTGCGGCTATGGTCGTCTCATTACAGGAGATTGCCATGACGATGCTTGCCCGCCCCGAAATCCTCATTGCCGATGACGGCCGCGACTCGCTGATCCGCGCGGAACTCGGTGCTTTCGGCCTGCGCTGGCTGGGCAAGGTGTCGTGGAATGAGGGCAATTGGCGTTTGGTGCAGCGCGCCGTGGCGCGGGGCGAGGCGCAGCTCTCATGCACCGGAGCTCTCGTTGTCGAAACCGGGGCACACACTGGTCGCAGCCCCAAGGACAAGTTCATCGTGCTGGAAGAAGCCACCGCACAGGATGTGTGGTGGGACAACAATCAGGCGATGAGCCGCCGGCATTTCGATCAGCTGCGCGCCGACATGATGACCCATGCGCGCATGAGGGATGTTTTCGTGCAGGATCTGGAAGCCTGCCCCGGTGCCGAGAAACAATTCCCGGTGCGTGTGGTCACCGAGACGGCTTGGGCTTCCGCTTTCATGCGGCATTTGCTGGCGCCGGTGGAGGGCCAGGAAGGCCGCTTCATGCCGGGGCTGAATATCATTTGCCTGCCCAGTTTCAAAGCTGATCCGGCGCGCCATGGGACGCAGTCCGAAACGGTGATTGCCATCGACTTCAACGGCATGACGGTGCTGATTGGCGGCACGGCTTACGCAGGCGAAATGAAGAAGGCGGTGTTCACTGTGCTGAATTATCTCGCGCCACAAGAAGGCGTGTTGCCAATGCATTGCTCGGCAAACACAGATGAGAACGGCAAGACGGCGTTGTTCTTCGGGCTGTCGGGCACCGGCAAGACCACTTTGTCGGCTGATCCTGCGCGTGCGCTGATCGGCGATGATGAACATGGCTGGGGCGAGAACGGCATCTTCAATATCGAGAATGGCTGTTACGCCAAGGTGATCAAACTGGATGAAGCGCAAGAGCCCGCCATCTACAAGGCCGCGCTGAATTTCGGCACGGTGCTGGAAAACGTTGTTCTGAACGAAGCCTGCGGCTCAGTCGATTTTGATGATGGCAGCCGCACGGAAAATACCCGCGCTGCTTATTCACTGTCACAGATCGCAGGCGCAACACCGGGTGTGATGGGCCAGCACCCGGAAGTTCTGGTCATGCTGACGGCCGATGCGTTCGGCGTGCTGCCGCCGGTGGCGCGGCTGACGCCGGAACAGGCGGTAGAGCAGTTCCTGCTGGGCTATACGGCGAAAGTGGCCGGCACCGAGCGCGGCGTGAAGGAGCCTGAAGCCACCTTCTCGGCCTGCTTTGGCGCGCCGTTCCTGCCGCGCCCTCCGAAAGTCTATGCGCATCTGCTGCGCCAGAAGATCAAAGCGCATGGCACGCGTTGCTACCTGATCAATACCGGTTGGACCGGTGGTGGCTATGGTGTGGGAAACCGCATTGCTCTGCCGCAAACCCGCGCTATCTTGAAGGCCGTGCTAAGTGGTGAAGTGGATCAGGCGAAGATGCGGATCGATACCAATTTCGGATTCGAAGTTCCGGTTGCACTGAATGGGGTGGATTCGAAACTGCTCAATCCGTGCGAAGCGTGGGCTGACATCGTTGATTACCACGAAGCAGCGGACGACCTGGTGCAGAAGTTCAAGCGGGCGAAGAAATAGCCTAAACAAAAACCCCGGCCTTTCAGCCGGGGTTTCGTTTTAGTGATTTCGCTCTCTTAGTAGCGATAATAATCCGGCTTGAACGGGCCCGTCTTGGGCACGCCGATATATTTGGCTTGCTCGTCCTTCAGCGTGGTGAGCTTGGCACCAAGCTTGGCGAGATGCAACATGGCGACCTTTTCATCGAGATGCTTCGGCAGCACATAGACTTCGTTCTTGTATTTGCCGGTCTTGGCGTTGGTGAAGAGTTCGATCTGCGCCAGCGTCTGGTTGGTGAAGGAGGCAGACATCACGAAGCTCGGATGGCCGGTGGCGTTGCCGAGATTGACCAGGCGGCCCTGCGACAGGAGGATGATGCGGTTGCCCTTGGGGAACTCAACGAGATCCACCTGCGGCTTCACATTTGTCCACTTGAAATTACGCAGGCCGGCAACGTCGATCTCGTTATCAAAGTGGCCAATGTTGCAGACGATGGCCATGTTCTTCATCTCGCGCATGTCTTCTGCGGTGATGACGTCCTTGTTGCCAGTGGCGGTGACGAAGATGTCAGCGGTTTTCACCACATCCTTCAGCGTCTGCACGTCATAGCCATCCATGGCGGCCTGAAGCGCGCAGATTGGATCCACTTCGGTGACAACCACGCGGGCGCCTGAGCCGCTGAGCGAAGCGGCGGAGCCTTTGCCCACGTCGCCATAGCCGAGGACGACGGCGACCTTGCCGGCCATCATCACGTCGGTGCCGCGGCGGACAGCGTCCACCAGCGATTCACGGCAGCCATATTTGTTGTCGAATTTCGACTTGGTGACCGAGTCATTCACATTGATTGCGGGGAAAGGCAGTTCGCCCTTCTTCTGCAACTCATAAAGACGATGGACGCCGGTGGTGGTTTCTTCCGACACGCCGATGATCGCAGCGCGCTGCTTGGCAAACCAGCCCGGCTGGTTCTTGATGCGCTTGGCGATCTCAGCGAAGAAGCATTCTTCTTCTTCATTGGTGGGCTTCGAAATGACGCTCGGGTCCTTTTCAGCCTTTTCGCCAACGAGAATATACATGGTGGCATCGCCGCCATCATCGAGGATCATGTTAGACGGCTGGCCATCGGCCCAATCGAAAATCTTGGCGGTGTATTCCCAATATTCCTTCAACGTCTCGCCCTTGTGGGCAAAGACCGGAATGCCGGCGGCAGCGATGGCGGCGGCGGCATGATCCTGGGTCGAGAAAATGTTGCAAGACGCCCAGCGCACATCGGCGCCCAAGGCCTTCAACGTTTCGATCAGCACGCCGGTCTGGATGGTCATGTGCAGTGAGCCCGAGATACGGGCACCCTTCAGCGGCTGGGCCTTGCCGAATTCCTCGCGGGTGGCCATCAGACCCGGCATTTCGATTTCGGCCATGCCAAGTTCGAGGCGGCCCCAATCGGCCAGCTTGATATCGGCGACGTGATAATCTTGGTTCTTGGACATGGGAATCTCCTGGATTGTTGGGTGGCGACTAGCACGACCCCCAAGCCCCGGCAAGAACCATATAAAGAAATCTTTATATAGGCTGTTTCGGTTTCAATTGGTGCAGAAGGCGAACCAGGCTTTCCTCGTCCAGCTTGCTGATCTTCATCGCCAGCTCATTGGCCAATTCGGTGGCCGCAGGTGAAAGCCCGCTGGTATCAATCGTCACTTTGGGATGGGAGACGCGGGCCAGGCGCACCAGTTCTTCGGCCTCGTCCCAAATCACACCTAAATGCGCAATCAGCGATTGGATCAGGTGCCAGCTGGGGCGCCCGCGCTTGCCATGCTCCAGCGCTGAAAGATAGGCAGGAGACACGCCGATATCCTCGGCCATCTGCGCTTGGGTCAAGCCCCGTTCCTCGCGCAGTTTGCGCAATTTGGCACCAAAGGGCGTCATTCGAATTCGCCATTGTGTTTGCGCAGGCGCACGTAAAAGGCGCCGCCACCACCGTGGCGCGGATGGGCCGGCTGGAAGCCCACCACATGGATGCGGAACTGTGCCTCTTCCAGCCAGCGCGGCAATTCGCGGCGCAATTTGCCTTCACGTTCGGGCGTATTGAAATGGGTGAGGCCATGCAACGTGTGGCGCGCGAAGGGCGATGCGCCCTTGCCGGTGATCACCAGCACCATGCGCAGGCCCTGCATGCGCCGCGAGGCGAGAAAATGCAGCAAGCCGAAGCGGGCATTTTCCAGATTCTCGCCATGAAGATCGATGCGCGCCTCAGGCTCCATCTGGCCACGGCCCAGTTTCTGCGCGGTGCGCCGGTCAAAACTGGAAAGGGCCGGCGCTTCATTGCGGGCGCGGGGCTTGTGCGAGGGTACTTCCAACGCGCGCGTGGCCAGTGGTTTGGGTGCAGGTGGCTTTTCTTCCTTTGCCACCTTTCCGCGCCGTGTGCGTTTGATCGGGGTGATGGAAGATTTCACCTCGTCCCACAGATTCTGATCGGGCAGTTCGAATTTCTTGCGGGTCATGGCGCCCATCTCCGCGCCAGAGCCTTGGGCAGAAGTGCGACCATGCCACCGGGTGATTTCATATGGCCGGCATTGCGTTCAGCATTGGCGCCCCAGCCCCAATAGACATCGCCCCTTATAGTGCCGCGAATGGCGGTGCCGGTATCCTGCGCGATCATCAGATGGCGGAAGGGGGCGGCACCCTGTTCAGCTTCCGGCGGTTCATGCGTGTCCACAAACAGTGGCGTGCCGAAAGCCCAGATGGTGCGATCCACCGCCAGGCTGCGCAATGGCGTGAGGTTTACTTTCGCGGCTCCAATCGCACCCAGCGCCGGATCGCTGACCTGCGTTTCGCGGAAGAAAACGAAGCTGTCATTGGACCAGAGAAGCTCCAGCGCTTGTTCGGGATGCTGCAGCATCCAAGCGCGCAGGAATTGCATCGACATGGTTTCCGGCGTGCCGATGCCGCGCTTCAAGAGAAGACTGCCAATGCCAGTATAGCCACGGCCGTTCTTGGCGGCATAGGACAACCTGACCACTTTGCCATCAGGCAGGATCACCCGGCCACTGCCCTGCACATGCAGGAAAAAGGCATCAACCCAGCTGGAGACATAGAGAAGCTCCAGGCCCCTTCCGGCCAAGGCCCCATTCTCGATGTCATGACGCGAGAAAAACGGCACTGCCTTGCCATTCACATGGCGTCCATAGGACAGATGCGTGGCGCGCGCCTCTGCATCAGTGAAGGCCACCAGTTCCGGTGGCCGCTCATAGACGGGAACGGGATAGTCCTTGCTCAGCGTCATGCTGCCGCGCAGTTCTGGCTCGTAATAACCAGTGAACAGGCCAGCGGGGCGCGCCGTGTCGTGAACCTTCAACGGCAGGAACCAGGTTTCAAAAAAGTTCCTGGCATTTCCGGCGTGAAGAGCTGCAGCGCAGATTGGCAACCAATCTTGTCTCTCGCCGCCAAAGCTGGAAGCGCGGCGGAATCCGGAACCCGCTTCCTGAATTTCTTGCGCCGAAAGCTGGAATGCTCGCAAAGCCGCCGCATGATCGTCAGCGGCCCAGCCCGTCATCTGGTCAAAGGAAATGGGCTTGAGAGCCTCAGTCCTCGTCATGGGTTTCTGCCAGCCTCCAGCCGGCCTCGCTGCCCTTGAGGTCACGCTCAAAGGTCCAGAACTCTTTGACCTCGGCGATGCGCTTGTCATCACCGCTGATGATCCGGCCCTTCACGTCCTTGACGGCGGAAATCAGCTCAGTGACGAAATGCACGCGCAGTTGGGCCATGTTGCCATTGAGCGCGGCTTCCACCAATTTCGATTCCTTGATGCCGACAAATTTGAAGGCCGCCACTTCGCCTTGCGAGGCGCGGCGCGAAATTTCCTTCTCGAAAGCAGCGAAGGTTTTCTGCGTGAGCAGAAGGCTCAGGGTCTTCACATCACCCTTGGCGAAGGATTCCATGATCCGTTCATGGGCGGATCTTGCACCCCTGATGAAGTCGCTGGTGTCGAAACTATGATCAGCCTCGCCCATGGCGATCAGGGTTTTGGCCAGGGTTGAATCCTGTGGCGCGAAACCTTCCCAGATTTTGCGGGGAGCTGGTTCGTTGGCCTTGAGTTCCAGATCGCCTGGCAGCGGCGCGGTCTTGATGGTGCTGGGAGGTTGCGGCTTTTCCGGCGTGGAGCGGTGCCCCAGCACCTGATACAGCCGGAAACCGGCAAAGGCGAAAATTGCGAAAAAGATGATGGTGATCGGATCAGAGAGGAAAGCCATGCACCTCATTTGGCACCAAGCCTGCCGAATTTCAATTCATGCCTCAAAAAGCACCCTGCCTTGCGGTGCGCGCTGCTTTCTGATAGCCGGAACTCAAATTCACGAGGAATAAATGGCAAGAGTCTCCAAGATCGCCCCGCGCAAGGCTGTGTCCAAATCTGAAGCCAAATCCAGCAATGGCGGCAAACCTGCGCAAATTCCGGCTGCCGCAGCGCCGGCACCTCTGACAGCGCCTGAACCCGCACCCGGTGCCCAGCCTGCGATGCGCATCCTTGCGCAATATGTCAAAGACCTGAGCTTTGAGAACCCGAATGCGCCGGCCACCTTGCAGCCGCAATCCAAGCAGCCAGACATCAACATTTCCGTCAATGTGAATGCCCGCAACCTGGCGCCCACCGATTTCGAGGTGGAGCTGCATATCGACGCCAAGGCCACTGTCGATGGCAAAGTGTTTTTTGCCGCTGAAGTTCTGTATTGCGGCGTGTTCCGCATGGAAAATTTTCCCGCCAACATCCTGCATCCGGCCGTGCTGATCGAATGCCCCCGCATGCTGTTCCCGTTTGCACGCCAGGTGATTTCCGATGCTACGCGCAATGGCGGCTTCCCACCGCTAATGATCGATCCGATCGATTTCGCCAGCATGTATCAGAAGCGCATCCAGGCGCAGGGCACCGTCGGGCAGGCTTAAGGCCTTTATTGATTCCAGAGCGCGTCGGGGCCTAGTGCTTCGACCGCTTCGGCATGAGCCCCGCGTTCATCATCAGTCAGGCGAGCGCTGAGCGGTCGAAGCCGCTGGCTGGGGGCGCCGACTGATCCCACCACGTAAAGCTTGGTGGATTTGGGTGCTGCAGCGAGACCAAGGCTGGTCTGTTTGCCGCCGGTCATTTCCAGATAGACGTCGGCCAGCAGCTCGGCGTCGAGCAAAGCGCCATGCTTGGTGCGGCGGGAATTATCAACACCGTAACGCTTGCAAAGTGCGTCGAGACTGTTCGGCCCCATCGGGTGGCTGCGGCGGGCCAGAAGCAGCGTGTCTATGACCCGGTCAGGCGGGATCGAGAGACGGTCGGTATAGCCCAGTTCGGCATTGATGAAGGTCATGTCGAAAGTGGCATTGTGGGCGATCAGCACTGCATCGCCGATGAATTCCATCAGCGCTTCGGCCTGCGAAGCGAAGAGCGGCTTGTCCTTCAGGAAGGCGGATGAAAGCCCGTGTACGGCCTCGGCTTCTTTCGGCATGTCACGCTCCGGGTTGAGATAGACATGGTAGTGCTTGCCGGTGGGCATGCGGTTGACTAGTTCCACCATGCCGATTTCGACAATCCGGTGGCCCTCGTCAGGCTTGAAGCCGGTGGTTTCAGTATCGAAAACAATTTCACGCATGCGCCGAGAATCTCATTTTCATCAGCAAAGCCGCAAGTGATTTGTGCAGGTGTTCAACAGTGCTGTCATTCTCGATTACATAGGTGGCGCGCTTGCGTTTTTCAGCATCCGGCATCTGTCGCGCGAGGATCATGGCCAGGCGCTCCTTGGTCATACCGGGTCTGGCCAGCGCGCGCTGCTCCTGCACATGCGCAGGTGATGAAATCACGATCGATGCATCCACGTCTTTCTCGCCTCCGGTTTCGAACAGCAGCGGAATATCGAGTATGACCGCCTTGTTTCCCTCAGCTTCGGCCTTGGCGACGAAGGCGCTGCGGCGCTGGCGGATTTCGGCATGGACGATCTGCTCGAGTTTCTTGAGGAGATCCTTGTCCTTCATGATCATTTCGGTGACGATCTTGCGGTCCACCCGGTTTTCCGCGGTGGCTTCAGGCAGGTAGGGCCGCAGCAGGGTGGCACCTTCAGCACTATCATAGAGCCTGTGCACTTCAGCATCGGCATCGAAGACGGGAATGCCACGGCTGGCAAAGTAGCGGGCCGCTTCTGACTTGCCCATGGCGATGGAACCCGTGAGGCCAATGCGCATCATCGGTGATATTCCGGATCAACATCATTGGCCACGAGATCATAAAGCTCCGGCGTGACCTGGGGCCGGATGCCGAACCATTTCTCGAAGCCGACCACGGCCTGATGCAGCAACATGCCCAGCCCGCCAACAGTTTGCAGGCCACGGGCTTGGGCCTGTTTCAGGAGATCGGTTTTCAGGGGTACATAGACAATGTCGGCCACGATGCAGCTGGCGGGCAGCGCAGAGAGATCGAGCTGCAAGGCGGGCTGGCCTTTCATGCCTTGCGATGTGGTGTTGACCAGCAAGCGGGCGGATGCCGATTCGATTCCGAAACGGTCTGGCGCAAGCCATTGAACGCGCGTGCCAAAAATGTTGCAAAGTTCCTGTGCGCGGGCCTCGGTGCGGTTGAGAATCTTGACTCTGGCAAGATCGGTGCGCAGCAAACGCTCGATAATGGCGCGAGCGGACCCGCCGGCGCCGAGAATAACGGCGGTCTGGCCCTTGAGATCTAGGCCCGGAACTGTGGCAACCAAATTCTGATAGAAGCCCTCGCCATCTGATGACGTGGCCGAAATGATTCCACTGTCAAGATAAATGGTGTTGAGCGAGCCGGTGCGGCGCACGATATCATCCATTTTGCCCACCAGCGGGATCGCCGCTTCCTTATGCGGGATGGTGACGTTGCAGCCGGCATAGCCATGGGCGTCGAGATGGGTCAGAAAGTCGGCCAGGTCTTCCGGCTTCACCTCGCGCTTTTCATAGAGGCCTTCGATGCCGTGCTGCTTCAGCCAATAATTATGGATCAGCGGTGAGCGCGAATGGGCGATCGGATATCCTATGACGCAGGCCTTCTTCATGAGGGCACTATATCGCTTTGCCGCAGGAAGGCGAGGAGCGGCAGCAGTGGCAGGCCAAGGATGGCGTAGTAGTCACCCTCCACTTTCTCAAACAGCTGCGCACCCAGGCCTTCATAGTGATAGCAGCCGGCGGAATTCATCGCGGCGTCTTGCGCCTTGATCAGATAGTCCTCCAGAAACGCATCACTGAAATTTCGCATGGTGAGGCTGACGCTCTGGCAATCCGAAAAAACTATCTTGCCGCCCTGCGCGCAGGCCACCGCGGAATAAAGCGCGTGCGTATGACCGCGTAGGGCTTTCAATTTGTCCCGCGCTTCAGCGATGGTCTTGGCCTTGTGCAAAGGCTTGCCGTGGAAATTCAGGACCTGATCGGATCCAATGATCATCGCGTCAGGATGAGTAGTGCTCAACGAAAGCGACTTGGCTCTGGCCAGCTCGATGGGCAGATCATCCGGATGCAAATGGGCATGGATGGCATGCAGGCCTTTTTCATTCACTTTCGCAGGCTGCGCCTCAAAAACCAGGCCGGCGCCGCGCAGGATTTTCACTCGCGTGGCACTTGTCGAAGCGAGAATGAGTTTGAAATCTGGCATCTGTATAGACTGTGGATAGAGCGGGAGAAAAACGGCTTATCGCAGGGATGGCCTGAAAAGGCGAACAGGTTTATCCACAGAGGTCAGTTTGGCGCTAGGAATCTATGAATCCTGTGGAAGACAATCACATCTGACTCCCAATTGGGAATCCGCATTGAATCCGGCTTTTGATATGCTGCGGCATTCAGCCTGTTTTGTTTTTCCACAAGATATGAGACTGATTTCCAAGTTATCCCTGATATTGTGCCTGTTCAGGTGCCAATAGAAGAATCAATAGAATCTATCTCTCTTATATTAGGGGAAGTGCTTGAAACCCATTCTGGACGTTCTCAACGCGGTGAAGCCGTCTCGCCGACCGATGTGGATCATGCGTCAGGCCGGGCGCTACCTGCCGGAATACCGTGAGGTGAGAGCGCAGGCCGGTTCTTTTCTCAAGCTGTGCTATGATCCGAAGCTCGCTTGTGAAGTCACACTTCAACCCTTACGCCGTTTTGATTTTGATGCGGCCATACTCTTTTCTGATATCCTTGTTGTTCCTCATGCGATGGGACTGGGTCTCGATTTCAAGGAAGGCGAAGGCCCGCAGCTGGAAACGGTTGAGAGCCTGAGTGACGTTGAATTGCTCAGTGACGGTCTTGATAGCGATCACTTTGAACGTGTCTGGGAGACGGTTGGGCTGGTGAAGGCCAGCTTGACCCCACAAGTGGCCCTGATCGGCTTCTGCGGGGCGCCCTGGACCGTGGCGAGCTATATGATCGAGGGTGGCAGCTCGAAGCGCGAGAAGGCGCTGAGCGTGGCCCGGCAGAACCCAGAATGGTTCCAGGTTTTGATCCAGCGGCTGGTCGAAACGTCGATCACCTATCTGCTGGGGCAGATCAAGGCCGGCGCCGAGACCATCCAGATTTTCGACAGCTGGGCTGGCGATGTTCCGGAAGGCAGCTTGCAACGGGTGGTGATCGATCCCATCTCTGCCATCATCAAGGGCGTTCGCGCGGTGTATCCTGGATTTCCTGTGATCGTTTTCGCGCGCGGCGTGGGTGCTGCTCACGGGTTGATTGCGCAAGCCACGGGTGCCAATGCGGTCGGCCTTGAAGAAAATGTTTCGGCTGCTGGTGTTTTGAAAACGCTGCCCGCACATGTTGCCGTGCAGG
Source organism: Aestuariivirga litoralis (assembly GCF_015714715.1). Classification (NCBI taxonomy): domain Bacteria; kingdom Pseudomonadati; phylum Pseudomonadota; class Alphaproteobacteria; order Hyphomicrobiales; family Aestuariivirgaceae; genus Aestuariivirga; species Aestuariivirga litoralis. The sequence goes on along the minus strand of NZ_WAHS01000002.1, from coordinate 804,979 downwards.
GCAATCTCTCCAATCAATTGCTGCTCGGCGATGAGGCCGCGATGGTTGATGCCACGCGGCGCATTCTGGAGAGCGTTCCGGCCGAGCAGCACATTTTCAATCTGGGCCATGGCATCATGCAGCAGACACCGGTTTCCGCGGTCGAACGCCTGGTCAAGGCCGTCAGGGATTTCGGCTGATGCTGTATCTTTGGCTGAAAGTCATTCACATCGTGGCCGTCATCGCCTGGATGGCTGCGCTGTTTTATATGCCGCGCCTGTTTGTCTATCACACGGACGCCAAGTCGGGCTCCGAGATGGATGAAACCTTCAAGGTGATGGAGCGGCGCTTGATGAAGGCGATCATGCGGCCTGCCGCTTTGGTGGCCTTGATCGCGGGTGCCGCCACAGTTCACTTGGCAGGTTTTGCCTGGTCGTCGCCCTGGCTGTCTTTCAAGCTGCTCGGCGTGTTTGGCGTCTTTGCCTATCATGGCGTGCTGGAACGCTATGTGGCGTCCTTCGCGCGCGGTGAGCGCCTGAAGCCGCAGCGCTTCTTTCGAATCCTGAACGAAGTGCCGACAGTTCTGCTGATCTGGATCGTCATCTTCGTGGTGGTTAAGCCCTTTTCATAAATTCATTTGGCGGGGGCCTGATCTGTGCTAAGGGTGGCCTCGCAGCCCGTCCGGGCTTCCTGGCTGAGCCCCTGCTCGCCGCCTGCTTTTTTCCAAGTTATCTCCCAAGTATTTTACCTTTTTCAAAGTAGTCCCAAATGAACGATATTCCTGAACTCAAGGAGATGAAACTCTCCGAACTCAAAAGCAAAACGCCCGCCGAACTGTTGGTCATCGCCGAACAGCTCGAAGTCGAGGCGGCCAGCACGCTGCGCAAGCAGGAGCTGATGTTTGCCATTCTCAAAGCCTATGCCAACCGCAATGTCGAAATCATTGGCGAAGGTGTCATCGAAGTGCTGCTCGATGGCTTCGGCTTCCTGCGCTCGGCTGATGCCAATTACCTCGCGGGCCCTGACGATATCTATGTGGCACCCCAGCAGATCCGCAAATATTCGCTGCGCACCGGCGACACGGTGGAAGGCCCGATCCGCGGCCCCAAGGATGGCGAGCGCTATTTCGCCCTGACGAAAGCCAACACCGTCAATTTCGAAGACCCCGACAAGGCGCGCCACAAGGTCAATTTCGACAATCTGACGCCGCTCTATCCGGACCAGCGGCTGGAAATGGAAATCGCCGACCCGACGCGCAAGGATGCTTCGGCGCGGGTGATCGACATTGTGGCACCGATCGGCAAGGGCCAGCGTGGCCTGATCGTGGCCCCGCCGCGCACCGGCAAGACCGTGCTGCTGCAGAACATTGCGCATTCGATCACCACCAACCATCCGGAATGCTATCTGATCGTGCTGCTCATCGACGAGCGCCCGGAAGAAGTGACCGACATGCAGCGCTCGGTGAAGGGCGAAGTGATTTCTTCGACCTTCGATGAACCGGCAACCCGCCACGTCGCCGTGGCTGAAATGGTGATCGAAAAGGCCAAGCGCCTGGTCGAACATGGCCGTGATGTGGTGATCCTGCTGGATTCGATCACGCGTTTGGGCCGCGCCTACAACACTGTGGTGCCGTCTTCCGGCAAGGTGCTGACCGGCGGTGTGGATGCCAATGCGCTGCAGCGCCCCAAGCGTTTCTTCGGTGCTGCGCGTAACATTGAAAATGGCGGCTCGCTGACCATCATCGCGACCGCGCTGATCGATACCGGCAGCCGCATGGACGAAGTGATCTTCGAAGAATTCAAAGGCACAGGCAATTCTGAAATCATCCTCGACCGCAAGGTGGCGGACAAGCGGGTGTTCCCGGCGCTTGATATCCTGCGCTCTGGCACCCGCAAGGAAGAATTGCTGGTCAAGGCCGATACGCTCAAGAAGACTTACGTTCTGCGCCGCATTCTCAACCCGATGGGCACTGTCGATGCCGTCGAGTTCCTGCTCGACAAGATGCGCCAGACCAAGACCAACAGCGACTTCTTCGACAGCATGAATGCCTGATCAGGGGTCAAATCCAGTGTCGATTCGAATCCGAAATGAGCACTGGGATCAGCTCTGATACAATCTTTGCCCTGAGCTCCGGCCAGGGCAAGGCGGGCATTGCGGTCATCCGTATATCCGGCCCGCGGGCAGGTGCGGTGCTGGAAGAGATGGCGGTTCGCCTTCCCCAGCCTCGCGTCGCCAGCGTGCGTAAACTCAAAGCCCGTGACGGCCAGGTGATCGATGAAGCCATGGTGCTGTGGTTTTCAGGGCCGGCTTCGGCCACTGGCGAGGACATGGCGGAGCTGCATGTTCACGGCGCGCCTGCCATCATCGAATTCATATTTTCTGAACTGTCGAATGTTTACGGCTTGCGGTTGGCTGACCGGGGCGAATTCTCGCGCCGCGCCTTTCACAACGACAAGCTGGACCTGGTGGAGATCGAAGGTCTGGCAGATCTTCTCGCTGCCACAGGTGAGGCCCAACGGCGGCTGGCGATGCGCCAGTTCCTCGGTGAGGCGAGCGGTGCCTATGAGGGCTGGCGGCGGCAGGTGATCGAAGCTTTGGCCCTGCATGAAGCGGCTATCGATTTCGTCGAAGAGGACGATGTGGCTGACCGGGCACGAGACTTGGCCCAGCCGGTCATCAAGCGGCTGGTGGCAGAGCTTGAAGCTGCCTTGAGTACATTTTCACAGAACGCGGCTTTGCGCAGCGGGTTGAAGGTGGTGATCGCCGGGGCTCCCAATGTGGGCAAGTCATCCTTTCTCAATGCTCTGGCGCGGCGCGAGGCGGCTATCGTCTCCGACATTGCCGGTACGACCCGGGATATTGTGGAAGCGCAAGTGATGTTCGAAGGGTTACCCTTGACTCTCACCGACACGGCAGGCTTTCGCAGCGCTACCGATGACATGATCGAGAAAATGGGGATTGAACGCGCGGCAGCTGCCGTAAGCGATGCCGACATTCTGATCTGGGTTTCTGCGACCGATATTACCGATAGTAGCGATTCACCTCGGACGCCTGATATCCGGATTCTCAACAAGGCCGACTTACCATCGATTCACACCCGGAATGATGCGGCCCTACCCGTATCTACCCGAACAGGCGCTGGTTTAGATGAGCTGCGCTTGGCTTTGTCATCCGAAATCAAAAAGCGTATGGCCAATGTGGAGCATGCAGTTGTGGTGCGTCAGCGCCATGCGGGCGCAGTTTCGGATTCGATTCGGCTCCTCAACAAAGTGCTGGACGAGCCTTCACGGCCACATGAATTGATTGCTGAGGATTTGCGCAAGGCAGCGCGTGCTTTGGGTTCAATCACCGGGCATGTTGATGTTGAAGATCTGCTCGGGAAGATCTTCTCCGAGTTCTGCATTGGTAAATGAGACGTTAACGCTGTTTCACGTGAAACGGGTTCGCGCGTCCTGATTCACGTGAAGCGCAGACGCGCTGTTTGACCTTGATCAGTGGACGGACTAAATGCGCCGCGATGAAGACCAAGTTTGATGTGATCGTTGTAGGTGGTGGCCATGCCGGCTGTGAAGCGGCAGCGGCTTCCGCACGCATGGGTGCATCCACCGCGCTGGTCACCCACAAGGCATCGAGCATTGGTGAAATGTCCTGCAACCCGGCCATTGGTGGTTTGGGCAAGGGCCATCTGGTGCGTGAGATCGATGCGCTCGACGGGTTGATGGGCCGCGTGGCTGACAAGGCGGGTATTCAGTTCCGCCTGCTCAATCGTTCCAAGGGCCCGGCAGTGCGTGGCCCCCGTGCGCAGGCCGACCGCAAGCTTTACCGCGAGGCGATGCAGGCTGCGCTCGCCGAGCAAGCCAATCTTGAAATCGTCGAAGGCGGCGCTGTCGCGCTGCTGATGGATGGCAACCGCGTCACTGGCGTCAAGACCGGCGATGGCCGCGAGCTTCAGGCCAGCGCCGTGGTGCTGACCACCGGCACATTCCTGAACGGCCTGATCCACATTGGCGAGCAGAAGATCCCGGCGGGCCGGGTGGGTGAAGCACCCGCTCTGGGCCTCTCGGAGCAGATGACCAAGGCCGGCCTGCTGCTGGGCCGCCTGAAGACTGGTACGCCAGCGCGGCTGGATGGCAAGACGATCAATTGGGCGGTGCTTGAAGAGCAGAAGGGTGATGACCCGCCAGTCCCCTTCTCATTCCTAAATGCCTCCATAAGCACCCCGCAGATCTCCTGTTTCATCACCGAAACCACGCCCCGCACCCACCAGATCATCGCCGATAATATCGGCCGGTCACCGCTTTATTCTGGGCAGATTTCGGGGACGGGGCCGCGCTATTGCCCCTCGATTGAAGACAAGATCCACCGCTTCAAGGACAAAACCTCGCATCAGGTGTTCTTGGAGCCGGAAGGGCTGGATGACGACACGGTCTATCCCAACGGCATTTCCACCTCGCTGCCGGAAGATGTGCAGGCCGATTTCATCCACTCGATGCCGGGGCTGGAAAATGTGCGCATCATCCGGCCGGGTTATGCGATCGAATATGACTATGCCGATCCACGTGAACTCAGCCACGATCTGCAAGTGAAGAAGCTGCCGGGCCTGTTCCTGGCCGGGCAGATCAATGGCACGACGGGCTATGAAGAAGCGGCCGCGCAGGGGTTGGTTGCCGGCTTGAATGCCGCACTGGCCGCTTCGGGCAGTGCCACGACCAGCTTTGACCGCGCCGAGGGTTATCTCGGTGTGATGGTGGATGATCTGGTGTTGCGCGGTGTTTCTGAACCGTACCGCATGTTCACTTCGCGGGCCGAATACCGTCTCTCACTGCGGGCTGACAACGCCGACCAGCGCTTGACGCCACGGGGCATCACTTTGGGCCTGGTGGGAACAGCGCGGGCGGAAGCCTTTGCCACCAAGCTGGCGGTGCTGGATCAGGCGCGGAATGTTGCACGTGAATCATCGATGACCTCGGCGGCACTGGCCAAGGCTGGCCTGAGGGTCAATCAGGATGGCCGCAACCGCAATGCGCTGGAACTGATTGCCATGCCGGATGTGGGCTATGACAAGGCTGCCGAGCTTTGGCCTGTGCTCAACATGCTGCCTGCCTTCGCCCGGGAGGCGCTGGAGGCCGATGCGCTCTATGCTGGCTATATGGGCCGGCAGGAGGCCGAGATCGCTTCCCTGCGCAAGGATGAGGGTGTTACGATCCCATCTGATCTGGACTACTTCGCCATACCCAGCCTTTCAATGGAGCTGCGGCAGAAATTGAGCCGGGCGAAGCCAGTCACACTGGGTCAGGCCGCGCGGGTGGAAGGTATGACCCCGGCAGGGCTGGCCTGTCTGTTGGGACATATCAAGAAACCCGCTGCCAAGGTGGCCTGATTAACCATTGCCTTGATGGCGTGGGGATAGCGGTTTGGCGGAGCTGGTTTCGACCTGCCTGCGATGCTAGGCAGCGACGGACAGAGGACAATGTTTCACATGAATCCAATCCCGCAAGAGACCTGGGACCGCCTGAACGTTTCACGTGAATCCATCGCGCGGCTGGAAGTCTTGGCCAGTTTGTTGGGGCAGTGGCAGAAGCATATCAACCTGATTGGCCCCGCCAGCCTGCCGGATATCTGGACGCGGCATATCGTGGATTCGGCTCAGCTGCTGCCCCTTGTTCCGGGCGGCATGCAAGCGATTGCCGATCTGGGCTCAGGTGGCGGTTTTCCGTCTTTGGTCCTCGCCGCCACCCAGGCGGCGCACGTTCATTTCTATGAGTCCAACGCCAAGAAAGTCTCTTTCCTGCAGGAGGCCCTGCGGCAGATGGGGGTCAAGGGAAGTGTGCATCGTGAGCGGTTAGAACTTGATGCGGCGCCCAAGTCGATGCCGGAAGTGCAGCTGGTTACGGCCCGGGCTTTTGCGCCGCTGGATAATCTTCTCGCCTATGCCTCACCCTTTATGGCAAAAGGGGCCATCGCACTTTTCCACAAAGGACAAGATGTTGATGCAGAATTGGCCCAAGCTGCTAAATCTTGGAAAATTACGGCAGTGAAACATTCGAGCATAACTGACGCGGACGCGGTTATCCTGGAAGTGAAAGAGGCAAAACATGGCAAATGACATCTCTGGCGCAAAACCGCGCATCCTGGCAGTGGCCAATCAGAAGGGCGGCGTGGGCAAAACGACGACCGCTATCAATCTCGGCACTGCACTTGCGGCAGTGGGCGAAGACGTGCTGGTCGTTGATCTGGACCCGCAAGGCAATGCCTCGACCGGGCTTGGCATCACGCGCCGGCCACACCAGAAATCATCCTATCATGTGCTCATTGGGGAAGCTGATCTCGATGACGTGATCATCGAATCCGCGATCCCGCGTTTGCATTGCGCGCCGGCGACGATTGACCTTTTGGGCGCAGAGCTTGAGCTTGCCGATTTCGAACGCAAGACGCATCGGCTTTATGATGCAATCAATCTTCTGAACGCGAAGAACAAGCGTCATTACTCATATATCTTGATCGACTGCCCGCCCTCGCTGAACCTGCTGACGATCAATTCGCTCAGTGCGGCGGATGCGATTCTGGTGCCGCTGCAATGCGAATTCTTTGCGCTCGAAGGCCTGAGCCAATTGCTCAAAACGGTGGAGCGCGTGCGTTCAACTTTGAACCCGAAACTGGTGATCCAGGGCGTGGTGCTCACCATGTTCGACAAGCGCAATTCGCTCTCCGACCAGGTGGCGCAAGACGTGCGCGAAGTGTTGGGCGACAAGGTTTATGACACGGTCATCCCGCGCAATGTGCGCGTCTCGGAAGCGCCGTCTTATGGCAAGCCGGTCATCCTCTATGACCATCAGTGCGTGGGGTCACAGGCCTACATTCGCCTGGCTTCGGAAGTGATCCGGCGCGAGCGCGACCTCAAAGCCGCGTGATTGATTCGTATCCAGAACGTTTAAGTAATCTCTTTACTAAAGGACTTTATTCATGACACAGGCACAAAAGCGCAGACTGGGCCGGGGGCTGGCCGCGCTTATCGGCGACGACACCACAGAAGAATCGGTGGTGCAGGATGTGCGCTCGCTCCGCCATGTGCCGATCGAGCTGCTGCATGCCAATCCGCATAATCCGCGTAAGCATTTCGCTGAGGAAGAATTGAACTCCCTGGCGCAGTCGCTGAAGGACAAGGGCCTGCTGCAGCCGCTGGTGGTTCGCCCGCGCGCCGATGGTTCGTTTGAAATCGTGGCCGGTGAACGCCGCTGGCGCGCCAGCCAGCGCGCCGGCCTGCATGATCTGCCGGTACTGATTCGCGAGCTGGACGACAAAGAGACGCTGGAAATCGCGCTCATTGAAAACATCCAGCGCAGCGATCTCAATCCGCTGGAAGAGGCGCGTGCCTACCGCCAGCTGATGGAACAATATGACTACACCCAGCAGGCGCTGGCTGATTCGATTCACAAGAGCCGCAGCCACATCGCCAATACGATGCGCCTGCTCAATCTGCCGGATGCAACGCAAAAGCAGATCGAAGAAGGAAGTCTCACTGCTGGCCATGCGCGCGCGCTGATCGCGACTGATTCGCCGGAAGAACTGGCTGAGAAGATCATCAAGCTGAACCTCTCGGTGCGTCAGGCGGAAGACCTGGCGCGTGAGCAGGCACCGGCTGGGCGGCGCAAGGGTGCTGCATCTGCAGCGCCGGAAAAGGATGCCGATACACGGGCGATTGAGAAGCAGCTCAGCGAGATCATGGGGCTGAGCGTTGCGATCAAGCACAAGGACAAGCTGGGCGGACAGGTGGTGATCAGCTACAAGACACTCGATCAGCTGGACGAAGTGATCAAGAAACTGGGCGGGTCGCTGTAGCTCGCCCGCTTGCGGAAGAAGGTGGCGTGCAAGCGCCGGGTGAGGGATTTAGGACGCCTTGCTCCGGCACATCCTCGCCAGTGACAACAGCGTGCGGCTGTTGATGGCCTCGGACAGAGCAGCGAATTTTCTGGATTGAAGGCTGGCATCCAGGATGGTGGTTTGGATTTGCACCAAATCATCCAGTGACAAAATCCGAAGCTGGTTCATGATGGCGGGTTTGCGCTTGAAGAAAATCGGCGGCTTGGCGGCGCGGACTGCGGCATCAGCATTCATGCCGCGCTCCATCTCGACGCGCAAAGCTTGCAGCTTGTTAAGATGAAGCTGGAACAGCGCAAAGAATGAACGCAACTCTCCCGACAGAGACTGATCGATCCGGTCCACCGTTTCGAGATCACCCGCCAGCACACCGTCAATCAATTCATCCGCATTGAACTCTGCGGTGTTGCCGCAGATCGCCTGTACATCCGCAACCGGAATTTCGTTTTGGCCATGGGCATAGAGCGCGAGTTTTTCGGCCTCCTGCGTGACGATGGCGCGGTCGGCACCGGCGGTAGAGAAAAATTCTTCCTCGGCATCTTCTCCCCAGCTCAAGCCTTGTGCACTAAGCAGCTTGGCGATGCGCGCGCGCAGGCGTCCTTCGTCTTCTTCATAGATGACCAGCGACTGGAAAAGCGGAGCGGCCTCACAGGCGGCGCGCAGTTTGGAGGATTTGCTGAGATTGCCACCCAGTGCCACCACAAAATTCGCTGTGGTGGGATGATTGATCGCGGCATCGAGAAATTTCAATCCATTGTCGTCGGCGGGTTCGACCAGCAGGACCTGCCGGTCACCCAGCAAAGACAAAGACAGAAACTGATCAGCGAAAGAGCCGGGGCTGTCCTTGGCGGCGCTGATATCAACGCGCTGGCTTTCGCCACCCAAGGCCACGATCACCTGTCGGCCCAGAAGTGAAACCGCCGCTTCATCGGCACCATGGATGAGGATGCCATTGGCGCCGCTGACGCGGCGTTTGAGAAAGCCTTCAAACTCTTCCTCGCGCAGAACGCCCAAGGATCAGCCTTGATGTGCGGAAAGATAAGCGGCCAGGCGCAGGCGGATATCCTGGCCCAGTTCCTTGGCCGCGCGGGTGCGGGCATTGTCGGCGGCTTGTAAATCCGCCACCGGAATTTTCAGCGTGTTGAATTCCACATTCGAGAAGGTGTCACCGCTGGTGATGACCTTGCTGCTTTGCGTATCGACCAGCTCGTAATGGCCCTGCAGATTGTAGCGCTGACGGGCCAGATTGCCGGAGGAGAACGTGGTGACGCCGATCACGCCTTCGCGCACGGCGAGCTTGAGATCATAACGTTGACGGCCGGTATTAGCGCCGTCGAGCAATTCATTGCGCACCAGCTGGCCGGCGCGGTCATGCTGTTCCTGCACTGACATGGCAGCAAGGGTCGTGGCCACATTGCCACCGCCTGATGCTGTTCCATAAAGCGGCCGATAGGTGCCGCAGCCGGCAAGGGCGACCGCCAGCAAAACCAGCAGGGGAATGCTCAAAGCCTTCAGCATACGATGTTCACAATCCTGTCGGGCACGACGATGATCTTCCTTGCAGGCTTGCCTTCCATGGCGCGCTTGACGTTCTCGAGAGCCAGAACTTGCCCTTCCAGAGCCTTTTGATCAAGGCCCTTGGCAACCTTGATCTCGTCGCGGCGCTTGCCATTGACCTGAATGGCGATGGTCACTTCATCTTCGACCAGAAGCTCAGGCAGCGCCTTGGGCCAGGGCGTATCAACCACGGCCGTGGCATGGCCCAGCGCCTTCCAGCTTTCCTCAGCCAAATGCGGCATCATTGGGGCCATCAGCAAGGTGAGGTATTCCGCCGCTTCGCGGCAGGCGGCATCCAGACTGGGAGAACGCCTTTCGGCGGCAAGCCCGGCATTCAGCGCATTGGCCAACTTGTAGAGATTAGCGATTGCCACGTTGAAATACAGGTTATCGAGATTGCCTGTAATAGCGGATGCGATCTGATGGGTGGTGCGGCGCAGTGCAATGCCGTCAGCACCCGTGTCAGGTGCGGATTTCGGCAAGGCGGCAGCTTCATTGACCTGACGCCAGATTTTCTGGGTGAAACGCCAAGAGGCTTCGGCACCTGATTCCGTCCATTCGAGATCACGCTCGGGCGGCGTATCCGACAGCATGAACCAGCGGGCCGTGTCAGCGCCGTAAGCAGCGATGATGGTATCGGGATCAACCACATTCTTCTTGGACTTGGACATCTTTTCGATGCCGCCCAGAATGATGCTTTCGCCATTCTTGGCGTGAACCCAGGCACCGTCCTTCTCCACCACTTCCACGGGCAAAACCCATTCGCCCTTTTCGGTGCGGTAGGTTTCATGCACCACCATGCCCTGGGTGAACAGATTGGCAAAGGGCTCGGCCACATTGGGCTGGCCGATCTTCATCATGGCGCGCGCGTAAAAGCGCGAATAGAGCAGATGCAGAATGGCGTGTTCCACGCCACCGATATATTGATCGACGGGCAGCCAATATTTGCCGGCGGCGGGATCGACTGGTTGATCGGCCTGCGGTGAGGCGAAGCGGGCATAGTACCAGCTGGAATCGATGAAGGTGTCGAAGGTGTCGGTCTCGCGTTCGGCCTTGCCGCCACATTTGGGGCAATCGACGTGACGCCAGGTGGGGTGATGCAGCAGCGGGTTGCCAGGTTTGTCGAACTTGGCATCTTCCGGCAGCGTGACCGGCAGCTGGTCCTTCGGCACCGGAACGATGCCGCAGGATTTGCAGTGAATGACCGGAATGGGACAGCCCCAATAGCGCTGGCGCGACACGCCCCAATCACGCAGGCGGAAATTCACGACGCGCTTGGCATGAGCCGTGGCTTCCATGCGCTTGGCCATTTCGGCCTTGGCGGCTTCAACAGTCAGGCCATTCAAGAAATCGGAATTGATGAGCTTGGCTTCTTCGCCGTCTTTTTCCAGATAGGGCCCGTTCGATACATCGACCGCTGCCCCATCCTGGGGGCCGACGACGGGCAGGATTGGCAAATTGTATTTGGTGGCGAAATCCCAGTCGCGCTGATCATGCGCGGGGCAGCCGAAAATGGCGCCCTCGCCATAGCCCATCAGCACGAAATTGGCGGCATATACCGGCAGCTTCTTCGATTTGTCGAAGGGATGCAGCGCGTAAAGGCCGAGCGGATAGCCCTTCTTCTCGGCGCGCTCGATGTTTTCTTCCGAGGTGCCAAGTGCTGCCACGTCCTGGCGGAACTTTGCGAGGCCTGCATCGGTCTCGCTGATTTTCTTGGCGAGCGGATGGTCGGCGGATACGGCACAGAAACTCGCGCCGAACAGCGTGTCGTGGCGCGTGGTGTAAACTGTGAGGCCGCCTTCGACTGGCTTGTCGTTGGCATCGACCAGATCAAAGGTGAAGCGCAGGCCTTCCGAACGGCCGATCCAGTTCTTCTGCATAAGGCGCACTTTTTCCGGCCAGTCCTGCAGCGTATCAAGTGCCGAGAGCAGTTCTTGCGCGTAATCGGTGATCTTCAGGAACCACTGGGCAAGCTCACGCTTTTCGACGGGTGCGCCCGAGCGCCAACCCTTGCCGTCAATCACCTGTTCATTGGCCAGCACGGTGTGATCGACCGGGTCCCAGTTTACCTGTGAGACGCGGCGCTCGACCAGATTGGCGCCGAGGAAATCCACGAACATCGCCTGCTCATGCTTGTAATAGCTTGGGTCGCAGGTGGCGAATTCGCGGCTCCAATCGAGCGAGAGGCCCATGCTTTTCAGCTGGCTCTTCATCGACGCGATGTTCTCATAGGTCCAGCCCTTGGGGTGGACGCCACGCTCGATGGCGGCATTTTCAGCCGGCATGCCGAACGCGTCCCAGCCCATCGGATGCAGCACATTGTAGCCGCAGGCACGCCTGAAGCGCGCGATCACATCGCCCATCGTATAATTGCGCACGTGACCCATATGGATGCGGCCTGAGGGATAGGGGAACATCTCAAGGACGTAATATTTCGGCCTGCCCGCGTCTTCTGTCGCCTCAAAGCTTTTGGCCGAGGCCCAATGGGCCTGCCATTTGGGTTCAGCTTCGCGGTGATTGTAACGTTCGACGGCCAAAATATCATTCCTGCTCAGGTTTGGGAGGTTCCGTACCAGTCCTTGAAAAGCGGCGCAACCACGGTCATAGACGGGCCATGAGCGATGCGGTGACCAGGCTTAAGGCGGTGAATGCGAAGATTGGCGGCAGGGCCAGGCTGGTCGCTGTGTCCAAGACCTTTGAGGCCGATGAAATCGTGCCGGTGCTGGAGGCAGGGCAGCGCATTTTCGGTGAAAACCGGGTGCAGGAAGCGCAAGGCAAATGGCCGGGCTTGCGGGCCAGGTTTGAGGGCATCGAACTCCATCTAATTGGCCCCCTGCAGAGCAACAAGGCGGCTGAGGCCGTGGCGCTGTTTGACGTGATCCAGACGATTGATCGGCCCAAGATTGCCGAAGCTATCGCCAAGGAAATGGCCAAGCAAGGCAAGCCGCTCAAATGCTTTGTGCAGGTGAATACGGGGCGTGAGCCGCAGAAGGCCGGAGTGATGCCGGAGGATGTGGATGGCTTCCTGAAATCCTGCCCCCTCGCCGTGGCCGGGTTGATGTGCATTCCGCCCGCCGAGGACGATCCGCAACCGCATTTCAAAATGCTGAAGGACATGGCCACGCGGCATGGCCTGACGGAGCTTTCGATGGGGATGAGCGGCGATTTTGAAACCGCACTTGAAGAAGGTGCTACTTACGTGCGCGTCGGTTCCGCAATCTTTGGGTCGCGACCCAAGATCACCGGCTAGCCCGCGCCAGAATGCGGCGGCGGATGAAGCCGCTGCCCAGGCGGATCGCGATCCAATAGGGCCTGAACCGGTTCAAGCTTTTCTGGTCAGGACAATAAACGCGGGTTTCGGTGACAAGATCGATCAAGCCATCGGCGCGCGCGATGGCACTGTAGGCCATGACTAGTCGAGATACGCCGGGCATGTTGAAGTGCTTGAAGGCGTCCGGAGAGTCCAAATGTTCCAAGCCGTAATCAAGCTGCCAGAAGCGTCCGGCCATTCCATAGACCAGCGCATGCGGTGACTCTCCGAGAAGTGTGAAATTATCCAAGCCAAACCGTGCACAGCCCGCAATGGCGGAATGGCCGCCCAACTTGGCCCAAATCCGCGACGGCGCCTCGCGCAGATCCATCATGAAGCGCATCACTTTGTCCTGGCTAACATCGAATGATTTGAGCGTGGCGAGAATGGTTTCAGCCGAGCCTGTAACAACGGCGCCGTGCCGCTCCTTGAACTGCGCCTGAGGCAGCCAGCGGGCCGTGATTTCACCAGCGTCTCCACTGCTCATCGAATCACCAAGCAGGTGTGTTTCGAACAAGCCGCGAGGACCAGCTTCATGTCACGCGCGCTAAGCGCGACGCAGCCTTCGGTGAAAGTCGCACCATCGCGGATCAGGTGGAAGAAAATGGCGCTGCCGCCACCCTGCACGCGCGGGCGCCGGTTGTGATCGGTGGTGAAAAGCAGGTCATAGGCCGTATCGTCTCGCCACAGATTTTCGTGCGAGGCCACAAATGGAAGTCTGATCTTGCGATTGTAATCCTTGTGGCCTTTAGCGTCGCACCAGCCATCATTCGGCTTGAGCGGCTTCATCTTCAGCGGGGTCTTGAATCGGTTTTGCCGATCTTGACGGAAATAGGGCTGTTCCAGCTTCCAGCGGCCTTTGGGGCTTTTGCCGTCGCCTTCGCGCTTGAAGAAAGTCTGGCCGTTTTTGCCCAGGATGCAGCGGAAAGAGCGGTGGCCAAGTTGCAGGACACCGCGATGCACGTTAGAATTGATCGCGCGGACAAAAATATATGTTATGGCTGTGGTCACAAGTTCTTGTCTTTGCTCTTTTTCCGGAGTGAGGCAATAGTGCGCCCAAGCCCAGATGGACTCACATGACCAATACCAAAAAACTTCTGATCATTGATGATGATGATGCCCTTCGCGAAACGCTGAAGGACCAATTTTCACTCCACGATGAATTCTCGGTGGAGGAAGCCGCCACCGCTGGGGCGGGTGTAAAGGCATTGAAGGCTGAGCATGCCGATCTTGTCATTCTCGACGTCAATCTGCCTGACATGGATGGCCGCGAGGCCTGCAAGCTGATGCGCAAGAACGGCTACAAGGGCCCCGTTGTGATGCTCACGGCCGAGGGGTCTGATGCCGACACGATTCTGGGCCTCGATTCAGGTGCCAATGATTATGTGCTGAAGCCATTCCGCTTTGCGGTTTTGCTGGCGCGCATCCGCTCGCATTTGCGGCAGCATGAACAAAGCGAAGATGCGGTGTTCCAGGTAGGCCCCTATCAGTTCAAGCCGGCTTCCAAGGTTCTGATTCGCGACGATGCCAAGAAAATTCGGCTGACGGAAAAAGAAACCTCGATCATCAAGTTCCTGTACCGGGCCGGCGAAACGCCGATCACCCGCGAAACGCTGTTGGCGGACGTCTGGGGTTACAATGCCGGTGTTTCCACCCATACGCTGGAAACCCATATTTACCGCCTGCGCCAGAAGATCGAGCGCGACCCGGCGCATGCCGAAATCCTGATCACCGAAGGCGGCGGCTATAAACTGGTGCCTTGATCTTTGCGGGCTTTGGGATTCTAACAACTTTATGGCGACTCAGGGGGCTTCTACCCAAACGGAATCAGCATGAGCGTGCGTGCCGATACGCAAACGCTGCTGCAGCTGCCTGTGTTCAAGGGCTGCGATCCCGTGGCTTTGCAAATCCTGGCCTTCGCTGCCGAGCGGCAGGATTTCGGCCCGGGCGATGACATCATCACCAAGGGCAAGAAGAGCAAGGCGGCCTATCTCATTCTGGACGGCAAAGTCAGCCTGCATGATGGTGAAGATGCCTACGGCTTTGCCGAAGCCGGCGCCCTTCTGGGCGAAATGAGCATGCTGCGGCAAGGCCCCTATACAATAACCGGTACTGCCGAAGGCCCGGTGGCCACGGTAGCCATTGCGCCCGCGCTATTTGCCCGCGTGACGCAGGAATTTCCGGATTTCGGCAAAATGGTTCTGCGCAATCTTTCGGAACGGCTGGAGCTGCATATGCGCGAGCTGGAATCAGTGCGCGCGGCACTGACGCGGGCGCGAAGCTTTTCGGATCTCGGTTAGCCGAAATCCATCATCACCGGCACATGGTCTGATGGCTGGGTCCAGCCGCGCGCTTCTTTCAGCACGACGAGATTTTTCGCCTTGGCGGCAAGCTTGGGTGTGACCAGGATGTGATCGAGCCTGCGGCCTTTGTTGGCCAGTTGCCAATTGGCGCTGCGGTAGCTCCACCACGTGTAGAGTTTTTCGGATGGGGGCACTTGATTTCGCATTACGTCGACCCAACCACCGGCCTTGAGCATCTTGTCGAAGCGTTCGGTTTCCGGCGGGGTGTGCGAGACCACTTTCAAGAGCTGCTTGTGGCTCCACACGTCATGTTCCAGCGGCGCCACATTGAGATCGCCTACCATGATGGCCTCGCCATCCTTCGGGTAAGCATGGTTCTTCGACCATTCTTCCATCTCTTCGAGGAAGCCAAGCTTGTGGGCGAATTTGATGTTGATCTCGGTATCAGGTTCATCGCCACCGGCGGGCACATAGAGATTGTGCAAAGTGAAAGGATTCTTGCCGTCAAATCTCACGCTGACATGACGGCAATCACCCTTCAGGCAGAAGTCGCGCGAATGCTGGGTGTGGAAGGGAAGGCGCGAGACAATCGCCACGCCATGATAACCCTTCTGACCGAATTCGGCGATGTGAGTGTAGCCCAGCTCAGTCAATGATTTTGAGGGAAATTGCCCCTGCGGGCATTTGGTTTCCTGCAGGCAGAGAATATCGGGCTGGTGCTCCTTCAGGAGCTTTTCAACAAGACCGATGCGCAGTCTGACGGAGTTGATATTCCAAGTTGCTAAACGAAATCCCATGCCAATCAAATGGCATGGGACAATGGTTTGTGCAACCCGCTGGCTTAGTCCTTGGTTTTGTTGATATCGCCAGCGACGAAAAGCTTCGGATCAAACTTGCCGCCATATTGCAGATCGGTGAGCTGCACGGTGGTGCGGCGGCTCTTGCTGTCAACGACCGTCCACTGGGTCAATTGCTTGCGCTGTTCGTCAAACATCAGAGTGATGTAGCCACCCAGCTTATCTTTGCGGTCCTGCAGGGAAACGGTGGTGATGCTGTCCTTGGTGTCAAAGGCAATCACATCGGTTTCCGCCAGAAGGTCGATCTGCGGCGAAACCACCAGACGCAGAGGTGTAGCCGAAAGCGGGAACTGGTCGCCGCGTTCACGCTCGCGGTCCTTGATGGTCAGCCAACGGCCGTCAGAGACAACCAGCAAAGGATTTGGTGCAGCGTAGTCGAAGCGTAATTTGCCGGGCTTGGAAATATAGAGAATGCCGGTAGTGAGGCGGCCATTGGCGCCCACCTGGTTGAAGGTGCATTTCAGCGACTGGAAGCTGTTGATGTAATCATTGATGCGGCGCACCGCGGCCTGCTGGTCGCCATTGAGCGGCAAAGCCGGCACCTTGGCTTCTGCCAGTGAAGCAAAGGCCAGAACCAGAACCAGGCCTGCACATAAACGCTGGAAAAACTTGATCATGATACCCTTTCCGAATCTCGATTTAGCGGGGCTCTTAACACGTAATCTTGCTGACAAGCAGGCCAAATTGGGGCGGCCAGATGAGCGAAAGTTCATGAAATAGCTCATGGCCTTGCACTGTCTCCCGGCACCAGGATCTCGCGCTTGCCCTGGCCATTGGGGGCGGAAATCAGCCCCTCCTTCTCCATGCGCTCGATCAAACTGGCGGCCTTGTTGTAGCCCACACTCAGGCGGCGCTGGACGTAAGAGGTGGAAACCTTCTTGTCGCGCAGCACGACTTGCACGGCTTGATCATAAAGTTCATCGCCGGAGCCGCCACCTTCGCCATAAGCCGCAGCACTCTCTTCTCCGCCGCCCTCATCTTCCTCTTCGGTGACGGCCTCGACATATTCAGGCACGCCCTGGGCGCGCAGATGGTTGGTGATTTTTTCGACTTCACCGTCTGACACGAATGGACCATGGGCGCGGGTGATGCGGCCACCGCCGGCCATATAGAGCATGTCGCCCTGGCCCAGCAGCTGTTCTGCCCCCATTTCGCCCAGAATTGTCCGGCTGTCGATTTTCGAGGTGACCTGGAAGGAAATGCGGGTCGGGAAGTTGGCCTTGATGGTGCCGGTGATCACGTCCACCGACGGGCGCTGGGTGGCCATGACTACATGGATACCGGCGGCGCGGGCCTTTTGTGCGAGGCTTTGTACCGAGCCTTCAATGTCCTTGCCGGCCTGCAGCATCAGGTCCGCCATTTCATCGATGATCACGACGATGAAGGGCATATGGGAGAGATCCATCTGCTGTTCTTCAAAAATGGGCTCGCCGGTTTCGGCATTGAAGCCGGTCTGGATGGTGCGGCTCATGGCACCGCCGCCCTTGGCCTTCATCTCCGCCACTTTGGCATTGTAGCCATCGATGTTGCGGACATTGCATTTCGACATCTTGGCGTAGCGCTCATTCATTTCGCGCACCGCCCACTTGAGAGCGACCACGGCTTTGCGCGGATCGGTGACGACGGGTGCCAAGAGATGTGGGATGCCTTCATAGATCGACAATTCCAGCATCTTCGGATCGATCATGATGAGTTTGCACTTGTCCGGAGACAGGCGGTAGAGCAGCGACAGGATGAGTGTGTTGATGCCGACGGATTTGCCCGAGCCGGTGGTACCGGCGATCAGCACGTGCGGCATGCGGGCCAAATCGGCATAGACCGGCTCGCCGCCGATATTCTTGCCGAGCACGACGGTGAGGCCGGTCTGGTTCTTGATGAAGGCTTCGTTCTGGAACATCTCGCGGATGTAAACCATCTCGCGCTTCGAATTGGGCAGTTCAATGCCGATGGCATTGCGGCCGGGCACGACCGCAACACGAGCCGCGATGGCACTCATCGACCGGGCAATGTCATCGGCCAGCGAAATCACGCGCGAGGATTTGATGCCGGGGGCGGGCTCGAGTTCATACAGCGTAACGACAGGGCCGGGGCGCACGGCGATGATCTGGCCGCGCACGCCGAAATCTTCCAGCACGCCCTCAAGGCGGCGGGCATTCTCTTCCAGCTGTTCCTTCGAGAGTTCGGGCAGCTTGCCGATTTTCTTTGGCTCGCTGAGGAGATCAAGCGAAGGCAGTTCGAATTTGTTTCTGACAGGCTTGGTGGACGCGCGTGGGGCGGCCTTGGCGCGGGAAGGCTGGGGCGCTTCTTCGTCCTCGTCCTCGAATTCCTCATCCGCCTCTGGCTGGTCATCCATGTCGAAGGGCGGCTCGTCTTCGGCGTCGAATTCTTCATCCTGTTCGGCAACAGGGCGCTTCAGGCTCAGAGGCGAGAAGCGGCCGAGGGCATCGCCCTGTTCCTCATCATCCATATCTGAGGAGATGGCGGGCTCCTTGCGGCGCTTCGGCTTGGCAGGGCGGTCCACCAGTTTGTTCAACCACAGAAGGAAGCGCGAAGGCTCTTTCGGCATGACTGCAGCGGCGGCGGCCTTTTTGCCTTTCTTGGCTGGCGGTTTTTTCGCGGGCTTCAAAAAAGCGAAGAAGGCGACGATCTGCGCGGTTTCGAGTCCGAAGCTTTTCAGCACAGTCCACCAGGTGGCGGCGGCAAAGACCAGAAACACTATGGCTTCGGCGATGCTGCCCTTGATGCCAATCGATAGCAGCGAGAGAATGGCGGCGGTGATCACTTCGCCGATATTGCCACCCAGGCCTGAGGCCAGCGGCCAGGTCGCAGGGGCTGGCATGGTGGCCAACAGGCAGGCAAAGCTCAAAGTGCTGGCCAGCCAATAGGCTAAAGCGGATTTTGGGTTTTCAATTGACTCATGCTTGAACAAGGCCGAGGCCCAGCGCAGCGGAATGAAGATGAAGGCCAGAACGCCCAGACCCAAAAACTGCATCAGCTGATCGGCGATGACCGCGCCGAACGTGCCAAACCAATTTTCAGCCTTGGTGCCAGTGGCATGATTGAAGGATGGATCGCTGACTGACCAGGAACTCAGGGACAACGCGACGATGACGATAAGGCCGGTGAGGGCCATGGCGCCGCCTTCCAGGAAGCGGTTGCGCATGAAACGACGCAAAGCGGCCGGAATGGTTGATTCGTCGGTCTCAAATGAATCATGGACGGCCATGCGGAACTCCCACGCGAAGCGAAACCGCTTCGCGGCATAACAATTGGTTAATGCGAGTTTGCCCGTTCAGGGTTAAGAGGCGGTAAATCCGGGCCTGATTTCGGCGCTCAAGATGTCCAGCTAAACAGGGTGATCAGCCAGGCAAACATCTGGGTGTATTTTGAACGCCTGAAACGCGTGAGGGTGAATTTGCTGCGCTGATCCAGGCTGACCCTCTCGCCGGCCCCCTCTTCCGCGTCACCTTGCCATTCTTCTCTCATGTTCCGTCCCTCGCCCGGACCCTAATGTAGGAGCGCCCGCACAAAAGAAAACCCCCGCCGAAGCGGGGGCTCGTAGTTTGACCTCGGGAGGAACGAGGGCTGTGATTTAGTTAAAGGCGCGTTCGCCATGGCTCGAAATGTCGAGACCTTCGCGTTCGCTTTGCTCATCCACACGCAGACCCACAGTATATTTGCAGATCAGGCAGGCGATGAAGCTGACGACGGCCGAGAGGATGATGGCCGTGAGGACATCCACCACCTGGGCGTACATCTGCGCCGAGAAGATATAATCGAAAGCCTTGGTTGAGGTATCCACCGCCAGATAGTTGGTGGTGCCGGTGCCATTCAAAGCCGGGTTCACGAAGATACCGGTCAGAAGGGCGCCGAGGATGCCGCCGATGCCATGCACGCCGAAGACGTCCAGCGCATCGTCGTAACCAAACAGCGGCTTCAGCCAGATCACGGCGAAGAGGCAGACGAAACCAGCTGCCAGGCCGATGAAGATAGCGCCCATCGGACCCACCCAGCCGCAGGCCGGGGTGATGGCGACGAGGCCAGCCACTGCACCAGAGGCAGCGCCGAGCAGCGAAGCATGTTTCTTGGTCACAAATTCACCGAACGACCAGGCCAGAGCCGCACCAGCGGTGCCAAGCATGGTGTTCAGGAATGCGAGACCAGCAACGCCGTTGGCTTCGAGGTTGGAACCGGCATTGAAGCCGAACCAGCCGAAGAACAGCAAGCCAGTGCCGAGCAGCGTGGTGACCAGGTTGTGCGGAGCCATTGATTCCTTGCCGAGGCCAACGCGCTTGCCGAGCATAAGGCAGCAGACGAGGCCAGCAATACCGGCATTGATATGCACGACTGAACCACCGGCGAAGTCGATCGCACCCTTGTTGAACAGCCAGCCGTTGGAGGCGTTGACTGCATCATTATAGGCGTTGAGGACTTCATCGATCTTGGCCTGATCCGTGCCGGCAGAAGCCAGCTTGGCCAAGAAGTCGGTCGCTGAAGCATCACCCACGCAGGACTTTACAACGTCAGCGGCAGCAGCCGAGAGCGTGTAGCAATCCGGACCAGCCCACCACCAGACCATATGGGCCATTGGCAGGTAGGAGAAGGTGAACCAGATGATCATGAACAGGATCACGGCCGAGAACTTCATGCGTTCAGCAAAAGCGCCGACGATCAGAGCCGGCGTGATGCAGGCGAAGGTCATCTGGAAGATGATGTAGACATATTCAGGAAGGTAGACCTCCTTCGAGAAGGTGGCTGCCATGGTGGACGGATTGACGCCAGCCAGGAAGGCCTTGGAAAAGCCGCCCACGAATGGAGCAAGTGCGCCCGTGCCGTTGGTGAAAGCCCAGGAATAGCCGTAAGCCACCCACAAAATGGCGATGAGGCAGAATATGGTGGTCACTTGCATCAGCACCGAAAGCACGTTCTTGGTGCGGACCAGGCCGCCGTAGAACAATGCCAGGCCCGGATAGGTCATCAGTACGACGAGTGCGGTGGCCACCAGCATCCAGGCGGTATCGCCCTTGTTGATCGAGGCTGCGGCGAAGGCGCTGGACGATGTCGCTACGCTAAGCGCCCCTGCGCCCAGGATAGCGGGGAGCAAACGTCCCAGCTTCATATCCCCTATGGTTTTCATTGAAGTACCTTTCACTTTTTCAAATTCCTTGAATTAAAGGGCGGAACCGCCGCTTTCGCCGGTGCGCACGCGGTAGGCTTCATCCAGCGGCAGGACAAAAACCTTGCCGTCGCCGATTTGGCCGGTTTTGGCGGAAGACTTGATGGCATCGACGACCTTGGCGACGACGTCGGATTCAACCGCAACCTCGATCTTCACCTTGGGCACGAAGCTCACGGCATATTCGGCACCACGATAGAATTCCGTGTGGCCGCGCTGGCGGCCGTGGCCCCTCACTTCGGTGACCGTAATGCCCTGAACGCCGATGGCGCCGAGAGCCTCACGAACCTCTTCAAGTTTGAAGGGCTTGATGATGGCTATGATATATTTCATGGACAGGCCTTTCTCCTTATTCATTAACCTCGCGTTTACTTTCAAGCGGCGTGCCAGATTCGATCTGCTCATATATCATTGATTTTGTGTGATTATTTGTGGGGCAGCCACAAATCGGCCGGAATCTATGCCTGTTATTCGTTCAGTTTTTCAGATTTGCACATTATTTGTGCATCGTAGCGAGGCGATTCCATTTCTGCTATTTTGGAGCTAGGTTTCAGGTCATGGACAAGTTTGATGTGATCGTTGCAGGGGCAGGTTTGAACGGGTTGGCCGCAGCCTTGGCGCTAGGTGGCCGTCGCTGCCGCACACCTTTGAAGGTCGCAGTGATCGACCGGGCTGATCCCGCAAAGTTTGCGGTAGCGGCGCACGACTCGCGCTGTTCGGCTTTGACAGCAGCTTCGGTGAACATGCTGCAGGCCTTGGGTGCGTGGAAGGCTATGGCAGCGCAGGCTCAAGCCATGAATAGCATTATCGTGACCAATGCGAAAACGGTGGAGGCGCGCGAAGCGCTGCTGGGCTTTCCGGATCTTTCAGAAAAATCGCCTGCACTGTTTCTGGAGAACCAGTTGATCTTCAAGGGACTGCTGGATGAAATCGGCCAGAGCCCGCAGATCAGTTTCATCACCGGCCACGCGATCAAGGATTTTCAGTTTGGTCCGGGGCTGGCGCAGGTGACGCTTGATGATGGGCGCACGCTGAAAGCCAATCTGGTGATCGGTTGTGATGGGCGCGGATCAGCGTCCCGTGCGGCGGCTGGGATCAAGACGCAAGGCTGGGCCTATGACCAATCCGCAATCACGCTGACGGTGGGGCATGAATTCCCGCATGGTGGCGAGGCGCAGGAACATTTCCATGATCACGGCGTGTTTGCGATTTTGCCGTTGTCCGGAAATCGCTCATCGATCGTGTGGACGGCGCAGCATGATGTGGCGCAGGCGATCTGCGCCTTGCCGGATGATGCGTTTCTGGTGGAACTGGAAAAGCATTTCGGCACGCATCTCGGAAAGCTTGAGCTTCTTTCAGCACGGCATGTCTATCCGCTGGAGCTGAAACTCAGCGACAGTTTCTTCGGCGCACGGCTGGCGTTGATGGGAGATGCGGCGCATGTGGTGCATCCGCTGGCGGGGCTGGGGCTCAATCTCGGCTTCAAGGATGTAGCGGCGCTGGCGGATTGCGTTTTTGAAGCGGCAGCTTTGGGTTCCGATATTGGTTCCGTTGCCGTGCTGGAGACTTATGCTCGTTGGCGGCGGTTTGATACATTCGCCAATGCGGCCTTGATGGACGGCATGAACCGGCTTTTCGCGCAGGACAATGAACCGCTGCGGCTGTTGCGGCATGCGGGGTTGCGTCTGGCGGATAGAATGGGGCCACTGAAAAAAGTTCTGGTGAATGAAGCGGCGGGACTCACCGGCCAAGTGCCGCGCTTGATGCGTGGGCTGGCGGCATAAACTTCGTCACGGCTCGCGGGTGCGGCCTTCTTCTTTCAGCTTCTCAAGATACGTGGCCCAAATCTCATCCTGTTCGCGCCCCAGTTTTTCCAGATAGGTCCAGGTGAAAAGGCCTGTCGAATGGCCGTCGGAGAATTTGAGGCGAGCGGCGTAATTGCCGATGGGTTCTACGCCGGTGATGCTCACCAGCTGCTTGCCGAAGACTAACGTCTCCTGGCCGGGGCCGTGGCCCTTCACTTCAGCACTGGGGCTTTCGACGCGCAGCAGTTCGGCTGCGATCTCATAGGACGTGCCGCCTTCGAAGGTGATGCGTAATGTGCGGCCCTGGTCCTTGACCTTGAGCTCGCTGGGCCAAAGCTCAGTCATCGCTCAATTCGCGCGCTTCGCCGGCCAGCATGATCGGGATGCCGTCGCGGATCGGATAGGCAAGGCCGGCGACCTTGGAGACCAGTTCCTGTTTTTCCGCATCGTAAGTGAGCCTGGTCTTAGTGACCGGGCAGACCAGGATTTCCAGCAGCTTCGGATCGGTCTTGCGGGGCTCTTGCATTACTGCATCCGCGTCGTGTTGCCGGCGAGCGAGCGTTTCAGCGCCAACTCGGTGAGTGCCACCAAAACTTCGGCGCGCGATTTGAGGTCGGGCGCTTCCAGCAGAGCCTGTTTCTCACGCGGCGGATAGGGCGCCATCAACGACAGCGTGTTGACCAGGATCTCCGTGCCCACTTCATTCACCTCTTTCCAGTCGGTGGTCATGTTGTTGGCTTCGAGATATTGGCGGAAGGCTTCCAGCAATTGCGCGCGGTTCACGCTGGGTGCACCAGTGCCAATCACCAGATCGGCAGCGAAGGGTTTGTAATCCACTTGCGCCTGGCGGAATGGCGTTTCAACTTTCACTTCGCGCTTGAGCTTGAAGCGGCAGATACCGGTCATCACGATCTGCAGGCGGCCGTCATCGGTTTCCATGTAGGAGGTGATGCGGCCAGCGCAGCCCACTTTTTCAAGCTTGGGTTTGTCTGACTCATCATCTTCTTCTGGCTGTATCAGCCCGATGATGCGGTCTCCCGCCATCGCCTGTTCCACCATGGCCAGATAGCGTTGTTCAAAAATACTCAAGGGCAAATCGGTGCGGGGCAGCAGGAGGGCGCCCGACAAGGGAAAGAGCGGGATCTGCGCCGGCAAATCGCTAGTGAGTTTGTAGCGTCCTGGCATCAGGAGAACAGCACCGAGGATAATTTGCGGCGGCCTGCCAGAGTGGCTTCATCCTTCGGGCCCCAGGCTTCGAAATAGGAGACAAGCTGTTTTCGCGCGCCATCATCCTTGAAAGTCCGGTCCTTCTTGATGACGTAAATCAGCTGATCAGTGGCACCGGCGCGATCGCCCGAGCCATTGAGCAGATTGGATAACTCCAGACGCGATTCATAATCATTGGGATTGGCTGCGATGGCAGCCTCGAGTTTTGCGAGGCCCGATGTATCGACCGGATTCAACAGCAGATCGAGTGCGGCCTTGGCGCTGACGATGTTGGAATCAGTTTGCTTGTCGGCGGGTGAGGCGGCGAGCGTGGCCTTGGCTTCTTCGAGAAGATTCAACTCCATCTCGGCACGCGCCTTCAGGGCATAGGCTTCGACGGTGGTCGGTTCGACTTCCAGAACTTGCGAGGCGATATCGGCCGCGCCTTCGAAATCCTTGGCGGTGAAGGCATCACGGGCCATTTGCAGCGCACCTTCGATTTGTTCGGCGCGGTTGCCCATGCTGCTGAGGCGCTGGACGAATTGGCGGATCTGGCTTTCGGGCTGGGCGCCCATGAAACCATCCACCGGGCGGCCATCAACGAAAGCGAAAACTGCGGGGATCGATTGCACGCGCAATTGCTTGGCAAATTCGGGGTTCTGGTCGATGTCTACCTTGACCAGCTTCACCTTGCCCTTGGCTTCACGCACCACCTTTTCAATGGCCGGTCCAAGCGTCTTACAGGGGCCGCACCAGGGCGCCCAGAAATCCACGATCACGGGTTGGGATTTCGAAGCCTCGATAACATCCGCCATGAAGTTTTGGTCAGAAGAATCCTTGATCAGGTCCTGGGCGGGGGCGTTTACGGAAAGTGTGTCCATGGTCATCGATTTAAGCCGGTTCGCTCACGGCAACAATCCTTGGATTGTGGCCAGTGGCACGGATGAATTTTTGCAGATCGTCAGCAGAGATGGTCGTGGTCGCGTCATTCTTCAAGGGATGATAGTTCAGCTTGGCGTGGCGCATCATCGCCTCGTCGAGAATGACATTGGTCAGCGCGGCCTTGTCATTGATCAGGCCGAAGGGGGTGACGGAGCCCGGCTCAACGCCCAGAATCTCCATCAGCAATTCGGGTTTGCCGAAAGTGAGACGCTTGGAGCCGATCTTGTCCTTGGCGGCCTTCAGATCAATCTTGGCATCTTCCAGCGCCACGATGAGCCAGAGCGCGCCCTTCTCATCCTTGCAGAACAGGTTCTTGCAATGACCGCCTTCCATGCCGTCATGGACCTTGCGGGCCTCCTCGACAGTGAAAACCGGGATGTGTTCGGTGGTGGTGGTTTTGATGCCCTGCTGGTCAAACAGAGCAAAGAGATCCTGGCGTGTAGCGGGCATGAAAGAGGCTATCTCAGAAGGTTAACTTCAAAAAGAAACTCGCTATTGCATTTATGGGGGAGTTGGGCAATAAGCCAGCCGTCCGGCGGATATTTCCCGCTGCCGGAACGCTAAGCGGGCGTAGCTCAGGGGTAGAGCATAACCTTGCCAAGGTTAGGGTCGGGCGTTCGATTCGCCTCGCCCGCTCCAATTTTCCAGACATCCCGTCTGTGAGGCCACTTTCCATATGACACCGGCCAATCTGATCAATGCATTGCCGGATGGCGCCTTGATCATCGGGCCCGATGGCAATGTGCTGGCCGCCAATGAGGCAGCCAAGGAAGCCCTGGGGCTTGATCTCAAGGGCCTGCCAGTCAAATCCGTGTTGCGGCATGCTGCTTTTCACAGTGGCGTGGCCGAAGTGCGTGAGACCGGATCACCTGTTCATATCGATCTCGACATGCAGAGCCGGCCACCGCGCCAGTTCAATGCACATATTGCGCCGGTAGATGATGTGGGCACGGTGCTTGTCGTGCTGCGCGACCTGACGCGCGAACAGCGCATTGAGCGGATGCGTTCGGACTTTGTGGCCAATGCCAGCCATGAAATGCGAACACCACTGGCGGCGATCATTGGCACGATTGAGACGCTGCAGGGCCCGGCCAAGAATGATGCCAAAGCGCGTGAAAAATTCTTCGACACGATGCTGACCCAGGCGCGGCGCATGAAGCGGCTGATCGATGATCTGCTGACCTTGAGCCGCATCGAGCTCAATGAGCATTTGCGGCCCAATGCGAAAGTCGATCTGGTGGATGTGGCGCGTCAGGCCAAGAGCAATCTGGTTTCGCTGATTGCTGAAACCAATGTGGAAGTGAATCTCACCGGCACGAAATCCACCATCGTCGCTGGTGACGCCGATGAGCTTTTGCAGGTGACGCAGAACCTGCTTGAGAACGCCATCAAATATGGTGCCGCCGGCGGCAAGGTCGATGTGACTTGTATTGCCGAAGCCGGCTTCGGCAGCCTTGCGGTCAAGGATTATGGGCGCGGCATTGCGGAAAACCATATTCCGCGCCTGACCGAGCGGTTTTACCGCGTCTCCACCCAGGAAAGCCGGGCCCGTGGTGGCACTGGGCTGGGGCTGGCCATCGTCAAGCACATTATATCTCGCCACCGGGGCAAGCTTGATATTGCGTCCAAGCTGGGCGAGGGCTCCACTTTCCGTATTTCAATTCCGCTTTACTCCAGAACGACTTAGACTGTCATATTGGCGTCATTTGATTGTCGCACAACCCTCATGCAGGGCGTCTAATCGCCATTTCGTCAAACACGAAATCAAGCGTCATAAATGACATGGAGAATTGCATGACACGTTTCCTTCTCGCCGTATCGGCCCTGGCCCTTGCTGCCACGCCGGTCCTGGCCGGTGACCAAATCCGCGTGACCGGTTCGGGCACGGTTTATCCTTTCACCGCCTCGGTCGCCGAAGCCTTCGGCAAGGCCACCGGCAAGAAGACCCCGGTTGTGGAAGCCACGGGTTCAGGCCCCGGCATCAAGCTGTTCTGCTCGGGCGCTGGCGATGACACCCCGGATTTCGTTGACAGCTCGCGCGCGATCAAGAAGGACGAACTCGCCACCTGCATCAAGAATGGCGTGAAGGACGTTGCCCAGCTCACCATCGGTTATGACGGCATTGCGCTCGCCGGTGCCAAGGCTGGCACTGACCTCAGCGTAACCAAGCAGCAGCTTTTCATGGCGATGGCCAAGCAGGTTCCTGACAAGGACGGCAAGCTGATCGACAACCCCTACAAGATGTGGTCGGACATTGACCCGTCGCTGCCGAAGACCAAGATCACCATTCTCAGCCATCCCGCCACTTCGGGCACCCGTTCTTCGATCGAAGACCTGGTTCTGAAGCCTGGCGCCCAGTCGATCGCCAGCCTCAAGGAACTTGAAGGCAAGGATGCCAAGGCATTCGAAGGCGTGTTCAAGACGCTGCGTACCGATGGCGGCTTTGTTGAAGCCGGCGAAAACGACAATGCGATCATCCAGAAGCTGGAAGCTGACCCGACCGTGCTGGCCCTCTTCGGCTATTCCAACGTCGCGCTGAACGGCTCCAAGATCAAGGCCGCCAAGGTTGAAGGCGAAGCGCCGTCGGTGGAAGCCGTGCAGAATGGCAAGTACAAGCTGTCGCGTCCGCTCTTCGTTTATGTGAAGAAGGACCACATGGCCGCGACCCCTGACATGGCTGCCTTCATTGCTGAATACATGTCGGCCAAGGCCATCGGTGACGAAGGCTATCTGGCTGACAAGGGCCTCATTCCGCTGCCGGCCGATGTGCTGAAGAAGGAAATGGACAACGCCAAGACCCTGACCGCCTTGAAGGTTGAAGACCTCAAGTAAGTCATCCCCGATTGGAGCGCGTTCTGAACAACGCGCTCCGAAACAGGGGTGGTTGCCCGCGGATGTACCGGGCCCTCCCCTGTAGCTCTTTCTCTCCCGTTTTCCGTTTTGGAATATCGCAGACATGATTTTCCTCGTCGCATTGATCCTGTTTTCCTCGCTGTCCTATGTGATGGCGAAACGGCGCGCCGTTGCCATTGCATCGGGTGCCAATGTACGGCTTCTCTCGCGAGCGAGTTTTCATGGTTTGATGGCGGGCTTCGTGACGCTGCTGGCCGGCCTCATTGCCTATTTCGGTTCCATGCTGCTGCTGCCGCATGTCACGATTTATGTGGGTGCAGGTGTTGCCATTGTTGCCGCCGCTCTCTGCTTTCTGGCGGTCTCGCAGAAACTGCCGGCACGGCAGATTTCCGAAGGCATTGTTCTTGCCCTTTTGATCCTGGCTTCGGCCATCGCCATTTTCACCACCGTGGGCATCGTGGCCTCGGTGCTGGCGGAAAGCTTCCGCTTCTTCAGCCAGGTGTCGATCTGGTCGTTCCTGTTCGGCACCGAATGGGCGCCTACTGCCCCGGTGCCTTCCTTTGGTTTCATCCCGCTGCTGGTCGGCACGCTGCTGATCACGCTGATCGCTATTATCGTCGCTGCACCCATCGGTCTCCTGTCTGCCATTTACATGGCTGAATATTCCAACGCCCGCACCCGCCAGATCGCCAAGCCGCTGCTTGAGCTGCTGGCCGGTGTGCCCACTGTTGTGCTCGGTTTCTTTGCGGCGCTGACGGTAGCACCCTATGTCAAGGGTCTGGGCGAGAGCCTTGGGCTGTCGGTTTCCTCCGAGTCCGCTCTCGCTGCTGGCCTGGTGATGGGCATGATGATCGTGCCGCTGATTTCATCCCTGTCTGATGACGTGATCAACGCCGTACCACAGGCCATGCGTGATGGGTCCTATGCCATGGGCGCCACAAAATCGGAGACCATCCGCAAGGTGGTGCTGCCAGCGGCCTTGCCCGGCATTGTATCAGCCTTCATTCTCGCCATTTCGCGCGCCATTGGTGAAACCATGATCGTGGTGATGGCTGCCGGCTTGGCGCCCAACCTCACGTTCAATCCCTTCGCGGCGGTGACCACGGTGACTGTGCAGATTTCCGCCATGCTGGTCGGCGACCAGGAATTTGACTCGGCCAAGACGCTTTCTGCCTTCGCGCTGGGTCTGACGCTTTTCGTCATCACGCTGGCCTTGAACATCATCGCCCTTCGTGTGGTGCGCAAATACAAGGAACAATATGCCTGAGCTTGTAAGCAAAAGCGCCGTCGCCCTTACCCGGAAGCGCTATCGCACCGAACGGATTTTCCGTGGCCTTTGCCTCGGGGCCATTGTGTTCACCGCCGTGTTCCTGGTTTTTCTGATCACCAATATGGCGATCAAGGCCATTCCGGCGCTGACCATGAATGTCGTGCAGCTTGAGCTGAAGGTTGATCCTGAGAAAGTGGATGCGGCCAATGTTTCAGCGGGCGACTTCCCGGGCATCGTGCGCGCCGCGATGTTGGAGCAGTTTCCGCAAGTCACCGAGAAGCCTGCCCGCAAGAAGCTGGCACAGCTGATTTCGGGTGCGGTAGCTGATCACCTGCAGCGCCAGGTGACCAATGATCCTTCGCTGATTGGCAAGACGGTCACGGTTGAAGCGCCGCTTTCGGCAGATGCCGACATGTTCCTCAAGGGCCAGCAGACTGATATTACGCGGCCCGCCGCAACCATGCCCCTCGATGTGAAGCAGGATGGCGATGCCTATGTGCTTTCTGCCCCTGGCTTCAATTTCACCAAGGACCAGATCATCCTGGCCCTGCCTGCCTCCTTTCATGTGACGGAAGCTGGTTCTGGCACGGCCAAGGCTCAAGCACTTGATGCGCCGGCTGGCCCTGCCACCATCGAAACGGGCAAGTGGAGCGCATACAGCGTGACCGATGGCGAAGATTCACGCCGCACGTCGAACAAGGAAGCCGCCTGGCTGGAAACCCTGCGTGAGCAGGGCAAGCTGAAATCGGCTTTCAACTGGCCCTTCTTCACCAATGGCGACAGCCGCGCACCTGAACAGGCCGGCCTGCGTGGAGCCTTCATGGGTTCGCTGTTCACGATATTCATCACGCTCTTGACGTCGCTGCCCCTGGGTGTGGCTGCGGCACTCTATCTGGAAGAATTCGCCAAGAAGAATCGCTTCACCGACCTGATCGAAGTAAACATCAATAATCTGGCGGCGGTGCCTTCGATCATATTCGGCCTGCTGGGCCTTTCAATCTTCCTCAATATGTTTGGGCTGCCGCGGTCTTCGCCGCTGGTGGGCGGCCTAGTGCTGGCGCTTCTGGTTCTGCCCACGATCATCATTGCATCGCGTGCCGCACTGCGTTCCGTGCCGCCTTCCATCAAGGAAGCAGCTTTGGGTGTGGGCGCCTCGCACCAGCA
This sequence comes from Aestuariivirga litoralis, assembly GCF_015714715.1. NCBI lineage: Bacteria > Pseudomonadati > Pseudomonadota > Alphaproteobacteria > Hyphomicrobiales > Aestuariivirgaceae > Aestuariivirga > Aestuariivirga litoralis. Next base: position 774,679 of record NZ_WAHS01000002.1, on the reverse strand, counting down.
GGCGGTGTTCCATCACATGTTGCCGCTGGCCATTCCCGGCATCCTGACAGGCACCATTCTGGGCATTGCGCGTGCGCTGGGTGAAACCGCTCCTCTCTTGATGATCGGCATGATCGCCTTCATCGCCGACGTTCCGGGCCGTATCACGGAAGCGGCCACGGTTCTTCCGGTCCAGATCTATCTCTGGTCAGCTTTGCCGGAAGCGGCCTTCCGCTCACGCACGGCGCTCGCCATCATCTGCCTGATGGTGGTGCTCCTCTGCTTCAATGCCCTGGCCATCTGGCTGCGCAACAAATTCGAAAGACGGTGGTAAGTCACATGAACGAACACGCATTCAAAACAGTTTTCACACCTTCGCCGCCCAAGATCGTGGCGGAAAATCCGGCCAAGATCGTGGCCAAGGATGTGAATGTCTATTATGGCGAGAAACACGCCATCAAGCATCTGTCGATCACGCTGCCCGACAAGGCCGTGTCGGCTTTCATCGGACCTTCGGGTTGTGGCAAGTCCACCTTCCTGCGTTCGCTGAACCGGATGAATGATACCATTCCGTCGTGCCGCGTGACCGGCGACATCGAGATCGATGGCAACGATATCTATGACCGTTCGCTTGATGTAGTTGATCTGCGCGCGCGTGTCGGCATGGTGTTCCAGAAGCCCAATCCGTTTCCGAAGTCGATCTTCGAAAACGTGGCTTATGGCCCCCGCATCCACGGCCTGGCCAAGGACAAGACCGAGCTTGAACGCATCGTCACTGAAAGCCTGCAGCGCGCTTCGCTGTGGGAAGAAGTGAAGGACCGTTTGCATGCACCGGGCACCGGCCTCTCAGGTGGCCAGCAGCAGCGCCTGTGCATCGCACGAGCGATTGCCGTGAACCCCGAAGTGGTGTTGATGGACGAGCCCTGCTCAGCGCTGGACCCGATCGCCACAGCCCGCATCGAAGAGCTGATCACCGAACTGAAGAAAAACTTTTGCATCGTGATCGTGACCCATTCGATGCAGCAGGCCGCCCGCGTGTCTGACCTTACGGCCTTCTTCCATCTCGGCATCCTTGTCGAAGTGGGCGACACCGACGAACTTTTCACCTCGCCGCAAGAAAAGCGGACGCATGACTACATTACTGGCCGCTTCGGCTAAGGAGATCATCTATGTCTGACCATATTCTCAAAGCCTATGATGATGATCTTGCCGCGCTGAAATCGATGCTGTCCGAGATGGGCGGCCTCTGCGAAGAGCAGCTGCAGCACGCCATGACGGCCCTCGTCAAGCGTGACACCAAGCTGGCTGACAGCGTGATCGGTGGCGATGACAAGATTGATGCGATGGAAGTGGCCATTGAAGAACGCGCGGTGGTGACCATTGCCAAACGCCAGCCGATGGCACGCGACCTGCGCAACATCATGGTGGCGATCCGCATCGCATCTGACCTTGAACGTATTGGTGACCTTGCCAAGAACGTGGCCAAGCGCGCCCATGCCGTGAATGAGCGCATGCCGCGCAGCCTGTCTTCGGGTGTGGAACGCATGGGCCAGCTTTCGCAGGCTCAGCTCAAGCTGGTGCTGGATGCCTTTGCTGCCAATGACGCCGAGAAGGCTCTCGAAGTCTGGCGCCATGACGAGGACATCGACGCGCTGTACAATTCGATCTTCCGCGAACTTCTCACTTATATGATGGAAGACCCACGGATGATTGGCGCCTGCACGCATCTGCTGTTTGCGACCAAGAATATCGAACGCATCGGCGATCACGCCACCAATATTGCCGAGAACATCTATTACCTGGTGCATGGAAAGCCGCTGCGGGACGAGCGCCCGAAGAAGGACAAGACCAGCATCACGCCGTTCGACGGCAAGTAGACTGGAACTTCGATGAGCGCATATATCCTGATTGTTGAAGACGAAGCGGCGATTCACCAGCTTCTCGCCTACAATCTTGAATCCGAAGGTTTCCGCACCAAGGTGGTGGAGACCGGCGAGGACGTGCATCCGGCATTGACCGAAGAGATGCCTGATCTCGTGCTGCTCGACTGGATGCTGCCTGGTTTGTCCGGCATTGAAGTCTGCCGGATGATCCGCTCCAAACCGGAAACCCAGAAGTTGCCGGTGATCATGCTCACCGCGCGCGGCGAAGAAACCGAGCGGGTGCGTGGCCTTGCCACCGGGGCTGATGATTATGTGATCAAGCCTTTCTCAGTGCCGGAAGTGATGGCGCGCATCAGGTCCATCTTGCGCCGAGTGAAGCCGGAAGCTGTATCGGAGACGTTGCTCTCCGGCGATATCACGCTGGACCGGATCAAAAAGCGCGTCTCACGCGGGCAGCGCGATATCGCACTGTCGCCCACCGAATTCCGGCTGCTGGAATATCTCATGCAGTCACCGGGCCGGGTTTATTCACGTGCGCAATTGCTCGATCGAGTCTGGGGCAATGATAATTTCGTCGATGAGCGCACGGTGGATGTGCATGTCGGCCGCTTGCGCAAGAATCTCTCGCGTGGACGCGAGCTTGACCCGATCCGCACGGTGCGGGGGTCGGGCTATGCCTTTGATGAGCGGTTTGGCCGCTAGGCTCTACTTGATATTCTGAAAATTCGGCGTGAAGGCCAAGTCATCAACCAGCGGCTTGTCCGGCAATGTCGATTGGTCCACATCGGAATGGAAGGCCGTTTCCTCGCGGTCGATCTCGGCACCGCTCTTGTCGCGCAGGAGCAGGCTGACTTTGTATTCGCCGCCTTTCTTGATGTTGAACAGCTTTTGCGATTGCAGGCGGTAAGTGAGTTTGCCTTCCATCGATGGCAGTGTCACGCTTTCGCGCGTCTGGGTGCCGGGAATGTCAAACTGGGCTTCCACAATGCTGCCGGCAGGCAGCGGCGAAACCTGCTGAGCGATCACCACCATCGACATTTCGGAAACACGATAGTTGAACTGGAGGCCGCCGCCGGCGATCTTGAGATAGGATTTCGGCCCGCTGTCAAAACAGCCGGTGAGCAGCGCCATTGACGAAATCAGTAGTGATGAAATCACAATCTTTTTCATGCTTCACTCTCCCGCCTTGTGGCGTCTCCACCTAAGCCCTCCGGCTTCAGCAGCAGGATCACAATGATGGTGCTGAACACGCCCACATCGCGGTAAGCCGAACCGAAGGACCCCGACCATAGCACTTCCAGGACGGCAAGAGAAATGGCTCCCATGGCTGCCCCCCGCACATTGCCGAAGCCCCCGACCACAGCGGCAAACATGGCTTTGAAACCCAGCATGATGCCCACCGAGAAATTGGTGCCGCCATAGGTGATGGCCGTCATCCAGCCAGAAACTGAAGATAAAGCCGCACCCAGCACAAAGGTGCCGGCGATGATGGCTTGTGAATTGACGCCGCAGAGCATGGCCAGTGTTGCATCCTGCGAACATGCCGCCCAGGAGCGGCCAAACTGGGTATATTTGATGATGAGTGCGGTGCCTGCCACCGAGACCAGTGAGATCGCAATGGCAAAAGTGCTGTTGGCATTGAGGTTGACGGGATAGGCACCGGTGACCAGCTTCGTGGTCATTCCGGCGAAGAGCGGCGGGATCCAGATGTCGCCGCTGCCGGTGCTGATGCGCATCAGCTCTTCCAGCGCGATGGAAAACCCAATCGCGGCGATCATGAAGGCCAGTGCCGAGCCCTTTATCATTGGTGCGAAGACGCCACGCGCGGCGGTGAAGCCAAGTGCGCCCGCACAGGCCATGGCGACGACCAGCGAGATCAATGCCGCCGTCAAATCACTGTCGCCCTGCAGCATGCGGCCGAAGCAAGTATAGACGGCGGCGAATGAGCCGAACATGGCCAGATCACCGAACGACAAAAAGACGCGCCGCGTGATTGACTGGATCAGCGCAAAGGCCACGGCGAGGGGCAAGTAAAAGGCAGACAGCTGCAGGGCGTTCAAAGCCTGCTGCAGAATGTAAGCTGCCTGAGAGCCCAGCATTTAGTGCCTGAAATGCCGGATCGAGGTGAAGACCATGGCGAGGCCGCGTTCATCGGCGGCCTTGATCACTTCATCATCGCGCATGCCGCCGCCGGGCTGGATGATCGCGGTGGCGCCTGCATCGGCAGCAGCGAGCAATCCATCGGGGAAGGGGAAAAAGGCATCTGATGCGAGGGCCGAGCCCTTCAGCGAGAGCTTTGCATCTTCGGCTTTGCGGGCGGCGATGCGGGTTGAATCGATGCGCGACATCTGGCCGGCGCCGATGCCGATGGTGGCGCCGTCCTTCACGAAAACGATGGCGTTGGATTTCACATGCTTGGCCACGCGGAAGGCGAAGGTGAGGTCTTCCAGCTCCTGTGCGCTGGGCGCGCGCTTGGTGACGGTCTTGAGTTCCATCTGGGCAATGCTGGCCTGATCAGGCGTTTGCACCAGAAGGCCGCCGGCGATGGATTTGACCATGGGGAGTTCTGCCGCTGCGGCGTGGAGTGTGGGCAGAAGCAGCAGACGCAGGTTTTTCTTGGCCGCGATGATTTGCAGTGCTGCTTCATCAGCTTCAGGTGCGATGATCACTTCAGTGAAGAGTTTGGAAATTTCTTCGGCGGTTGGGCCATCGAGCTTGCGATTCAACGCAATGATGCCACCGAAGGCAGAAGTGGAATCGCAGGCCAGCGCCTTTTTGTAGGCCGCCGCCAGATCAGCACCGGTGGCAACTCCACAAGGGTTGGCGTGTTTGACGATCACGCAGGCGGGCTTCCCCGCCGGGAATTCGCGCAGCGCCTCAAGTGCGGCATCGGCATCATTGATGTTGTTGTAGGACAGTTCCTTGCCCTGGATTTGCCTGGCATCGAGAATGCCGGTGCGCCGGTCGCCGGATTTGTAGGCAGCGGCCTTTTGATGCGGGTTTTCGCCGTAGCGCAGGCTTTGCGCCAGTCTGCCGCCAATGGCGAAGAAATCCGGCGCTTCGATTTTGTTGGCGTGGTTGAACCAGTTGGCGATAGCGGCATCGTAGCTCGCTGTGCGGGCATAGGCCTTGGCGGCGAGGCGCTTTCGGGTGGCGAGTTGGGTGTTGCCGTCCGCCGCGATTTCCTGCAGCACTGCGGCGTAGTCCTTCGGGTCCACGATCACGGTGACGGAGGCGTGATTCTTGGCGGCGGCGCGGATCATAGCGGGGCCACCAATGTCGATATTCTCGATCATTTCATCTTCGGCGGCACCGCGCGCCAGGGTTTCCTCGAAGGGGTAAAGATTGACGACGAGGAGATCGATATTTTCGATGTCGTTATCCTTGCGGGCCTGTTCATGGGTGGCGAGGCCGCGCACCGAAAGAAGGCCGCCATGGATTTTCGGATGGAGCGTCTTCACACGCCCATCCATGATTTCGGGAAAGCCGGTCACGGCGGAGACATCGTTCACCTTGAGGCCCGCATCTTTCAGCGCCTTCGAAGTGCCGCCGGTGGAGATCAGGTCAACACCCTTGGCGCTCAGTGCTTTGGCGAAATCGATCAGCCCGGTTTTATCTGAGACGGACAGCAAAGCGCGGGTGATGGGCATTCAGTTCTCCTTGGGAAGTCGCTTACGGCAATCGCTCTGGCAAGAAAACCCGAATTTGCTAATGTGGGCGCATGGCTGAAAAACCCATTCCCGATGCCGCCAAGCGGGCGCTGGCCGAGGCTGAAGCCCGGCGCAAGGCGGCTGCAGCGAAAACCCTGCCGCCTGAAGAAGGCGGGCCGAAGGGCCCTGAGCCCACACGCTTTGGCGATTGGGAGAAGAAAGGCATTGCTTCGGACTTCTAGAAGCCCAGCAGCTTTCTGACATCCTGTGGCGTGGCCCCCTCCGCCCGCATATCGGCCAGCGATCTGTCCTCGGCGGATTTTGAAAGCTTGCGCCCCGTCTGGTGACGGATGAGGTCGTGGTGCTGATAAATGGGGTGGGGCAGGCCGAGTAGAGTTTGCAGTAGAAGGTGAATGGAGGTGGCCTGTTCCATGTCGGCACCGCGCACAACATGGGTCGCGCCCTGTAGCGCGTCGTCCACGACAACGCTCAAGTGATAGCTGGTGCCGATGTCCTTGCGGGCGAGGATCACATCGCCCCAAATGGAAGCGGCGCTGGCTCCGGTTTTGGCCACATCCAGGCGCAAGGCGGCTGGTCCTGTACCCTGTCCATGCATCCTGCAGTGGCCATCATAGAGCGGCTGGCCATCGGGATCGCGAGGCGCGTCTTTGAGACGTGCGAGATCGCTGCGCGTGCAGGTGCAGGGATAGAGCAGGCCCATCGCATCCAGCTTCGCCAAGGCGGCGCGGTAATCATCCATGTGCTGTGATTGACGACGGGGATTTGGCTCAAAGGCAATGCCCAGCCACGCCAGATCATCGATGCAATGCTGCACCAAGGTTTCGGTGCAGCGGGTGGTGTCGATATCTTCGATGCGCAGCAGCAACGTCCCGCCAGCCTCGCGCGCCAGTTTCTCATTCAGCAAAGCCGAATAGGCATGGCCCAGATGCAGGCGGCCATTGGGGCTGGGGGCGAAGCGGAAAACCGGCGGGTTCATGAATTCATTTGCGCAAATTGGAGGCCAGTGGTCAATCTCAGGCGCAATGTCGCGCTATACAAATATCGCTGAACTGGAAGAGGCCATTGCGGTGTTGATCGCGCTGGAGCCGCGCTTTGCACCAGTGCATCAGACGCATGGCACACCATCCTTGCGGCAGGTTCCGGCCAGCCTTGAAACCCTGTTGATCATCGTGACCGAGCAATTCCTGTCGCTGAAAGCTGCAGCCGCGATCTGGGCGCGGCTGAAGGACAGGATCGGTGATGTGACGCCAGAGAATGTTTTGGCCGTTCCGGTTCCGCAATTGGTGGCGTTGGGGCTTTCCAACAACAAGGCCAAATGTTTCCATGCCTGCGCAGCGGCTCGCTTTGATTATGACGAGCTGATGCAGCGTGACCTGATGGAGATCCGCCAGGCGCTGCTGTCCATCTGGGGCATTGGCCCTTGGACGGCTGATATTTTCCTGCTTTCGGCGGCCAATCATGCCGATGCCTGGCCGGCGGGCGATGTGGCTTTGCAGGCGGCGGCGCAGCATCTGTTTCGCTTCCGCAAGCGGCCTGATGTGAAGCGGATGGAGAAGATTGCCCAGAAATGGCGGCCGCACCGGGCGGCGGCGGCCAGGCTTTTATGGGCGCATTATAGAGGCATAAAAGCCATGCCACAGGCCCCTTCACAGAACTGATACAGCGGATTAGTATCTCCCTCGTGAGCGTGACTGCTTCGGCCTGGCAAACCTGATGTTTCACGTTAAGGAGACGAGGTTTGAGTGCATTACGCATCTTTCCAACCTGAGGCCTGCCCGGCCCTAGTCCTCAACGCCGATTTCCGGCCCTTGAGTTACTATCCCTTGTCGCTCTGGTCCTGGCAGGACACGATCAAGGCCGTGTTCCTCGACCGGGTGAACATCGTTTCGGAATATGAAACGGTGATCCACAGCCCGAATGCCGAGTTCCGCCTGCCTTCGGTGGTGTCGCTGAAAACCTATGTGAAGCCATCGCGCAATCCGGCCTTCACCCGGTTCAATGTGTTCCTGCGCGACCGGTTTGAATGCCAATATTGCGGCTCACCGGATGATCTGACCTTTGACCATGTGATCCCGCGCTCCAAGGGCGGGCAGACCACGTGGGAAAATGTGGTGACGGCGTGTTCACCCTGCAATTTGACCAAGGGCGGCTATATGCCCAAGGAAGCGCGGATGTTCCCGGCCCAGTGGCCCAAAGCCCCGACGGTGAACCAGCTGCACAGCAATGGGCGGTTATTTCCGCCGAATTATTTGCATCAGAGCTGGATGGATTATCTGTACTGGGATGCGGAACTGGATCCGTAAGAGGCGCTTATCGTGCCCTGCTGAAAGCAATGTAACTGGTGATCGCTGACACAACAGCATTCCAGCCAGCCAGTGACAGGCCCAGAATGCGGATGGCGGGTTGATCACACATCACTGCTTTTTTGGTGAGATCGGGCAGGCCGGTCAATTCGCCACCACCGGTGCAGGCTGTCGGGCCTTGCCAGAATTTCCATTCCACACCGGCATGGAAGATGCCGAAAATGCAGCTGCCCAGCATGATGAGGCCCAGCAGGATGAGCCCAATGCGCATCATTCGTGGATTGTCTCTGCCAATGAGCAGGAACAACAGGCTCAAAGGCACGGCAGCATAATAGGCATAGCGCTGTGCGAGACAGAGTTCACACGGCGGATAGCCGGCAAACTGAAAACCCCATGCCCCCAGAATGGTCGCCAGTGTGATGGCAAAAACCAGGCCCATGGCCTGGTTGGGGGTTAGTGATTTCAGCATGCGAGACTTCCGGAATGTGAGAGGAATTTGAGGGCGAAATAACCGACAATTAAAATAGCCGCGATCACGCCAACAATAAGGCCAAGCCGCTTCTCGATAAAATGGCGGATGGTTTCACCGTAACGGCGCAGCGCCCAAGCGAGCGCGAAGAAGCGGGCACCGCGGGCGATGACGCAGGACACCAGGAAGAACACAAAACTGATCTGTGCCACGCCGGCCAGAATGGTGACGATCTTGATCGGCGGAATATGAGCGAGGCCCGAAGTGGTGAGCAGCAGCAGCAAGGTCTGGTCGCTGGTGCAGGCTTTCAGGTGTTCGAAACTGTCTAACTTGCCGTAAAATTCCAGCACCGGCTTGGCGACGGTTTCAAAGGCGAAATAGCCCAGCGCGTAGCCGAGGATGCCGCCGATCACCGAACCCACGGTCGCCACCAAAGCATAGCGATAGGCCCGTTCCGGCCGCGCCAGCGCCATGGGCAGATAGAGCACATCGGCGGGCACCAAGAAGAACGAGCTTTCGACAATGGCAATCACACCAAGCCAGACTTCGGCGGATTTGCGGGCGGCAAGACTGAGCACCCAGTCATAAAGTTTTTTCAGCATTTCAGGTTCGGTCTCAATCCATGTTGATTTTCTTGTTGCGCAGTTTTTTGGTGCGGCCGTCTTTCTGCTTTCCGTCCAGGCGCTTCAGCTTGGAGGAATAAGTCGGCTTTGTCGCACGGCGCTTCTTGGGGCGGATCAGGGATTTGCGCAAGAGCTCGACAAGACGCTCCTGCGCGAGCGCCCGGTTGCGTTCCTGGGAACGAGTCTCCTGCACCTGCAGTACCAGCACCTTGTCCAGGGTCATCAAGCGGCCTGCCAGCGTCTGAAGGCGGGCAAAGGCATCTTCGGGCAGGCCGGCCTTGGTAGCGTCATAGCGCAGCTCGACTGCGGTGGAGACCTTGTTGACATTCTGCCCGCCGGGCCCTGAGGCGCGGATGAATGTTTCCTCAATGTCCTTTTCGTCGATGAAGAAGGAATCAGTGATGCGGATCATAAGATTTGTTAAAAAGCTTTCGGGTTGACGGCGCAAGGCCTTCCGCATTAGACACCGCAACCTGGCCCTTGTGGTGGAATGGTAGACGCGGCGGACTCAAAATCCGCTATCGCAAGATGTGGGGGTTCGAGTCCCTCCAAGGGCACCAACACGCAACCAACTAGTTGCACACCAACGATATTCAGTTTGATCAGCCATTTAGCGACCGCCGCTGGTACGAAACACTGGTACAAAAGGCGGTCGAGCAATGGGCGTTGTAGTGCGGCATCTGGGTGCGGTTGACGGGCGGTGGAAGTATCGGAGAACGGTGAAGGCTGAGCTTCGTCCATTCATCGCCGGAGGCATCAAAGAGTTCGTCCGATCATTCGGTCCCGTGCTCACCAAGAACCCTCCACCCGAAGTATTGAGCAGGGCGGTTGCCGCCGCAGAGGTGTTCGAAAAACTCCTAGCCGATGCAGAAGCCCGCAAGACACTAGCCGACAAGCAGGCGGCAGGCGTCTATGACTCTATCACACCTGCATTCGCTGCCCACGTTATCGCTGATCTACGCGCGAGACTCTATGCCACGGATGAGCAGGAGCGGTTTGATCCTCAGCACTTGGCGCTGTTCGGGCGGCTTGCTCAATCCTTTGAACCGCGTCCGCCCAGTATTGGCATAACACCATCTGAGTCTTCTCCCTCACAGGGCGCGGCCACGCGTAAAGAGATATTGGAACACGTCCTAGCCGCACTCCGGGAAGCCTACGGCATTGGTGTTGTTCCGTCAGGCATCCGAGACACGGTCAAGGAGCTTTGCGCAACGCGAGGGCTCAATGTGGACACTTCGAGCCCCGCCTTCCACGCGTTGACCGTCGAATACCTTAAGCTGTTGATCGAAGGCTACGAGGCAGGCGCTGCGCGGTACGCGGGTAAAGTGATCAGCAATCCTCCAGCACCGCCGCCGTTTGCTCCTTCGGCATTGAAATCTCCGTCCGTGGTTTCCCTGACGGCGCTTGTTGAGGAATGGTGGAAGCGGGCGAAAGCGGGCGGCAAGTCCTTTAGCACTTATGAAGCGCGAAAGCGGACAGTGCGGCAGCTTGTAGAGTTCCTTGGGCATGACGATGCGGGCAGGGTCACGAAGCGGGACATCGTGAGGTTTAGGGACTACCGCATTTTGGAAAAGGGCATCAACCCTCTCACCGTAAAGGATGGAGATTTACCCTCGATCAGTGGTCTGTATAGCTGGGCCGTCGACGAGGAATTGTTGCCGTTCAACCCTACAAAAGGGGTCAAAGTCCCCGCTAAGGAGAGGGCAGACAATCGTGCCCGTGATCCAGGCTTTTCCGATGAAGAAGCAATTGCCCTTCTTCGCCACGCTTCAACTCACGAACCGGCACAGCGCGAAAGCGCTCACCGAGCGGCTTCAAAGAAATGGGTTCACTGGCTGTGTGCCTACACGGGCGCGAGGGTGGGTGAGATGGTCCAGCTTCGAGGACAAGACGTGGTTCAAAAGGACGGGCATTGGATTGTTGTCATCACACCGGATGCGGGCACGGTGAAGCGTGGCAAATATCGTGAGGTGCCGCTTCATCCGCACCTGATCGAGATGGGCTTTCCTGAGTTCGCAAAGGCAAGCGGCGCGGGCTACCTGTTCACGGCCCCCAAAAGCCTCAGTGAGACAGACTTACGCAGCAGTCGGCGCACGGCGAAGAACCGCTTGTCTGACTTTGCGCGAAAGGCCATCAAGGACAGTCGTGTTGCTCCTAACCACGGCTGGCGTCATCGGTTTGAAACCCTATCGCGCGGGGTTGTTGGCCTCCATCCCGCAGTATCAGACAAGATAACGGGGAGGAAACCCGCAGGCGAAAGTGCTAACTACGGCTTCATTTCCATACCAGACATGGCCGCTGCTATCGCTAAGTTCCCCCGCATTGACATTGATGGAGTTCCCCGTGCCGAAAAATAATGAGAGTTCGGCGCAGCAAAGCCGCCGCTTGCTTGGTCCCTACTGGCCTTGGCCGGGAAGCGACCGCGATCCTGCGCTCATCGGAACCCGGATGGCATGGATGTTTGGCGGCATGTTGGTGTTGTCGCTGTTGATCGACAGTTCCCCCTCAGATGTAATGAGCCCGACAAAGCGATTGGTTGAGTCGCTTGGGATTGTGATGCTGATTGGCTGGTTTCTGTTCAAACGCCACACCGAGAAAAAACAGGAAGCCGCGTGGCGTAAGTTCGCAGAGGCAGACCCTGAAGGTTATAAGAAGGCTATGGATGAGGCGTTTGGAAGGGCGTGAACGCTCCTGAAATTCCATGCGGCCAAAGGGGATTGTTGAAACCCTTTAACCGCATGAAATCTCGGTATATTCTGCTCTAATTTCAGATTTCAGTGCCTATTAAGTAATGAAACGTGAAATCTCTCAGCCTTCGGAGCGAAGCTCCTCAAGCCTTCGCGTATTGGCGTGGGTTAGAAGTCGGCGTGTCCGCTGCGGGGAACGTACCCGGTACCGCTCTCTTTGGCAGCGTCGAGATATGCCCGCCATTCCTCCGCCCCAATGCGCCTGTCCGCGATGGCCTTCGTCTTAAGACGGGTGAGTGTGGGTTCACTCATCCCGAGTGCCGCCGCAAGCTCTTTCTGAGTGCTGCAGCGTCCCTCCTTCAGCATGGCGATGACGCGGTGTGCCTCTTCGCTTTCTGACAACTCATATTCCCACTTGAGCCGGGGCTCCCCGCCTTCGCTTTCTGCGGGCACCTCAACCAACTGCGCCTTCTTTCCTCTCGTTGCATCGTTTCGAATGCTGCGGAACTTGGTCCACTCCATATCGAATGACGCGCGGTGGGCTTGGCTAAGCGTCTCCGGTTGCTTCAATCCGAGGATAACCTCGAAGGTGGTGGCAATCTTGGAGGAGCCGCGATACTTGTCCCCGCCCTTCGCGCTGTGGTGGACTAGGATGCAGCCAATCCCTGCTTGCTTCATGGTCATCAGGAACCGCAACACGGGGTCCATTGACGAAGAGCTGTTCTCGTCTTCCAAGGTTGCAAGCGTGGAGAAGTTGTCGAGGATCACGAGGTCGGCCTTCCACGCCATCGCTCGGTCAAGCACTGTCTTCTGCCCTTCCTCTTCCCCGAGGTCAGGGAACTTGGTTTCGAGACGCTGTGCCTGTCGCGCAATGATGCAGATATTCTGCCGCGCCTTAGCCGGGTCACAGCCCTCAATGGTGGGGATCAGCATGCGGAGTCTGTCGGCCAAGTCGGCCTCGTTCATCTCGCCGTCGATGATCAACACGCGCCTGCCGCCTGTCCCGCTCAGTCCCAACACTTTGCCGCCGCCTGCAACAGCAACAGCAAATGAGAGGGCTAGCATGGTCTTACCCACGCCGGGCGCTGCCCAGAGCATCATGCTCTCTCCTTGCTTCAGTACAGGTTCTATGAGGTAGTCGCGCTTGGGAAACTGTTTATTGAGAAGCTCATCGAGCGACAGGGCTTGCAGGGGGTAAGCGGCCTGCGGGGATTTCGGGTTAATATGAATGTTCATGTGACTCCTTTGGATTGAATGTGATGGCAGGCGCACAGCGGAACCGTGCGCTGCCTTGGCGTAATGGTGGTTTGACACGCGGGGCTAACGGCTGAGGGCAAACTCAGGTATCGGGGTGCGCTTGGCCCTTGGCCTTGGTCCGTTCTTGAACAACTCGGTCCACGCTGCGCGAAGTGCTGCGCTCATCGGGTACTCTTCCGCCTTCCGATAGTTCGGTGCCCTGATCTCGGTGGCCCCTGTGCGCTGGGTTAACAACAGCCGCACAAGTCTCCAGAGCTTGGACTCCTCTTCGGAACACTCCCTGCCTATGAGCGCAAGGGAGGCCCAACGCTGCATTAGGGTAAGTGCGCCGTAGAAGTTGTGGTCGACAACCAAGGTGAGCGGAATGTTTGGAGGCACGGTTCTGAGCGTGTGGATAAATCCAAGAGCAAGAAGGGCCTCTCGCGTAGTCTCCCTTGCCCCTGCCTCCAACTGCACCTCTTTGTCGCTGTGCCGTAGGACCACCCCATATCCCGCCTGCGTGGGAATACCGGGATGGAGCGAGGCCGCTTCAATGTAGGCCAGTACCGGGGCGCTCATATCGTTGTGTCCCCCGTGATTGCGCGGAATACATTGTTCTTCCGCACCTCTGCTCCTCGTAACCGTTCCTGCTCCTGCTCCTGAAGCAAAGCGCCCGCTGGCCCGAAACTCGCCATCAGTAGACGGCCAAGGTAGAGGGAATGCTTCATCTTCATGTCCTTCATGGCATGGTGTCGCTGGCCCGATGAGGGGGAAATATGCCCAGTGAACTGCGTCCTGGCCATTGCTCGGAAGCGGCGGGCAACGGCACAGAACAAAGCATTGTCACAGCGGAAGCGCGAGGCGTTGTCTGCGCTGAGGTAGCCTAGACTCACGACTAGCATCATGGCTTGATCCGCCGCTTCATCCGACTGGCCAAGTACATCGACTAGGATTTGAGCGGCAATGGCCGGACCTTCCGTCATCACGGTGCCCGCCCTGCGGCCTTGCAGGGTTTCGATAGCATCGCGCTTCAGGGCAAGGCGGATCGCCCTGAGGCTCCCGTAGATGGCCTCAGCGTTATTCCTGCGGTCGATGAGCTTGCGGCAGTGGAGGATGAGACGGGCAGCCTCTCCCCTCGACAGGGGCTGCTGAAGTTCATGGCCCCAGCGGCTCTTGTTCTTCTTATGGCGCGGGCAGAGGTTGCCGAACGCGGTGGGTTGATTGTTGCAGCCGGGTACGCTGCAGGTTCGTGTCATGGTGTTCCTTTCGGTTGATGTGGATGGCTCACAGCCGGGGCTAATGCGGGGGTGGGGCTGTGTATTAGAAGGGCCGTGGTGCAGGACCCGTACGCTGTCTTGTTTGGTGTCCCTGTAGTCAGGACTACCCGGACAGGCAAAAACACAGGAATGTATTCGTCTTCGACGGTCAGGTATCCGGTGTTTTCTTGGCTACCGCGCAAATGGCCTAAAGCAGCACGATTACAATACTTTAGTTTGCAATTGTGGGCTTGGTTCAGGTGTGGCATCTGTGGTTACCAACAATTGGGCGTTCCTGAACGGTGCTCTGTGCTAAGAAAGGGAGGTATCAACGATGGCCTCTGGCTGGCTTTAGAAGGGCTCTTGCAGCAGTTCTTGCTCCCCATAGCCTATCTGGCGTCCATCACGAGATCGCCTCCTAGGTGCGTCTAAGGCCCGTGGCGGCGGTGGCCGCATTTCAGAGCATAGTGGTACGAGAGAAGAGGATTATAGTGCTATTATCGGAGTATTATCGGTGGGTGATGGGGGACAGGTTTGCACTGCCCCCTGCACCCCCAGCCGCCTCGCTAGGCCGGGACCGCCGCCAGCAGACCCTTGAGTGCTAGTTGGTTGATCTTGGCCCAGTACCGCACATCCGCACGGTCCCCTGCCGCAATAGCAACGGTGTTGACCGCCAGTGCTGCCACGGCGTCCGCCACCGCATCGCGCTCCCGCTTTGATAGTCTTGTCTGCTTCGTCATTCGTGCTGTCTCCCTCTGGTTGGAACAGGCGCAGAGATAGCTGCTTGCATTCTTCCTAGTCAAGGACTATATTGCTACCGATGGGTAGCGATGTGGGATGGCTTCGCGCATCGCGTTGACGGCGTCTGGGACCGTCTATGCTGCGGGAATGACAGCGCATCACTCACGCCATCGGCCATACGTTGACAGCAAACGAACCGACCTACCCTGTCCTACGGTTCCCGCACGGAGGTCTGTGAGTGACAGCGGGATGAAACAGAGATGAAATGGACGCTCGTCCGTATGGCGGCAAGATAGGGGGGCTGACATTGTCAGGGCAGGATGGAGAAAGGCAGGCAGTTAAGATGAGGTCAAACAATGTTCAGATTTTTCGTTCACCGATGGCGGAAGGTGACGCGCGTCCCCCTTTTCCGAGGGCCATTGGCGGGCCATACGTTGACGCTGAATTAGGCAGTGTAAATTGCTCATGATCCTTGCGGACATTCCGAGTCCAATGCGGGCCGCTTTGCCCGACGCGGAAAAGGACGCGCGTACACGGTGTTTTGCCCTTCTGCTCCGGGCACATTAGCGAATGAAGAAAGGCCAGGTGCGTGGTGAGGTATAATAAGGTTCAAAAAGGTACTCGCGAATTGGACGTTTTGTTGTCTGCCCTACCTTCTGGACAGTTAGCCAATTCCACAAAGGCCACCATGCTCAAATCCAGTGACAAATTGAAAGCCAACTTCAAACTCTTCTCATTCAATGTGGAGGGACAAGGCGAAGGATTGCGCCATGTTCGCACTCTCTACTGCATCGGAGTGTCGGTGCGGGTGCTGCTGGTTATCGCTGTTCCCCTCTTGGAGATAGTCGCCCGAGCATACTGGCTTCGTTGGTGACCTATGGCTTGTTTTCAGGATGCGGAGGCGTGTCTCTTGACCTCTGCCTTGCAGCATAAGAAGTTGGGTGGACGGGGTATTCAAGGGAAGCACTCATGCGGGCAACGATCATTGCCACCATTCTATACCTAGGCTTCTTGGGCACCGCGTCAGCGGAGGAAGCAGAGGACTATCTCAATATAACGTGCGGAGAGCAGGAAGAATGCGCGACCACGCAGAAGGAGTTCAGCAGGTGGCTTCCTCTGGCATTCAAGCGTGACTACCAAGCACAACGCAACGTCGCCTTTTGCCTTAGTGATGGTTGCGGGGGATCGGTGAGAGTAGCCCCGGCTCTGGGCTGTGCTTGGCGGCTTGTCATCCTTACTTCGGGCTCTCGAAACATTGATGCGTCGGACAAGACGAACTTCGAGTTCTTCTGTGGGCGACTTGATCTCGCAGACCGGGGCACAGCGCGGATGCAGGCTGAGGAGTTAAGCAAGGAGATTTACAAACGACCACTTGCGCCCGAGCTAGGATCGGCCATTGGTGGCCTGCCTCAGAAATAGCTATGGAGGCAAGTGTTGGGACCGCCACGACATTCCTTTATGCGAAGGGTTGAATATCAATGTTCAGCGTCACAAAAGCCAAAGACTTTTACGCAATGGTAGTCGGAGACTTCGATGACTTAATGGAGGAGCCCGACTCCCCACGACGCGCGATGCACTGCGCCATCATGGCATATCACCTACATGACTGGGTGTGGGCGGAGATCGAGTCAGATGAGGCATTGCTTACAAGATTGGGGCTTGTAGAGGGGAGCGATAGGGTGGCTTTTGTGCATTGGATCAAGGCAAGGTGCCCTTACTTTTTTGGGGTGCAGGCATTGGCGCACGAGACCAAACACTCCAAACCGAGGGAAAGAATGCAGACCGAAAGAGTGTCGGGATGGGGCAGCGGACCATATGGGGTGGGGCCATATGGACGACCATACCTGTTGATTGATTGGGGCGAGGAAGCAGGCGAGTTGCGATGGCAGCCTGCGTTAACACTACTGGAAATCGTGGTGCGCTTTTGGCGCGACTTCTTCCGCGAGTACCTTCCCGCAGATGATCTTCCGGCAAGCCGACATCACGTCGCTTGAGGCTTCGTTATCCAAAAAGACCCAGTAGTCGGCCTTGTTTCTTATTTCTGGAGTACCCACTTCCACCAAACAATTTTCCATTGGGGTGAGACATGCATAGGACCAAAGCGGAAGAAAAGGCCCAGGTCGAGGGCATGCTTGAGGATTTGCTAGCGGGGCTTCGGGTACAAAGCTCACCGCTGACGGAGTGGCAGGGCGAATGTTTCCGGGGCTCTCTCCGGTATGCTCTGCATGGACTCTATATGGCTGCACTTGCGGATGCCCGCATGGTGAACTCTACAGATGTTGCAGAGATGCCATTTCCGAAATCCGACCGTCGAGCAACTGATCCAAGCGGGCTGGAAATTGTTGACCTAGCCCACTGGCTGCAGGTTCTTCAAAGCTCCCCGGTGATTGAGCGTCCCATATTTTAGCGCCCGCATCACGATACAATGAGATGGAACAACGCCAACGCCACGCTCGTCGTCATCAGGTAGACGAGCAACGCGATCATATCTCCGCCTCCTTCGTCGGTTTGGCCAGTTCCTTCTGTACGGTGGCTTTGCTGAACCCCACACGCGCGGCGATTTTCCGGATACTTATTCCTTCACCGTTCAACCGCGCTATCTCTGCCCGCGTCTCTGCTGTAACCATTGCGGGCCGTCCCCCGGTTCTCCCCTCCGCCTTGGCTTTAGCAATACCCTCAAGTTGGCGCTCTTTCCTCAGAGCCGTCTCGAACTCAGCAATGCTAGCGAGAATGCCGAACACCAGCTTCCCCGTGCGCGTGGTGGTGTCCAGCGCGGCGTCGTCTAGTACCTTGAAGCCCACGCCCTTGGCGGTAAGCTCCTCTACAATCTGATGGAGATGCGAGGCCGAACGCGCGAGACGGTCGAGCTTCGTTACTATTAGGGTGTCCGCGTCATCCCGGAGGTACTGTAGGCATTCGGCCAGCACGGGCCGCGCCTTGTCTAATCCGGACTTCTTCTCCTCGAAAATCTTGGTTGCCCCTGCTGCCTTCAGCTTGTCGATCTGCGTGGCGTGGTCCTGTCCAGTGGAACTGACCCGCGCGTACCCTACGATTGCCATGACTGTACCCTTTCATCTTAGACAATTACTGACAACTAATTAGTGTACGCTAAGAGTACAGTCAATAGGCTCTGTCCAGAAAGTATGCTTTGTGTACACATTGGGGTGCTTAGCCAGCGCAACGCTTGCAACCTGCCATTAGGTGCCATAGCCCTCAGGCAGTGACTGGAGAGCACACCAAATGGCTAAGACTATTAAGCCGCCCACGCGCAAGCCGTCTCGGCCCCGTAAGGTATCTGCGCCACGCCAATTCAAGACTGGAACATTGTTGGTGGCTGCATCGGGTTGGCTCGTGTCGGTGTTTCTCGGCTTGCTAGACTTGCC
Source organism: Aestuariivirga litoralis (assembly GCF_015714715.1). NCBI lineage: Bacteria > Pseudomonadati > Pseudomonadota > Alphaproteobacteria > Hyphomicrobiales > Aestuariivirgaceae > Aestuariivirga > Aestuariivirga litoralis. The sequence goes on along the minus strand of NZ_WAHS01000002.1, from coordinate 756,448 downwards.
TGCGAAAATTAATTCGTTCTGGGAAGAGGCCCCCAAAGCCACAGAGCGTGTGTCGGACTTGATGCTGTTGGATCACAACTACTCTGGGATTTGGACTAGCAGCGTAGAGGGCTGGGTTGATGCCACCGATGACGAACTCAAAGCATCAACTACTCTTGGCGGTCCCATCTTCCTTCGCTTGAAGGTCTACAACGGCAGGGTGGATGGCGAAATCAAAAGTGAAGGTTTGGCGAAAACGTATATCTACTCGGTGCTCCAGATCGAAGGCGAAAAAACTAATGGAGGGATTGATCTCGTCGCTTACGATTACATTCTGGGAAAGAAGACGGGCCTTGCGAAACTCCGCCTCACATGGGGCGATCAAAAAGGACCATTGCCTTTGCATCTCGAAACCATCGGCCAAGGTGGAACCTTTTTCCCTGACAAGGCCGACTTGTATCGCACCAACACGGACGTTAGTGGAACACTAGATGGCGAACTGAACGTGGACCTAATTCAGAAGGCCGTTGAAGCTGGCCAACAACAACGGGAAACGGCGAGAAATGAGAGGCGATAGGCGGGGGGTGAAGCGTCCGCGACAGTCATTGATGGGCGCTTGAAATATTTGCGTCTATTTTATTCCTCCACCTTCACAAGTGGTCCAAATCGGTGGTACAGACTCGGCAGTGGCGTCTCACTAAACGCCTGATTTTACGAGTATCATTGGGTAGTGCCTGACATTCCCTCCAAGGGCACCAATCTATTTTGACCGGCGGCGCGTCTTCGAGAGCCGTGCCGTGTTGGCCTTCATGATCGTGCGGTAGCGCCGCAGCACTTTGGCGGATGAACCGCCGGTGGCCAAGGTTGTGGCGGCTTCCATGGCAGCGGACATCTTTTCAGAGATCATGCGCTGGCTTTCCTTTTCGGCAGCAGCCCCGCCTTGGTTGATTTTCATCAACCTCAGGGCAATCACCCGCTGGGCCTCGAAGCTTGCCGCGAACAGATCCTGATTTAATTTCCACCACATGCTGTGCCCTCTGATGATAGATTCCTGTCGTTAAGTTTTGGCGGTGTGCAAAGTTCCCCGTCCTCCCGCGCAGCAGAGTGGAACTTTGACGGAAATACGGCATTGAGTTGTGCCTTGAACAGTAGCTTCTCGCATTTTCACTCATCGTTGAATGAGAACAACTCACGACAGGAGGACACTCAAATGAACGGAATAATTTATCTCGTGGGACTGGTGGTGGTCGTCATGGCCGTCCTGTCCGTGCTTGGCCTGCGTTAAAAAAGCGAGGAATTGAAAATGACAATCAGCTCAAATTTTCCTGACACCAATGGTGTGCCCAAGATCGAAGCCCGCGCCTATCTGGATTGGCCGGCGGTTTTTGCCGGTATTGGTTTGGCCTCGGCGATTTCTGTCGTGCTGCTCGCCTTTGGTTCAGCGCTTGGCCTTTCCTTCGGTGACGTGACATCGAAATCAGCGGCCATCGGGACAAGCATTGCGGTCGCGATCTGGTTCTCGTGGGTCGAAGTTTCAAGCTTCATGGCGGGCGCTTATTTGACCGGCCGCTTGCGCAGGCCTGCCGCCGCAACCTCAACCCACGAAGCCGAAGTGCGCGATGGTTCACATGGCCTTGTTGTATGGGCAGGTTGCGTTCTGCTGGGATCGGCGCTGGCAATCAGCGGTGCTGCCTCAACGATCAAATCCGCAGGCAATGTGGTGAAGACTGCCGTCGAAACCACCGCCACTGCTGCAGCAGGCGCTGCACCTTCGGCCATGCAATACTATTCCGACACGCTGCTGCGGCCTGCGCCCGGCGCCGCTCCGGTGGCGCAGGGTGATCGCATGGCCCTTGGCAGCGAAGTGAGTGCCATTCTCGCAAGGTCAGCGTTGGCAGCACCTACCGATGATGACAAGACCTATCTGGCGCAGGCGGTGGCCCGCCAAACCGGTGTCAGCGAGGCTGATGCCACGGCGCGGGTGAACAAGGCCTATGCTGATATTGAAACGGCGAAAGCCAATGCTGCGGAGGTGGCTGAAACCGCGCGGCAAGTCAGTGTGATTGCGGCCTTCCTTCTTGCAGCAACCTTGCTGGTCAGCGCAGCTGCGGCCTATTGGGCCGCGCATGTGGGCGGCAAGCACCGCGATGAAGGTGCCATCTATGACGGCTTCTTCCAGCTGATGAATCCACGCCGCTAATTACTCATTTTGCTGAAACGCCCGGATGAAAGTCTGGGCGTTTTTCATGGGAACCAAGCGTTGCGCTGCGGGTTAAACAGAGGTGGTTCGCACCACGAAAACAGGAGTAATCAACATGAGCGTTAAAGGCGAAATCAAGGAAGCCGCTGGCTATATCAAGGAAGAAGCCTTCGAACATGGCAAGTCAGCCGCAGCGCAGAAGAAGGCCCAGGAAGGCCGCGATCTTCGCAATGAAGGCCGCGTTGAAGATGGCAAGGCGCCGAAGACCACCAAGCCCGGCACCCATCACTGATATTACAACTCATTTAAAATGCGCCGGCCCATGTGGCCGGCGTTTTTATTTTGTGTGGCGCGCTATGATGTGTTCGGCCACCATTCGCTGCAATGCCCACAGATTGCGGTCCCTGATGCCGTGGTCATGCAGCTTTTCCACGGTGCGTTGAAGATAGATCGCATTTGATCCCAGATGACCCGCCGCGCGTGAAATGACATCGGCCACTTGTTCCAGCGAACGCTTGGCATAGGCAGGCCCGGTTTTGTCGGCAACGAAGGTGAGCGCCTTTACCTTGCCATTTGGCGTGGAGACAGAAATCCATTTCGCAATATTTGTCGGATGCTTGGCATCGAGCTCCCGGTCGAGAAGGTTGATCAATTGCTGCTTGACGTCTCCGGCGGTTAATTCAAAAACCAGCCCATTGCATGAGCCGCCTTTGTCGAGGGCCATCATCAGGCCGGGCAGTTCGCGGGTGCCGCGCCAGCGGGTGAGCGTGAAACAAAAGGCCCGGTGCCAGCCGTTGGCTGTTCCTGCTGTCGTGGTTGAAATGTCGAAGACAGGGTTCCAGATCAGCGAACCATAGGCGAAGACATGCAATGTGGCGGGCGCGTATTCGGACAGCAGTTTTTCTGCGGCCAGCCTGTAGTCGTCGTCGCTCAATTCCTCAGTGCCGGGTTCAGGGCCCGGATCGGGCTCGGTTCGTTCGGCCAGCGCCACCAGTTCTGCCGTGAGCGAAATGCGATTTCCTGAAGACTTCGACATGGGCAGCCTTGTCCATACAAGGCCCGCATCCTGCGAAGAGATTGTCATGATTGCAAGGGCTTCAAGCCATGCGTGTTGGCAATGTTGCGAAGACGGTGGCATTAGTGATAGTTGGCTTTATGGAATTTGAAGGTGCCCATCCAAGGGCACTGGCCGAGCCCGTTCAAAACCTCAGAATGGCCGCATTTTCGCGGGAGGTGTGGCGGGATTGGATTTTGGCGTGGGTTGAGGCTTTGAAGTTTCGCAAGCACATTGCATGTTTGATGTTGGCGCTGTTGGCAGGCCCCATGGGTGTCTCAATGGCGGCCGAAGCCGAAGATGTGTCTGGCCCGATTCTGGTGTTTGATCCGGCCACTGGCGATGTGATCTCGCAAGACCGCGCGGGCGAGCCCTGGTACCCCGCTTCGCTGACCAAATTGATGACGGCCTTTGTCATATTCAAGAAATTGCGCAATGGCAGCATGACGCTTGAGCAGAAACTGACCATTTCAGAACTGGCGCATTCCCAGCCGGCCAGCCACACAGGCATCGCCGCCGGCAAGGAAGTTACAGTGGATTGGGCCTTGCAGGCCCTGCTGGTCTATTCCGCCAATGACATGGCGACGGTGCTGGCCGAAGGGGCTGATGGCTCGGTTGAAAATTTCGCGCGCGAGATGAATGCCACGGCGCAGGCCATGGGTCTGGATGCCACGCATTTTTCCAATCCGAACGGGCTCTATGATCCGCGCCATATTTCCAGCGCGCGTGACATCGGCATGATCGCCGCGAGCCTGATCAACCAGTTTCCGGAATATGCGCATTACTATTCCCAGCCCACAGTGGCGCTGGGCAAGCGCCAGCTCAACAACCACAACGCCCTGATCCGCACCATGCCGGATGCCGTTGGCATGAAGACCGGCTTTATCTGCCCCTCAGGCTATAATCTGGTGGGATCGGTGGTGCGCAACGGCAAGCAGGTGGTTTCAGTTGTGCTGGGCGCGCATTCAGGTGCGCGGCGCGATAAGGCGTCGAAGGCACTGCTGGATGATGCTTTTAACGAGCTGGGCAAGCCCGGGCATGTGCCGCTGGCCAGCATTCCTGATCTGGCTTACGGCTCTATCGTGCCGGCTGACATGACCACCACGGTGTGCAAGCAGAAGCAGCCGGTGACCCCGGTGAACGCCCATCATCTGGAAGGCTGGGGCGTGAGCTTCGGCACTTATGACACCGCCACCAAGGCCGATATGGCGCTGCGTGGCCGGCTGATCAGCCCATCAGGCATTGATGCGGGTGGAACACCAGGCATCATTGCCCTTCCATCCAATGGTGGCTTTACGGCCATGCTGTGGGCGCTGGACCAGCCGCGCGCCCAGGACCTGTGCGGCAAATACAAAGCCGAACAGGCGCCCTGCGATGTGATGACAGACGTCATGCTGCTGCAGATGGCCGCTGCTGCCCAGCCGGAAATCGTTCCAGCCGCTGATCAAGTGGGCGAGGGTGAAGGCGCTGACAGTGCAGACATGAAGCCGCCCGCGCCCGATAAAGCGGCGGGAAAAACCAAGCGCGTCCGCAAGAAATTGAATTGATGGTGGCGTGAGCGTTTCTTCTGCCATCCCCACCGCCATCCTGACCGGGTTTCTCGGTGCGGGCAAAACGTCCCTTCTCAATAGTCTGCTGAAAGACCCCATGCTGGCTAATGCCTGCGTGGTGATCAATGAATTCGGCGAAGTGGGCATTGACCATCTGCTGGTGGAAAAATCCGACGAGAATATCATCGAGCTGGCCAATGGCTGCCTGTGCTGCACCATTCGCGGTGATCTGATCAATACGTTGACGGATTTGCTGGCGCGGCGCGATGCTGGCAGCATCAAGGCGTTTGACCGCGTAGTGATTGAGACCACCGGTCTTGCTGATCCGGCGCCAGTTCTGCATGCGCTGGTGCGTGATGAATTCCTGCTCAATCGGTTGCGTCTTGAAGGGGTGATCACGGTTGTCGATGCGGTGAATGGCTGGGCTACGCTGGATGCGCATCCCGAAGCCATCAAACAAGTGGCGGTGGCAGATCGTATCGTACTCACCAAGCTTGATCTGCTGCATGGCGTTGAAGGCGAAGACAAGATGTTCGCTATCATTGGCCGACTGCGCAAACTGAACCCGACGGCGCGCCTGCTGGCCACGCATCGCGGCGAGGCCACGGCAGAGCGCCTGTTCAATATGGGGCTGTTTGATGCTGCGAAGAAAACCCCGCAAGTGCAGGCCTGGCTGAATGACGAGGCGCTGTCGAAAGTGCATCGCCATCACCATGACGTGTCGCGTCATGATGCGCATATCAGGTCTTTCTCATTGCGTGATGAGCGGGCGATTTCGCCGGAGGGGCTTGAGGTTTTCTTTGCCATGCTGGCCGCGCATCATGGTGAGAACCTGCTGCGCATGAAAGGCGTCATCAAGCTCGCCGATGAGCCGGACAAGCCGCTGGCTGTGCACGCTGTGCAGCACGTGTTTCACCCGCCGCTGCGCCTGGCATCCTGGCCCGATGGCAAGGCCGAGACGCGTCTGGTTTTCATCGTGCGCGATATCCCGAAGCAGGTGATCGAAGAATTGTTTTCTGCCTTCACTGATCAACTGCAAGGTGATGCCATGACGGACAAGACGCTTTCATTGTCGAGGACATGATGCCGAAAAAGATCAAGGCCTGGGGCCTTAAGAAATGCGACACCACCATGAAGGCGCTGGACTATGTGCGCTCGCAAAAGGTGGTAGTGGAATTTACTGATTACTCGGTGGACAAGCCCTCCGCCGCGCAGATTGAAAAATGGGCCAAGGCGCTGGGCGGCTGGGAGAAGATGATCAACCGCTCCGGCTATACCTGGCGCGGGCTGCCGCCATCCGAGACTGAAGGGCTGGACGACAAGAAGGCGGCCAAGCTGGCAGCGGCGCATACATCTCTGATCCGGCGGCCGCTGATTGAATATGAAGACGGCACGGTGACGGCGGGCTTTCCACCAAAGGTCAAGGCGCTCTTCTGATCCAGAAATTAAGCCGCGTTTGCGATTTCTCCTGACGCAGCAGCTGGTGCCCTTGCTCGGTGCAGAAATGCGGCATGTCGATGGCGGCCATCGGATCGGTGGCGATCACATGCAGAACTTGGCCGGCAGGCATGGACAGAAGCTTCTTGCGCGCTTTGAGCACCGGCAGCGGGCAAAGCAGGCCTGACAGATCGAGCGTGAAATCGGCTTGGCTTTCATCCATCCGCAGCCATATAGAATAGGCTTTAGCAGGAGGCCAGCGATGGTATTGGTTCACAAGGTTGGGTTTGAAGGCAAGGTGGAAAAGCTGTTTTCCAAAACCTCGCGCGAAAATGGTTTTGAAAAGCCTGAACGTGACAGCCTCAATCTTTTACTGTCCGGACCGGAAGGCGATTGCCATGCGGGAGACACGCGCGAGGCCGACAGCCGCACGCTGCTGCTCTACAAGCGCGGCACCAAAATCCGCAATGTGCGGCAGATCACGATTGTGGCGCCCGACGAGCTGGCGGAAGTGGCAGAGCGTTTGGGCATTCCCGAGGTTGATCCCATTTGGTTGGGCGCCAATATGCTGATTTCCGGCATTCCGGATTTGACCCTGCTGCCGCCATCGACGCGCATTCAATTTCCATCGGGTGCCACGCTGGTGGTGGATATGGAAAATGCGCCATGTTCCCAGGTGACGAAAGTGATCGTGCAACATCATGGCGAAGCGGGCTGGGGTTTCGTGAAGGCCGCCACCAACAAACGCGGCGTAACCGCCTGGGTGGAGCGTGAGGGCGACGTGAAAGTTGGGGATGCTGCAAGGCTGTTCCTGCCGCCCACGCGGCTCTACGCGCACGGATGAAAATCCTCGGTGCCATTATTGCCGGGGGCAAGTCCAGCCGCATGGGACAGGAAAAGGCCTTGATGGAATTTCGTGGCCGGCCGCTGATTGCGGAAGTGGCGGCGCGGCTGGGGGCGCAGGTTGATGCGCTGGTGATCAATGCCAATGGCGATGCGACACGATTCCAAACTCTCGGACTTGATGTGGTTCCGGATCGCTACGAAACCCATTCGCCGCTGGCCGGGCTGCATGCGGCATTGAGTTGTGGCGCTGAACAGGGCTTCGACGCGGTGTTGACGGTGCCGTGTGACGGGCCGTTTCTGCCGCTTGATCTGGCGGCACGGTTGAAGCCGGTGCTTCCGGCCATCGCAGCATCGCAGGGGCAGGCGCATTATCTGACCGGCCTGTGGCCCAGCGATCTTGCGGCACTACTGGACCTTGAACTGAAATCAGGTCTGGTCCGGGTGATGGATTGGGCGGCGCTGGCCAAGGCGCGGGAAGTGGAATGGACGGCGGCTTCAGGCGACCCCTTTGCCAATTTGAACACGCCGGAAGATTTTCGCGCAGCTTCCGCACCGAAGTGAGATGACTCAAAGTATCTGCTGCGACAGAATTATTTGAAGACATGCAAGGCATCTAACGCTTCTTCACTTCATGTGCCTTTGCTACGGTCCTGCCAGATTCGGGAGTGAGACGTGACAGGGCAGGGGAACAAGGCGGCCGGGCTTACCTTCGTGGTGCTGGCAACGGTGGGCTGGAGTCTCTCGGGCCTGTTTGTGCGGCTGATGCCGGAGCTGAATGGCTGGCAGATCAATGCCTGGCGCGGGCTCTGGCTGGCCTGCAGCCTTTTGGTGTGGCTGTTGGCAATTCACGGCCGCAAGCTGCTGAATGAATTTGACCGGTTGCCCTTTCCGGCCATTCTGATCTCATCCTTTTCCTTTGCGCTTGGCACCACGGTTTACGTGACGTCGCTCACACTGGTGAACACCGCAGCCGTTTCAGTGATCGGCGCCACTTCACCCTTGATCACCGCAATGCTGAGCCCGTGGCTGACCGGTGAGCGGCCACATATCCTGTCGTGGATCTCGGCCCTGATCGCGTTGGGCGGCATGGGGGTGATTGCACAACATGGTTTTGCCAGCGGCAATGTACTGGGGCTGATCCTGGCCTTTGGCGTGCCCTTTACCTTTGCCATCCAGACGCTGTTTTTGCGGCGCTACCGCGAGCATGACATGATGACAACCATCTGCGCCGGCGGTTTTCTCAGTTTCATCATCGCTTCGCTGGCCAGCACTTTTATCGGCCCGGCCGGGGTATTCGCCGTGGGCCGGGACCATATGCTGCTGCTGTTTGCCATGGGCGTGGTGCAGCTGGCCGTGCCGCTGATTTTCTATGGTTGGGGTGCGCGCTCAGTGCCCGCCGTTACGTTATCTTTGATCGTGATGCTGGACGCGGTGTTCAATCCGTTCTGGTCCTGGGCAGTGGTGGGTGAGATGCCGGAATTCACCTCCTTGGTGGGCGGTGCCATCATTCTGGGTGCTGTTACCTTGAGCATCATTGCGGCGCAGTTCTTCCCGGCCAAGACCGCATGAGCAAAACCCAAGCCACGCTGATCGGGTTTCTCGCCATCCTGATGTGGGCGATGCTTGCGGCGTTGTCGGCAGCAAGTGGCGCGATGCCCGCTTTCCAGATGACGTCGATCACCTTCCTGATTGGCGGCGCGTTGTGTGCGGTGACCTGGCCGTTTCGCCCGCATGGCTTTGCGGCACTGAAGCAGGATTGGCGCATCTGGGCTTTGGGGATCGGCGGGTTGTTCAGCTATCACGCGCTGTATTTCGCGGCGGTGAAGAACGCGCCAGCTGTGGATGTCAGCCTGATCGCCTATTTATGGCCGACGCTGATTGTGGTTTTGGCCGGTTTTCTGCCGGGCGAACGGTTGAAACTGCATCACCTTATCGGCACGGCGTTGGGGCTGGCCGGGGCCGCACTGGTAATCACCCGTGGCAAGGTGTTTGGCTTTTCAGGCGGGTTGCAGCTTGGCCACTATCTGGCGTTTCCGCTACCGCTGATCTGGGCGGGCTATTCCCTGCTGGCGCGGCGCACCGGCCATGTGCCGACGGATGTGGTGGCGGGGTTTTGCCTCGCTACCGCAGTGCTGTCATGGACCGCGCATCTGCTGTTTGAGCAGACGATCTGGCCTGATCACGCTTCGCAATGGGCGGCGATTGTGGCTTTGGGTCTGCTTCCTGTCGGGGCGGCCTTTTATGTGTGGGATTACGGCCTCAAACATGGCGATATTTTCGTGCTGGGCGCGCTGTCCTATTGCTCGCCGCTGTTTTCAACCATCGTGCTGGTGGCCACCGGCATTGCGGCTTTCCACTGGTCGGTGGCTTTGGCTTGCGTGTTCATCACACTCGGCGCGGTGATCGCCTCGAAGGAGATGATCTTCAAGGCGCGCTGAGTTATCAGCCCTTGAAGTTGTTCTTCCGCGTGCGGATTTCGGTGAAGACCTCCTGATCCGTCGCGTTCTCCATCCCCAAATGCTGGCGGATCGCCCTGTCCTTTAGACGCAGATAGGGGTTGGTTTTGAATTCCTCGCCCAACGTAATCGGCAGGCTGGCGCCGCCGGCTTTCACCGCCGCGTCGGCCTGTTTCAGCCGGGCCTGCAGGGCGGCATTGCCGGCGTCCACCGTGAGCGCGAACACGCAATTGGCCACCGTATATTCATGGCCGCAATAGAGCTGGGTTTCGGGCGGCAGTTTGAGGAACTGAGTCACCGAGTAGAACATCTGCTCCATCGTGCCTTCGATCACACGACCGCAGCCCACCGAGAACAGTGTGTCTGCGGCGAACAGCACTTTATCATCAGGGAAATGGAACGAGATGTGGCCCAGCGTATGGCCGGGGCAATCCAGCACATCAATCTTGTGGCCGGCCCAGGTAATGCTTTCGCCACCGCGCAGAGTCTTGTCGATTCCGGGGATGGTGGCCTTTTCTTTCTCTGGCCCGATGATTTCACAATTGTAGGATTCTTTAAGTTTCAGATTGCCTTCAACGTGATCGGCATGGTGGTGGGTGATGAACAGGGTGTTCAATTTCCAGCCCGCCTTTTTCAGCGCGGCGTCCACAGCTTCGAATTCCGGCGCGTCAATGGCCGCCACCTGGCGGGTGGCTTGATCACGGATGATCACGCCGAAATTGTCACTGCGGCAGGGGAACTGAATGATGTCGAGAGAAGCCATGTTTAAACCCTGTTATTAAGCGTGCCCCGCAAAAGTTGAAGACTTTTGCGACAAGGGCACACGTCAATTAAATTGAGGCGATTTTCATTGGCCATGCCAATGAAAACGCTTTGGTGACCGGGTAGCACTTTCGGGCTAGTCTTTGCACGCATGAATATCGTCGATATTGCTGAATTCTATTCTCATCCTTTGGGCCGGGTCACGCAAGGCGTGCTGGCAGCGAAGTTGAAGCCGGCCGTCGTGGTGCCGGCGGACCAGCTGGTGCTGGGGCTGGGCTATGCTTCGCCCTATATTCAAGGCCATGAACGCGCCCTGTCTTTCATGATGGCCCGCGCCGGGGTGATCCACTGGCCGGAACAGGGCAAGGTGCGCTCGGCCTTGGTGGATGAGCTTGATCTGCCTTTGGGCGACAATGTCGTGGATGTGGCCTTGCTGGTGCATGCGCTGGAATTTGCCGAAAGTGCCGAGGAGCTGATGGAAGAGGTCTGGCGCGTGCTGTCGCCTCAAGGGCGGCTGATCGTCGTCGTGCCGAACCGGCGCGGCTTCTGGTCGGTGTCGGATGCTTCGCCTTTTGGCCAGGGCCAGCCCTTTTCAACCAATCAATTGATGACGCTGCTGAAGGCGGCGCAGTTTTCGCTGAAGCGGGTGGATTACAGCCTGATCGCCCCGCCCTGGCTGGGACTGCCTTTGATGAAGGGGCTGGAGCCATTGGGCCGCACCGGGATCGGGCGCATGGGGGGCGTCATCGTGATTGAGGCGGTGAAGCAGATCCATGCCTATTCCACCGGCAAGCTGGTGCGCCGCGCCTTGCCGCGTTTGCGCCCGGTGCTGCTGCCCAATCCGCAGCCTGCGGGCAGAGGCTTGGCTTCACGCGGATAGCTCTTTATAGCCGGGGACATGACCACGCAAAATATCAACGGCCCGAAGCCCAAATCCGGCATCCTGGACATCCATGCCTATGTGCCGGGGAAATCCGGGGCCAAGACGGGCAAGGTTTTCAAATTGTCGTCGAATGAATCGGCCTTGGGTGCCAGCCCGAAGGCGACCGAAGCTTTTTCGGCGGCGGCGAAGGACATGGCGCTTTATCCCGATGGGTCTGCCACTGAATTGCGCGCTGCGATTGCCAAGCGGCATGGGCTGAAGGCTGAGAACATTGTCTGTGGTGCGGGCTCTGATGAGCTGCTGCAGCTTCTGGCCCATGCCTATCTGGGGCCGGGGGATGAGGCGGTTTATTCGCAGTTTGGTTTTCTGGTTTACCCGATTGCCATTGCCAGCAATGGGGCGAAATCGGTGGTGGCGCCGGAGCATGCACACCGGGCTGATGTGGGCGAGATTCTCTCGCGGGTGACGGCGAAAACCAAGATTGTGTTTCTGGCCAATCCGAACAATCCGACCGGCACTTATCTGAGTGCTGCCGAGGTTAAGCGCCTGCATCAGGGCTTGCCTGCGCATGTGTTGCTGGTGCTGGATGCGGCCTATGCCGAGTTTGTGCTGAGCAATAATTACGACGCGGGTGTTTCACTGGTGGAAGCGCATGACAATGTGGTGATGACGCGCACCTTCTCGAAAATCCACGGGCTTGCCGCGCTGCGGCTGGGCTGGGCCTATTGCCCGGCCCCGATTGCCGATGTGCTGAACCGCATTCGGGGCCCGTTCAACGTAAGCCTGCCGGCGCTGAAGGCGGGTGTTGCGGCGATTGAGGACACGCGCTTTGTGGATGAAGCGGTGGCGTTCAACAACAAGTGGCTTTCATGGCTGACGGATGAGATTTCGAAGCTGGGCCTGAAGGTCACGCCTTCGGTGGGCAATTTTATTCTGGTGCATTTCGGGTCGCCGGAGGCGGCACAAAAGGCGGATGCCTTTTTGAGCGAGCGCGGATTGATTTTGCGGCGGGTTGATTCCTATGGGCTGCCTGCCGCGCTTCGACTTTCCATCGGGCCGGAAGAGGCCAATCATGCGGTGGTTGCCGCGCTGAAAGAATTTCTGAAATGAGCATCATGTTTGAAAAAGTGGCCTTGCTGGGCTTGGGGCTGATTGGGTCTTCGATCTGCCATGGCATCCGCGCCAAAGGCTTGGCCCGGCATATTTCTGGCCATGCCAGAAGTGCGGAAACGCGAGCAGTGGCTCTGGAAATCAAACTGGTCGATGACGTGCATGTTCACGCAGCTGATGCAGTGAAGGATGCTGACCTGGTGATCCTGTGCGCGCCGGTGGGGGCCTGTGCTGCCTTGGCGAAAGAGATTGGCCCGCATTTGAAGGCGGGTGCGATTGTCACGGATGTGGGCTCAGTCAAAGGCGCCATTGCGCGTGATTGCGGGCCGTTTATTCCGCAAAATGTGCATTTCATTCCTGGCCATCCGGTGGCAGGCACCGAGCAGTCAGGGCCGCGCGCGGGCTTCGCCGAATTGTTTCATGGCCGCTGGTGCATCCTGACGCCACTGCCTGGCGCTGATTCTGCGGCGGTGGCCAAGCTCACCCAGTTCTGGGAAGGGCTGGGTTCGATGGTGGATACGATGGAAGTCGGGCATCATGATCTGGTGCTGGCGATCACCAGCCATTTGCCGCATCTCATTGCTTACAACACCGTGGCGACGGCGGCTGATCTGGAGACGGTGACGGATTCGGAAGTGATCAAATATTCGGCTTCGGGTTTTCGTGATTTCACCCGTATCGCGGCATCTGATCCGACGATGTGGCGCGATGTGTTTTTGAACAACAAGGAAGCGGTGCTGGAAATGCTGGGCCGCTTTTCGGAAGAACTTGCGGTGCTACAGCGCGCCGTGCGCTGGGGTGATGGTGATACGCTGTTCAATTTGTTCACGAGGGCGCGCGAAGTGCGGCGTGGCATTATTGCTGCCGGACAGGATACGGCGGCGCCGGACTTTGGCCGTGGGCACAAGCCGAAGTGATTTTCTGAATTGAGCACCGAGCCGCATCGCATTTTTGCCTATGGATCGCTGATGTGGCGGCCGGATTTCAATTTCACCTCGGCGCGCAAGGCACGCCTGCATGGCTTTCACCGGCGTCTGAGCGTGTTCTCGCATCACTACCGGGGCACGCCGGAAAAACCGGGGCTGGTTCTGGGGCTGGACCGTGGCGGGTCATGCCTGGGCCTGGTCTATGACGTGGCGGCCGAAAACTGGGCCGAGGTGATTGCCAAGGTACGAGCGCGCGAAATGCTGGGCGATGCCTATCATGAGCGGCAGAAGCGTTTTGTGGTTCTGGACTCAGGCGAGAGCGTTGAAGCTCTGACCTACATCGTGCAGCGCACCAGCAAGCAATATGTGCCGCAGATGAAAATGGAAGAGCTTCTGCATTTCATCGGCCAGGGCCATGGCACGATGGGCTCATGCCGGGACTATGTGGCCAATACGATCCAGCATTTGCGTGAACTGGGCATTCATGATCCGGGGATGGAAGCCTTCGCCCCGCACGTTATGAACTAGGCGGCGACCCGAAAAGCCGATTTGGTTTCAAGTTCACCGTCTTCGCCCAGGGCCACGGCGAGATCGTTGCGCACAGATTCTGCCGCACCCGGTGCGCGGGCCAAAAGATGCACGTGGATTTCATCAAAATGGCGGAACACCGAAGGCAGGCCGCCTTCCAGATGCGGATCAAAACGGCCGACCACCATGGCGGTGCGCATGGCCCCATGCCGCTTCACGCCGACATAGACGGCACCCGGCAGCGGCGGGCAGGTTTCCGGCGTATAGACCGAGTGAATATAGTTCTGGCCGGAGGCACCGCGCCAGAACCAGAAGCGTTCACGCAGTTCCGGAATGTCCTTGCTGGCGGTCTCTGAGAAGGCAGTGCCATGAATGTTCATGATGGTGTTCCTCGTTGGAACATTCATAGAACGACATTGGTAAACAAATCAAGAACGAATTTTGAAAATCAGCTTTTTGAGGCTTCGGCCACCAGCCGGTTGGAAATGGTTTCGATCGTATCCTGCAGCTGCGCCTCAAAAACCTTACGCGTTAGTCCGGGCGGAATGGTCTTGCCGAATTCAATGACAATGGTGCCAGGTGGGCGCAGGAAACCGTGGCGCGGCCAGAACACTCCGGCATTCAGGCCGAAGGTGACGCAGGGCACATTGAGATTGGTATAGAGCGCTGCCGTGCCTGACTTGTAATCGGGCGGCGCACCGACCGGGCGGCGGGTGCCTTCGGGCAGGATGATGATCTGGCGGCCAGCGGCCAATTCCTCTTTGCCGCGGCGGATCAGGTCCTTCAGCGCTTTGCTTCCGGCACCGCGATCCACCGGGAGCATGCGGAACTTGTAGCCATAGGGCCAGCCCATGAGAGGGATGTAGAAAATCTGCTTCTTCAACACCACGCAGGGATCGTTGAACAGGACCGGCAGCGCGAAAGTCTCCCAGGTGGATTGATGCTTGCCGGCCACCAGAAGCGGGCCCGGCGGAATGTTCCCGGCACCTCGCACTTCAACCTTGATGTTGCAGATCACGCGCAGCAGCCAGTTCATGGTGCGGCCCCAGGCCTGCAAGGCTCGGATGGCGGTGATGCGGCTTGCCAGCGTGAGCGGCAGGCCGAAAATCAGAAACAGCATCAACACCACATAGAAGGCGATGTTGAAGATGAGGGAGCGCAGAACGATCATAGATCCTTGCCTAGAATTCGCATCAGAGTGATGCGCGAAACCAGCAGCGCAATCAAGGTGGCAGCGACCGGCACGGAGAGAAGGCCCGCCACCAGCTGCCAACGCGCTTGCGGGGCAAAGAAGAGAGAACGGCCAGCGGCGGCCATCGCCTCGTCGGCGGCACCGCCGAAAACACCGAGCGCCGAGAATGTGAGCAGGCCCAAGATCAATCCAGCGAAGCCTGAGGTAAGGCCCGAGGACAGGAACTGCCGGTCATTCTGTCGCGCGATGAAATGCGGCTCGGCACCGATCAATTCCAGCACATCGACAATGCTGCGATTGGCCTCGATTACGCCGCGCGCCGCAGCGGTGACCAGCAGAATAGTGGCCAGCGAGATCAGGCCCAGCACCAGTGCCGTGAGCAAGGTCAGGCTGTTGCCGAGGCGGATGAATTCGTTCTGCCAGCGCTGGTGGGTATCGAGGCTCGCACCTTTCACTTGCGTGGTGAGTGAAGTGGCAAGCGCTTCATAATCAGGCGGGTTCGCCTCATCGATGCTAACGCGGATCAGGCGTGGCAGAGGGAGGTCATCCACTTCAACTTTGCCGAGCCAAGGCTCCAGCAGGCGCGCGCTGTCTTCCAGTGGCAAGGCTTCGGTGCTCAGCACACCCTTGGTGGCCTCGAGCAAGCTCAGCGCTTTCTTGACTTCATCATCCAGCTTGGCATCCGAAAGCGGCCGCACTTCCACAGTGATTTCTCGGGCGAGGCCTTGCGTCCAGCTCTGGGTAGCGCGGTTGATGAGGACGAGTGCGCCGATGGCCAGGCAGGCGAGATAGCACATCACCGCCATGGTGATGATCAGAGCGCGCAGGGGTGCTACCCGGCGCGGGAAAACGGGTGATGGCTTTGCGCTGGGCTGATCGCTCATGCTGCGCCCAAAGTCCCGGCTTCGAGATGCAGGGCTTGGCCGCCGGCCCGCCGGATCAGCTCGGTATCATGGGTTGCCAGCAGCACAGTAGTGCCTTGCCGGTTCAGTTCCAGAAACAGGCGCAGAAGCCTACGCGCCATGGCGGGATCGACATTGCCGGTGGGCTCATCAGCCAGGATCACTTGCGGCTTGGTCACCACCGCGCGGGCAATGGCCACGCGCTGCTTTTCGCCGCCTGACAAAGTGTCAGGCAAATCGTGGGCGCGGGATTTGAGGCCGATCCAGTCCAGCAAGTCATTCACATCGGACGCATAGGTCTCTGGCCGTGCGCCCGCAGCACGCAGGGGCAGCGCCACATTCTCAAACACCGACATGTGTTTCAGCAGACGGAAATCCTGAAACACCACGCCCAGCTTGCGGCGGAGAAGTGCGCGCTCGTGCGGTGTGAGTCGGCTCACATCAGAGCCGAAGACGCGGGCGATGCCGCTATCGGGCTTCAAGGCCAGAAACAACAGGCGCAGCAGGGTGGATTTTCCGGCACCCGAAGGCCCGGTCAAAAAACGCAAATCGCCCTGCGCCAGATCAAGATTGACGTCATGCAATACAGGCGGCCCGCCGGCATAGCGGAGCGAAACATCCTGAAGCTCAATGACCCCCATCTTCAACTTCGTCCCCGCGTTAACCACGCATTAACCCTAAACGGCGTTACGCTAGTCCCCAAACCAGCCGCCACCAAACCCAACCGAATCATCATCAGCGATTCTATCGCGATTAGCCGGGGCCACCATGATCGTTTCTTGCCCATCTTGCACCACCAGGTACAATATCGGCGCCCATGCGGGGCATGAGCCATTCAAAGTGACCTGCAATGCCTGCGGGCACCATTGGCAGGAGCTGCCAGTGATCGAAATCAAGGACATTACCGACGCGGTGCTGCCTGCGACGTTTGAAGAGATTGATGAGCACCAGTTTGATGTCGGCCAATTGGTGGAAGCGGCGCGCAATGTGCGGCAGGATTACAAGGCACGGCAGATGGCCCGCACCAAGACCATCGGTGGCTGGGCATCGTTTGCGCTCGTCGCGGCGTCACCCTTTCTGTTTGCGGCCATTGCGCCGGAGGCCACGGTGCTGGCCGCCCCAGTCACCGCTGGGGCCTATGCGAAATTCGGCCATGAGATCAATCTTTACGGGCTCAACATTGCCCATGTGGAACAGGTGAACAAATCCACCGGCGGCCAACATGTGCTGACGGTGAAGGGTGAGATCAGCAACCCGACCGAGGATATCCGCAAGATTCCGTCGTTGCGCTTTGCGCTGACCGATGAAAAGGGCGTGGAAGTCTATACCTGGACGCTGGATACGGCAGCGCGGCCGCTGCGGCCGGGTGAAACCACCGCCTTCACCACGCGCGTATCTTCTCCGCCCGAACTTGCGCAAAAACTGCAAATTCGCTTTGCACATGCGGATGAAATCGGCTCAAACCCTACCTTATGAGCTCGATCAAAATTGATGGACATCGCATCGATGTCCTGTTTTCCGAAGACCAGATTTCCGAACGGCTGAAAAGCCTGGCTGTTGAAATTGCCGCCACCAAGCCCAATCGCCTGCTGGTGGTGCCGGTGCTGAAGGGCAGTTTCGTTTTTGCGGCTGATCTCTTACGCGCCATGCATCACGCCGGGCTGACGCCGGAAGTGGATTTCATGATCCTGTCATCATATCGCGCCGCGATGAAATCATCCGGCAAGGTTGATGTGTTGCGTGACATTGATTCAGAAATCCAGGGCCGTGACATCCTGCTGGTGGATGACATTCTGGAATCTGGCCGCACGCTGGCTTTTGCCAAGGATCTGCTGGCGGCGCGGGGCGCCAAGTCGGTGCGCTCGGCGGTGCTGCTGTTCAAGCCCGGCCATCTGGCCGCGTCGATCAAGGCGGATCATTGCGCGTTTGAATGCCCGGATCTGTTCGTCGTCGGCTACGGCATGGACATGGCGCATCAATTCCGCGAGCTGCCTTTTGTGGGGCATGTGGTGAAAGAGGATTGAGAACTTTCGTTCTCTAAAACTCGTCCTTCAGAAGCCGATCAATATAAGCCTTCGTCTCGTCATCCAGGCCTTCCTCATTGGCGCGGGCGCGGAGTTGTTCGAGGATTTCATGGGCGCGGCGCGAGGCGAGTTCTGACGGCACCAGATTTTGATTGGGGCCATTGAGGGAACGGCCCAGCGGATCAGTGTCCTTGCCGTCGCGGCCTTCGCGGCTGTTGCTATAGGCATCGCCCTGGCCATTCTTGCCGAGCTGCTGGGTGAGCTTGCTCATGCCCTGCAGCATGTTGCGCAGCGCCTGGTTCTGTTCCTTGAGAGCGCCTTCCTTGTTGCCGTCACGAAGAGATTGCTCGGCGCCATCCATGTTCTTGCCGGCATCGCCCAGCTTGTCGCCACCTTCATCACCGCTCATGCCCTGGCCCAATTTGCCGAGCTTATCGCGCAATTGCTTTTGCTGGTCGGCGAGGCCCTCATTGCCGCCTTCATCCTTGCCGGCGCCGCCTGGCATGCGCTGGGTCTGGTCCATGAGCTTGCGCTGCTGGCGCATCATTTCGGAAAGCGCGTTCAGATCTTCGTTCTGGCCGCCGGAACCGTTCTGGGCATTCTTGCCGTCGCCGGGTTCCAGGTTCTGCAGCAATTGGTCCAACTGCGAGAGCATGTCCTGCGCAGCATTCTTGTCACCGTCCTTACCCAGTTTACCGATCTGGTCGAGCATCTGCTGCAATTGCTCTTTGGTCATGCCCTGGCCCTGCTGACCCTGCGGCTTCAAGCCTTGGGCGGCGCGGTCCTTGCCCTCTTTCTGCAGTTGGGCGATCAAACGGTCCATTGCTTCGCGCATGCGGCGGGTGAGTTCGTCGATCTTTTCCTTCGGTGCGCCATCACGCAGCGCCTGCTGCAGCTCTTGCGCCAGGGCCTTCAATTCGGCACGGGCATCATCGAGCCGGCCATTCTCAACGGCGAGGATCAGCGGCCACATGTCTTTGACCACGGCGACCACATCATCAGTAGCCGAAGCGGTGGAGAGGCGGTTGTTCAGCGCAGAAAGATTGATGATGAGGCCGCTGTTGGAGGCAATGTCAGACGGGTAAAGCAGCATCGCGCCCACCAGCGTGGACGCATCGGGCGCGGCATTGGGATCAAGAATGATGTGCTTGCGCTGTTCCACCAAAGCGCGCGCCAGTGGCTTGATGAATTCACGGTCCGGCAGCTTGAAGCGGGTGGGCGCCGTGGATGTCTTGTGGCCCGCCGCATCGGTGGCGGTGAGAATGATCTCGGCATAGAGGCCGGCCCAGGCATGGGCAGTCAAATCCGTGGTCGAGGTTTCGGTGTCGTCCTTGGCGCCGGGCTTCTTGAGCGTCATCTTGAATTCCGGCGGGTCGTAGAGAAACACGCCATTGCTCTCAAAACCGGTGATGCCGTTTTCCTGTTCGTCCGCCAGCGAGATTTCCGCTTTGATGGCGCGCAGGCCGTAATCATCCGAGGCATGCCACTTCACCGAGAGCTTGCCGCGCTCGGCGGCTTCTGGCGTGCCGATGATTTCAATCTTGGGTGTTTCATCGGCGATCAGGCTGAAATGATAGGTGGCGAGTTCCGCATCCCCGTTGGAGACGCGCACGCTGACTGGACGGTCCAGCTTGATGTCGCCCGTCAGGGCATCAGGCGTCTTTTCAATCTTGGCGCCGTCGATTTTCACCTCGGTATCGGTGCTGCCCGGTGAGAAAAAATCCACGCCGGGCTTGGTGCTGCCGGTGACGCGCAGATTGAGGATGGAGCCCTCTGGCACCGTCAGCTCGTTCTGGGTTTTCAACTTCTCCATCATCGCGGCTGAGGTGAGCAGCAGCGGCGGCTTGCCAGTGTAAGCTGGCGGCTTCAGCCAAGCGTCGAACAGAACGGGCTTGGGCGGCACTGGAGCGGAGAGTGATGCGGCATTGGTGAGGTTTGACCAGAGATCTCCAGTGCCGAGGAAGAAAGCTGCAACGACGGCCATGATCACCGGCAAGCGCAAGGCCAGTGGATCGAATTTGCGCCAGGTCGAGGCCGGGCCTTGCACGCGCAGCTGGCGCAGGGCAGCCAGTTTGCGGCGCAGATGTTCGGTCCAGATTTCGCTGGCACCTTCTTCCTCCGGCACAAGCCGGTCGCCAAGGCTGGAGGCCTCGCGGTTTTTCAGCGCATTCACGTCATCGAGCTTGCGCAGCACCAGATGGTCGGGCAGCGGGCGCAGCCGGAACAGGGGGCGCAAAGTGTAAAGGAAGGCGAGGCCGAGAATAGCCAGAATGATCGCGGGCAGGGGGCGGCCTACATATTGCAGCAGGCCGGACCAGAGCAGAGCAAGGGTAGCGAGCATCACCACGAGCGGGCCTTGCAAGGCGACCCACAGGCCCTCCCAACGCAGGCTGAGGCGCTGGAGCAACAGGCTTCGGCTCAGATGTTTGGGAAGCGGCTCACTCATATGACCCGGGTATAGCATGATTCCGGCAAGAACGTGGACAAAGCCCAGTTCAAAATTTCGTCATAGGGGGACGATTACGAGTCCTGCCAGGTGGCCAGACGATCGGCGCCGATCAGGTCTTCATAGGTCTGGCGTTCGCGCACCACGGCCCATTTGTCTTCCTTGACCAGAACTTCAGCGATGAGCGGGCGGGAATTGTAGGAGCTTGCTTGCACGGCGCCGTAAGCGCCCGCCGTCATTACGGCGAGAAGATCGCCTTGTTCCACTTTCGCCAATCTGCGGCCCTTGGCGAGGTAGTCGCCAGTTTCGCAGACGGGGCCGACCACGTCAGCCTCAAATGACTGCTCGCTGCGCGTTTCGTTGACCGGGATAATTTCGTGATAGGCGTCATAAAGCGTGGGGCGGATCAGGTCATTCATCGCGCCATCCTGGATGACGAATTGGCGGCCTTCATTTTCCTTCACATAGATCACGCGGGTGACCATAATGCCGGCATTGCCGACGATCATGCGGCCCGGTTCCATCATATATTTCAAGCCGAGATGGCCGAGCGTGCGCTTCACCATGGCGGCATATTCGTCGGGGTGCGGCGGCACGTCATTGCTGCCGCGGTAAGGCACGCCCAAGCCGCCGCCCAGATCAAGATGGCGGATATTGTGGCCTTCGGCTTTCAGCTTCTCGACCAGCGTGGCCATCAGTTTGAAGGCCTGCTCAAAGGGCGCCAGTTCGGTGATCTGGCTGCCGATATGCATGTCCACGCCCGTCACATCGATATTGGGCAAAGCGGCGGCGCGGGCATAGACTTCCGAGGCGCGCAGATAGGAGATGCCGAATTTGTTGTCGGCCTTGCCCGTGGTGATCTTGGCATGCGTCTTGGCATCGACATCCGGGTTCACCCGGATCGATACATTGGCGCGCTGGCCCACGCGGCTTGCCACTTCTGAGAGAAGTTCTAACTCAGGTTCGGACTCAACATTGAAACAGGCAATGCCTTCGCGCAGGCCCAAAGCCATTTCCCGCGCGGTCTTGCCCACACCGGAAAACACGATCTTGCGGGCCGGAACCCCAGCGGCCAGTGCACGGCGCAGTTCACCTTCCGAGACCACATCCATGCCAGCGCCCAAGGCCGCCATGGTTTTCAGCACGGCCTGGTTGGAATTGGCCTTCATGGCATAGCAGAGCAGATGGTCGGTATCCTTGAAGGCGTCATTCATCACCTTGAAGTGACGCTCAAGCGTAGCCGTCGAATAGCAATAAAATGGCGTGCCCACTTCGTCAGCGAGCGTGTTCAGATCTACATCCTCGGCATGGAGGACGCCGTTCTTGTAAGAAAAGTGATGCATTAATTTACAACAGTATTGGCCTTTGAAGGCGGCACCGGATCACCGCGCACACCGCAGGCGGAAAGGGCAACGAGGCAGAGCCCGAGCAGCATGATTTTCTTGAACAGGCTCATTTGCGTTTTCCCTTTAGCTGTTTCACCCAGGCCTTGGCCTCACCTAACACATTGGCCGGGGCGGTGCCACCCTGGCTCTTGCGCGAGGCGACCGAGGCCTGCACTGAAAGCACGCGGAACACGCCTTCATCAATCTTGGCATGGACGCTGCGCATATCGGCCAGCGGCAAATCTGAGAGCAGCACGTTTTTCTGTTCGGCCAAAGCCACGATGCGGCCGGTGACATGATGGGCGTCGCGGAAGGGCATCTTTAAAGTCTGCACCAGCCAGTCGGCGAGATCAGTCGCTGTCGAGAAACCGCTATTGGCGGCGGCCAGCATGGCGTCCTTGTTTGGCTCCAGATCGCGCACCATTCCGGTCATGGCGGCCAGAGCGAGTTCTATGTTTTCCAACGCGTCGAAAGTCTGTTCCTTATCTTCCTGCATGTCCTTGGCGTAGGACATCGGCAGGCCCTTCATCATCACGGCAAGTGCGGTGAACGCACCGAGGATGCGGCCCGGCTTGGCGCGGATCAGCTCCGCCGCATCCGGGTTGCGCTTCTGCGGCATGATCGACGAGCCGGTGGTGAACTTGTCAGACAGTTTCACAAAGCGGAATTGCGAGGTGGACCAGATCACAATCTCTTCGGCCAGCCGCGACAAATGAATGGAGCAGATGGCACAGGCCGACAGAACTTCGAGCGCAAAGTCACGCGCCGATACACCATCCATCGAATTCCTTGTAGGCCGGTCAAAGCCCAAAGCATCGGCGGTGGCCTTGCGGTCAATCGGATAGGACGTGCCGGCAAGGGCCGCCGAGCCCAACGGGCTTTCATTCAGGCGTTTGCGCGCATCCTGAAAGCGGCCCAAATCGCGTGACAGCATTTCGACATAGGCCAGCAGATGATGGCCGAAGGTGACCGGTTGGGCCGATTGCAGATGGGTGAAGCCCGGCATCAAGGTGGAAGCGTTGGCTTCGGCCTTCTCCGCCAGCGCCAGCATCAAATCCTGCACCGCGCTGATGAAGTGATCGACGGCTTCGCGCACATAGAGCCGGAAATCGGTGGCCACCTGATCGTTGCGGGACCGCGCCGTGTGCAGGCGGCCAGCGGGTTCGCCGATCAGTTCTTTCAGGCGGCTTTCGATGTTGAGGTGGATATCTTCCAGCTCAGCTGAAAAATTGAACTTGCCGGATTCAATCTCGGCCTTGATCGCATCAAGGCCCTTGGTGATGGCGGCGGCGTCGGCGCGCGAAATGATTTTCTGCCGTGCCAACATGACGGCGTGGGCCTTGGAGCCGGCGATATCCTGGGCGTACAATTTTTTATCAAAATCAATTGATGCGTTGATCTTCGCCATAATGGCGTCAGGGCCTTGCGCAAACCGCCCGCCCCACATTTTATTGGCCATACCAAAACCCCAATCGCCAAGCTAGAAAGCACTCATGAACAGCAACAAGACAACCATCGCCGCCCTTCTCGCTCTTCTCGTCGTGGCGGGCATTTACTGGTTCATGGGGGGCCAAGGCAAGGTGAAGATGGCGCCCGTGGCCGAGGAGAAGCTTTCCATGGCCGCTTACATCAAACAGCCGCAGCCGAAAGACCTCGCCCCCTTCGCCATGGTGGATGCCAGCGGTGCACCTAAAGACATCTCTGCACTCAAGGGCAAAGTCACCCTGCTGAACCTGTGGGCCACCTGGTGTGCGCCGTGCCGCAAGGAAATGCCGGAACTGGCCAAGCTGCAAAAGGAGATGGGCGGGCCGGATTTCCAAGTGGTAGAATTGAGTGAGGATTTGAAGGGGTACCAGGCTTCGGCAGATTTTCTCAAGCAGGTGGGGGCGGATAATCTCACGCTCTATGCCGACCAGAAGGCCACGGCCTTGGATGCCGTAAAGGCGCCAGGGCTTCCGGTCACGCTGCTTCTAAACCGCGAGGGGCAGGAAGTGGGCCGCTTGCTGGGGCCAGCACCCTGGGCTTCGGATGAGGCCAAGGCGATCATCAAGGCCGCCATTGATGTCCATTGAGCTTTTCCGGAGGCTTGCTTTGGCACTGCCGGGGGTGGAGGAGAAATCGCATTTCGGCAAGGCCGACTTCCGGGTGAAGAACAAGATTTTCGGAGGCCTGAGCGCCAAGGGCATGGCCTATGTGAAGCTGAAGCCTGAGGAGCAGGAGATGTTGTGCGGCTCCGAGCCCGGCATCGTGGTGGCGCATGACGGCCATTGGGGCCGGCAAGGCTGGACCTTTGTGGACCAGGACAAGGCGGATGAGGCGCTGCTCAAGAGCGCGCTGCAGATGGCCTGGACCACTGTGACGGCGAAAAAGCCCAAGAAAACAGCAAAGTAATCTGCCGCTTAAGTTAGAATCGGCTCGATACTAAAGTATTTGCTTGACTTATTAACGTCTCCTTAATACCTAAGGGAATGCTTAAGCATCAAGATGAACTTTCCGGCCTGATGGCTGCCCTGGCTGATCCGACGCGGCGCGCGATGATCGAGCGGCTGTCGCAGCGGCCTTCCTCGGTGAGCGAGCTGGCGGCACCTTTTTCCATGTCACTTGCAGCTGTCGTCCAGCACATTCAGGTGCTGGAAAGCTGCGGGGCAGTGATTACCGAGAAGCGCGGGCGGGTGCGGCAGTGCAAGGTGAACATGAAGGCGCTGGCGCAGATCGGCTCGTGGATCAATGAACGCCAGCGCTTCTGGCAGGAGCAGTTCGACAATCTCGACACGCTGCTCGACAGCCTGCCCGACATTCCAGCCAAAACCCGGAGACAAAAACCATGAGCGTGCTTTCACCCACCTGTGCGGGATTTTCCTTCACCCGCGCCTTCAGCAAATCGCCCAGGGAAGTGTTTGAGTGTTTCACAAATCTTGAACTGAGGAAGCAATGGTTTAAGGGTCCGCCGGATGGAATCGAGCTGTCACGGCAACTCAATGCGCGCGTGGGCGGGCATGAGGAGCTGAAGGTGAAATGGGCCAATGGCATGCTCACACATTTCGTTTGCACCTTTCATGCGGTGCAGCCGGGCGAGCGGCTGGTTTACAATTATGACCTGTTCATCGACGAGAAGCTTTATTCCACTTCGCTGGGAGATGTGGTGCTGAAGGCT
Organism: Aestuariivirga litoralis; assembly: GCF_015714715.1. Classification (NCBI taxonomy): domain Bacteria; kingdom Pseudomonadati; phylum Pseudomonadota; class Alphaproteobacteria; order Hyphomicrobiales; family Aestuariivirgaceae; genus Aestuariivirga; species Aestuariivirga litoralis. Next base: position 731,614 of record NZ_WAHS01000002.1, on the reverse strand, counting down.
GTGGGCCTGGGCACGGCGATGATCTTCACCGAGATGACGACCTATTATGGCGATGCCGATGTGCCCGAGCAGGATGCCTCACGCATCCGTGGCACCGAGCATCATTTCGATGGGCTGGTGAAGCTGGTGGAGACCCTCACTTCACCGGAATGAAAATTTCGATCTCTTCGCGGCCGGCATTGAAGGCCTCGCCATAGACTTCGAATTGTGGGCCGGGGGCGACTTCGAGTTTGGCTGCGGGCAGATGTTCAGTGAAGATTGCATTCCAAGTCTCGTGGATTTTCTCGATCGGGCCCTTGTGGGTGAACACGGCGGTCTTTCGCGCCGGAATCTGCAGCACATGCATGTAGCCCGGCACTTGACCACCATCTTTCACCTCGACGGCGCACAGGTAATCCATATGCCCCTTGCCGTCGAAATTGTGACAGACGCCATAGGCATTGAAGCCCACCTGGCCCGCGATCTTGCCGAAATCCGTCATGAAGACTTGCCACAAATCCTTGATGCCCTGGCCGGGGCCGATGGGGAAGGTCTTGTTGCGGCCGGCGAGGGTGAGGGGCGGGGTGGTGGTGAGGCGGTGGTTCATGCCAGGTTCATCGCACGGGCGCTATAAAAACGCAGCAAGATAGTTGGAGCGAGACCGCGATGAGCGACCCCGGTAGAGGTTTGAAAAGCGAGCCGGATCCGAATATGGGGCTGAGGCAAACCGCGCGGGCGGCCTTTGCCGCCGTGGTGGCGGGCACTGCGGTGTACAGTCTCTGGGGCGATGATTTCTGGTTTCCGATTTATACTGGCCGTGGATACAAGCTTGCCAACATTCATTTTCACGGGCTTTCGAACTGGGTCATGTCGGCGGCGTGGCTGGCCTTGGCGCTGGCCATCGTCATCTGGATGGTCAAACAGGCGCAAACCTCGCCGGGCGGAAAAGTCGATATGAGGCTGGTCAACGTCATGGCCATTGCGGCCGGTGTGGTCATGTTCGTGATGGGCGCGCTGGGCGTATTTGGGTTCGCGTCGTGATGGCGGTGATCATTTGGGGCGGGCTGGACGTGGTATAGTTACCGACGTCACTACCCGTCATTCCCGCGAAGGCGGGAATCCAGCTTCGGAGTCACTGGCTCGTTCGCCAAAGCTGGACCCTGCCTTCGCAGGGGTGACGGCCTAATAACGCACAGATGTTTGTGCTATCGTTTGAGTGGGAGCACAGGCAAATGGCTATACCGCATCCACCTCCGCCGCATTGGGGAACTGATAAGTTAACCGCTTTCTTGGATGATTATCGCTCGAACCAGTATGCAACCTTCGTTGGCAAACCGGAGTGCAAAAGATTAATCGCGATAGATGCTTGCTTTTTCAAGGTGCTTGATCAGTCGGTAAACCCGCGGCCTTGGTTCCCTTTTCAATTTATCCATAGTTCTCACAGCGCCTTTCGCTCCGGGTGTGGTTTGGCAATGGCTGGGCAAACGCAAGAGTTGAGTGCCATGCTTCGTCTAAGCTTGGAAACCGCCGCCTATGGATATTTTGTTCACACGGATAAAAAGCTGGCCGAACTTTGGATTAAATAGAGAAGATGGGCCGAAAGAGCGTAAGGAATTCAGGGATACGTTCACTCACGGCGCTTTAAGGAAGGCCATTCGTAAGGCAGCACCTAAGTTAGCGGACATCTTTGAGCAGCTTTATGAACGAGCGATTGATTACGGAGCGCACCCTAACATCGGAGGATTCACTCTCAATACTCGAATGGACCGCAGCGCTGATCGAGTGGATTTTCTGAAGATTTATCTACACGGCGATAGGCATGAATTGGATTTCGCTATCCGGTCATGTGCTCAAATAGGCATCTGGAATCTCGGCATATTTCAAATAATCTATCCCGAGAAATTTCTGATTTTGGGCATCAAAGACGAACTGGAAAAGCTTCGCGACGGTCTATAAGCGAGCAAATTTGACTCCCCGCCCCTTTTCCCCTATGCGCAGCCACATTCTGTCAGACGCTTGAACGATCTGATGCTGTTTCATACATGCGGGCCTTGAGCCTTTGCGGGAGATGAAAGGGCTCCATCCGGCAACGAGTTTCGTTCCCGGGTGTTTTTTCGTTTGGGTCTTTGGCACGCTTGAAAGGCTGACGAGGGCCGTCCCCTCATCCGCCCTTTGGCACCTTCTCCCCTCGAGGGGAGAAGGGCGAACAAGAAAGAGATTTGATGTTTGAAAGCTTAAGCGAGCGCCTTAGTGGCATATTCGACACCCTCACAGGCCGTGGCAGCCTGTCGGAGGCTGATGTCGATACGGCCATGCGCGAAGTGCGCCGGGCGCTGCTGGAAGCCGACGTGGCGCTTGAGGTGGTCAAGACCTTTACCGACAAGGTGCGTGAGCGCGCCATTGGTGCTGACGTCGTCAAGTCGATCAAGCCGGGCCAGATGGTCATCAAGATCGTGCATGACACGCTGGTCGAGACTTTGGGTTCGGACCAATCGGCGCTGAACCTGCGCGCCTCGCCGCCCGTCGCCATTCTGATGGTGGGCCTGCAAGGCTCAGGCAAAACCACCACCACCGCCAAGATCGCCAAGCGTTTGTCTGAGCGCGAGAAGCGCAAGGTGCTGATGGCCTCGCTGGATACGCGCCGCCCTGCGGCGCAGGAACAGCTGGCCATCCTCGGCAAGCAGGTGAAGGTGGATACTTTGCCGATCGTGGCAGGGCAGGACCCGATTGCCATTGCCAAGCGCGCCATGTCGGAAGCCCGCAAGGGTGCCTATGACGTGGTGATGCTGGATACGGCCGGCCGCCTGCACATCGATGCGGAGCTTTTGGCTGAAGCCGCTTCGGTGCGTGACATTGCCAAGCCGAAGGAAACGCTGCTGGTCGCTGACTCTTTGACGGGTCAGGACGCAGTGAATCTGGCGCGCTCGTTTGACGAAAAGATCGGCATTACCGGCATCGTGCTGACGCGCATTGACGGCGATGGTCGTGGCGGTGCGGCCCTTTCGATGCGCGCTGTCACCGGCAAGCCGATCAAGCTTTTGGGTACCGGCGAAAAGCTGGACGGGCTGGAAGATTTCCACCCTGATCGTATTGCCGGCCGCATCCTCGGCATGGGCGACGTGGTTTCGCTGGTCGAAGCTGCCGCGCAGAATATCGACCATGAGAAGGCCAAGAAGATCGCCGAGCGGATGCGCAAGGGCGCGTTTGACTTGAACGACATGGCCGACCAGCTGAAGCAGATCCAGAAAATGGGCGGCATGGGCGGTGTGATGAAGATGCTGCCGGGCATGGGCAAGATCAGCAAGCAGCTGGAAGGGGTGGACCTCGACAAGACGGTGTTCAACCGCCAGCTGGCGATCATCGGCTCGATGACCAAGGCCGAGCGGCGCAATCCTAAAATTCTCGACGGCAAGCGCAGGAAGCGCATTGCGGCCGGCTCCGGCACCAGGCCGGAAGATGTGAACAAGCTCATCAAGATGCATCAGGGCATGGCCGACATGATGAAGCAGATGGGCCAGGGCAAAGGCCTTCTGGGCAAGATGATGGGTGGCAAGGCCATGCCATCGGAAGCCGAAATGGAAGCGATGCAGAAAGAGCTGGCCGGGATGGACCCGAATGCTCTGCCGCCAGAGCTCAAAGACATGATGGATGGCGGCAAGATGCCCGCCATGCCGTCGCTGCCGGGCCTTGGCTCTGGCTTACCGAAATTACCGGGACTGGGCGGCTTGCCTGGTCTTGGTGGCAATCCTCTCAAAGGTTTCCCCGGTCTGGGGAAGAAGAAATAATCTAGATCAAATCAAACAGGAGTACTGAATATGTCCGTTAAGATCCGTCTGGCCCGTGCCGGCACCAAGAAGCGCCCTTATTATCACATCGTGGTTGCCGCTGCGACTTCGCCGCGTGATGGCAAGTTCATCGACATCATTGGCGCTTTCAACCCGATGCTGCCGAAGGATTCGGCTGAGCGCGTGAAGCTCGACACCGCCAAGGCCGCTGAATGGCTGAAGAAGGGCGCACAGCCGACCGACCGCGTGCTGCGCTTCCTCGACAAGAACGGCGTTGCCAAGCGCGATGCCCGCAACAATCCGAACAAGGCCAAGCCGGGCAAGAAGCGCACCGAGCGCGAAAAGGCTGCTGCTGATGCCGCTGCCAAGGTTGCCGCTGCTGCTGAAGCCGCACAGGCCGCTGCGGCTGCAGCTGCTGCAGCTCCGGCCGAAGCTCCGGCTGAAACGCCTGCCGCTTAAGACGAAGGTGGCTGGTGACAACATGATTCACGTTGCCACCATTGTTGCGGCCCATGGCATCAAGGGCGAAGTGAAGGTCAAAAGCTTCACGTCTGACCCAAAGGCTTTTTCATCCTACGGCCCTTTGCAATCCGCAGAGGGCCGTGTGTTTGAGATCACCAAGGCCAAGTTCGCCAAGGATGAATTCATCTGTACACTAAAGAATGTTCCGGATCGCAATGCGGCCGAGGCGCTCCGGGGTACGGAGCTGTTCATCGCGCGGGAGAAATTGCCGGCGCTGAAGGAGGGTGAAGTCTATCTCTCCGACGTGCAGGGCAAGGAAGTTGTTGCAGGCGAGCACCGATTGGGCCGCATCACCGGTTTCCAGAATTTCGGCGCGGGTGAGTTGATGGAACTTGAGGGAGGGATGCTGATCCCGGTGTCCTTCATTGATTCCGTTGCCGATAATGTGACGCTGAATTTGCCTGATGGTTATCTGAGCGACGAAGAATGAGCTTCCACGCTTCCATATTGACGCTGTTTCCGGACATGTTTCCGGGCACGCTGGCGCATTCGCTGGCGGGTTCGGCGTTGAAGGATGGCAAGTGGTCCTTTGATGCCGTTGATATCCGCTCCTTCGCCACTGACAAACACCGCACGGTGGATGACCATGTGGCGGGTGGCGGGGCTGGCATGGTGCTGAAGCCCGATATTCTGGCCAAGGCCATTGATGGCACGTCCCACAAGGGCCCGCGCCTGCTGATGTCGCCCCGCGGTGCGCCGCTCACCCAAAGCTTTGTGCGGGAACTGGCCCAGGGCGAGGGTTGCATGATCATCTGTGGGCGTTTTGAGGGGATTGACCAGCGGGTAATCGACGCTAGGAGCCTGCAAGAGGTTTCGGTAGGCGATTATGTGCTCTCCGGCGGTGAACCAGCCGCACTCGTCATGCTGGATGCCATTGTGCGGCTTCTGCCGGGCGTGATGGGCCATGACCAATCCCATGCCGAGGAAAGCTTCGAGGACGGGCTTCTGGAGCACCCGCATTACACCAAGCCCCGCCTATGGGAAGGGCTTGAAACGCCTGAGATTTTAGGCTCTGGCGATCACAAGGCCATAGCCGCATGGAAGCATGCCCAGCGCGAAGCCCTCACCAAGGCCCGAAGACCTGACCTTTATGACAAATACACGAAGCGCAAAGGTTGACTTTTCCACACCTTTGCAGTTTAAGCCCCACAACTCTGAGATTTAGGACATTTCCCATGAATATTATCCAGCAGCTTGAAAAAGAGCAGATGGCCGTTGTTGCCGCCAAGCGCCAGCTTCCCGATTTCGCCCCGGGCGATACGGTGATCGTCAATGTGAAGGTTGTTGAAGGCGAGCGTTCGCGCATCCAGGCCTATGAAGGCCTGGTGATTTCGCGCAGCGGTGGCGGCCTCAATGAAAGCTTCACGGTGCGCAAGCTGTCTTACGGCGAAGGCGTGGAACGTGTGTTCCCGATGTATTCGCCGCTGGTTGATTCTGTGAAGCTGGTTCGCCGTGGCAAAGTGCGCCGCGCCAAGCTCTATTACCTCAAGGGCCTCACCGGCAAAGCTGCCCGCATCGTCGAGAAGCAGGATAGCGGTCCGATCGCCGTTGAAGAAGTGCATCACAAGGCTGCTGTTGCTGCCGATGACGTGTCGCGCATCAATTCGATCGGCCCGAAGGTCAAGGAACAGCTGGCTGCCGAGGGCATCACCTCGACCAACCAGATCGCCGAAATGAGCGACGAGCAGATTTTCGCCCTCGACGAAAAGCTCGGCCTCAAGGGCAAGAGCAAGAAGGAAAGCTGGATCGAGCAGGCCAAGAAGCTGGCTGCTGCGAAGTAAGCTTTTCCAATTTGGAATTCAGAAGGCCGGTCCTAGTGACCGGCCTTTTTGTTTCAGACCGCCAGCATCCATACCGCCATGGCGGCCATCCCTAAGCTTTCCACGATGGTGACGACGGACATGGGCAGCTGGAACACAGTGCCCAGGCAGGCGCATTGGATGGTCTGCTTGTTGAGGTTGGCCTGGATCACGCCGATGGCACCGATGAGGCTCAAAGCGAGTGCCACCCACAGCATGGCCGGGATTTGGAAGCGGAACAGGAAGGCAAAGCCCAATGCGGTTTCCACAAAGGGATAGGCCATGCCCCAGGGCTTGAACGCCTTGGCGATCACATCATAGCGGGCATAGGCATTGGCGAAGGCCGGCACATCGAGCAGCTTGAAGGCGCCGAAGACAACGAAAAAGCCACCCATGAAGTTCAGCATCCAGCCGGGGCCTGCCGCAGCGCCCAAAGCGATCAGGCCGACGATGAGCAGCAAGGGATAATAGGTTTTGATCCAGGTTGGGGCCGCGGCCTCGACCGCTTGTGTATTGGCTTCCGCGCTGACGCGGTATTTTCCAACTGCGGCCAAAGCCGCGTTCAAGGCCTGCTCACCCACCGGCTCATCCAACACGGCGCGAGGCGGCTCAAGCGTCACCGTGGCCGAAGGGGCCAGAGACTTGAGGGTCGCTTCAACTTTGCGGGCACAGCCCGCACAGGTCATTCCGGTGATCGCAAAAGTGTTCATGACTGGAATTTAAGAACAGCACCTGCGACTTGCAACAGGGGGAGGCGGGTTGCCGCCCAATATGTTCTCAGTGCATGGCTTGCCTCCGCTCCGGGCGGGCGAATGCCAGACCTGCGCAGCGTAGGCTTTGACTCAGGCGTCGTAATCGCTAAATACGCCGCAAAAGCCCTTTAAGGCCGCCCTATCTGTCAGTGAAAGACGAGGGGCGGTGAGAGACGAGAAGAGACATGGCAAAAGCACGCACGCTCTATGACAAGATCTGGGATGACCATGTGGTCCATCAGGCCGAAGACGGCACGTGCCTTTTGTATATTGACCGCCACCTTGTGCATGAAGTGACGAGCCCCCAGGCTTTTGAAGGCCTGCGCATGACGGGGCGCACCGTGCGCCATCCGGAAAAGACGCTGGCGGTTGTCGATCACAACGTGCCGACCACTGACCGTTCCAAGGGCATTGCCGAGCCAGAAAGCCGCATCCAGGTGGAAACCCTGGCGCAGAATGCCAAGGATTTCGGCGTTCCCTATTTCAATGAGCTCGACAAGCGCCAGGGCATTGTGCACGTCGTGGGGCCTGAGCAAGGCTTCACGCTGCCAGGCACCACCATTGTGTGCGGCGACAGCCACACCTCAACTCATGGCGCCTTCGGGGCTTTGGCGCATGGCATCGGCACGTCGGAAGTGGAGCACGTGCTCGCTACCCAGACGCTGATCCAGAAGAAGGCCAAGAACATGCTGGTGCGGGTGGATGGCAAGCTGGCGCCACACTCGACCGCCAAGGACATCATCCTGGCGATCATCGGCAAGATCGGCACGGCCGGCGGCACCGGCCATGTGATCGAATTTGCTGGTGAAGCCATTCGCGACCTTTCGATGGAAGGCCGCATGACCGTTTGCAACATGACGATTGAAGGCGGCGCGCGCGCTGGTTTGATTGCGCCCGACGAGAAGGCCTTTGCCTATCTCAAGGGCCGACCCATGGCGCCGCAGGGCGCGGCCTGGGATGAAGCTGTGGCCTATTGGAAGAACCTGCAGACGGATGAAGGCGCGCATTATGACAGCGTGATCACGCTTGACGCTGCAAACCTGCCGCCGATTGTCTCCTGGGGCACATCTCCGGAAGACGTGGCTTCCATTGATGGCACGGTACCGAACCCGGATCTGATCGAGGAAGAAGGCAAGCGCCAGTCGAAGTGGCGTGCGCTGGAGTATATGGATCTGAAGCCGGGCCAGAAGATCACCGACATTGGCCTCGACGTTGTGTGGATCGGCTCCTGCACCAATGGCCGCATCGAAGACATGCGTGCTGTCGCCGAAGTGGTGAAGGGCAAGAAGGTTTCCGACAAGCTGGCCTATGCGATGATCGTTCCGGGCTCTGGGCTGGTCAAAGAACAAGCGGAAGCCGAGGGCCTCGACAAGATTTTCAAGGCCGCTGGTTTTGAATGGCGTGAGCCGGGCTGCTCCATGTGCCTGGCGATGAATCCGGACCAGTTGAAGCCGGGCCAGCGCGCAGCCTCAACCTCGAATCGCAATTTCGAAGGCCGCCAGGGCTATAAGGGGCGCACACATCTTGTGAGCCCGCAAATGGCTGCGGCGGCGGCTATTGCCGGGCATTTCGTTGATATCCGCTCGAACTGAGCGAACGAATCAAGTGTTGCAACTTAAGATATAAAGTGCTGAGCAGATTGAAAGCGTGTGCGCAAATTTTGCATGGCGGAACAGCGACATTTAACTTGTTAAGGTTTTAGGGCTTCATTAAGGCAACCTTCACGTTAATGAAGCGATTCTGGGTTTAACGCCTATGATCGCAAGACTGGGGAATGGCCTTCGAGGCCGGGGAGACGACCATAATGAATTCTGTATCTGTAAAGGCTGACGCCAAGTTTCTGCGCCGCGTTATGTTCGCACTGGTTGGCCTGACTCTGATCAGCGGTGCGGTTGCCGGTTTCACCACGGTGCAAGCCATGAATAATGGCGGGATAAGCTGCGCCCAAGGCTGCAACTAAGCGCCTTTCATCAATTAAAAAAAACAAAAGCCCAGCGTCACGCTGGGCTTTTGCTTTGCAGGGGACCCTCTTTGGGAGAAGTCCTTCAGGGATTGCTTAGTAGCAAGACCAAACCTTCTTGAAGGTCTTGTACTTGAAGGTGTGGTTGTAGTTCCACTTCCACACTTTCACGATCTTCGGGCCGCAATCATCGCCGTCCCAGCCGGCATTGTAGTAGCCATGGTGATGGCCGTAGCCGTAGCCATAACCGTCATTGATGCTGATGCCGAAGTTGGGCTGGCCACCGGCGCCTACGCCGAAATAGAGGCCGTCAGCCTTGGCGGCGGTTGCGGAAAAGCCGATGGCCAGGGTGGCAGCGGCGGTGAGAGCAATCAGGGTCTTTTTCATGATGTTATTCCTTTGGTTGGGTTGAGCGTTTCAGTTTGTTTGTCGTTGGTGTTGTGCACCGTTGATGTCACCCTTCTACGTGTGCATGGCTGAACCCACTCTGAGGCAGGCATTCATTTTCGGTTCAGGTTGAAAACCCCGGCCCAGAGGCTTAAGAGCCCCGGTCATGAGCCAGAAAACCACCATCTTCATCGACGGCGAGGCCGGAACCACCGGGTTGCAGATCCGTGACCGGCTGAAGGCACGCACTGATATTGAATTGGTGTCGATCGCCGCCGACAAGCGCAAGGATGCGCAGGCGCGGGCTGATCTGCTGAACGGCGTGGATGTGGCCATTCTCTGCCTGCCCGATGACGCGGCGATTGAAGCGGTGTCGCTGATCAAGCCATCGTCGAAAACGCGGGTGATCGACGCTTCAACCGCATTCCGGATCAACCCGGATTGGGCTTATGGTTTTCCGGAAATGGACAAGGCGCAAGGCGCCAAGATTTCTAAGGCCAAGCGCGTGGCTAATCCCGGCTGCTGGCCGCAGGGGTTGATCGCTTTGGTGAAGCCGCTGCTCGATGCCGGGCTGATGCCGAAGACCTATCCTGTCTCCTATCACGGCGTGTCGGGCTATACCGGCGGTGGCAAGAAGATGATCGAGGATTATGTGGCCAAGGGTGAATCTGCGCCGCAGTATTTTCCCTACGGGCTGACTTTCCATCACAAGCACCTGCCGGAGATGAAGGCCTATACCGGGCTCTCGCGTGATGTGCTGTTTGAGCCCAGTGTGGGCCGTTTCGCACAAGGCATGCTGACCTCGGTGCCGCTGTTTACCGATTTGCTTTCGCGCAAAACGTCCGCTGCGGAAATTCACGGCTTGCTGGCCAAGCATTTTGATGGCGCACGCTTCATTGAAGTTGCTCCACTGCAGCACATCGCGAGTGCAGCCGATGTTGAGCCGGAAGTACTGAACAACACCAACCGCATGCGCCTGCATGTTTTCGCCAATGAAGCGATTGGCCAGGTGCTGCTGATGGCGATCTATGACAATCTCGGCAAGGGCGCTTCGGGTGCCGCCGTGCAAAATCTCAATCTGATGATCGGCGCGGACGAAGCATCCGCTGTTGATCTGGCTGCGTAAGGAAAAGACCGATGCAAAAGTTTGAAGTGCTGACCGGTGTGGCTGCGCCACTGAACATCGTCAATGTCGATACCGACATGATCATCCCGAAGCAGTTCCTGAAAACGATCAAGCGCACGGGATTAGGCAAGTCGCTGTTCTTTGAAATGCGCTTCACGCAAGAGGGCAAGGAATTGCCGGACTTCGTGTTGAACAAGCCGGCTTATCGCAAGGCCGAGATTTTGGTGGCGGGTGATAATTTCGGCTGCGGGTCGAGCCGCGAGCACGCGCCGTGGGCGCTGCTGGATTTCGGGATTCGCTGTGTGATCTCCACCAGCTTTGCCGATATTTTCTACAACAATTGCTTCAAGAACGGCATCCTGCCGATCAAGGTTTCGCCTGATGATCTGAAGAAGCTGATGGATGACGCCTCGCGCGGCGCCAATGCCACGCTGACCGTCGATCTGCCGAACCAGGAAATCCGCGGCCCCGATGGCGGCAGTGTGAAGTTCGATCTCGATGCCTTCCGCAAGCATTGCCTGCTGAACGGCCTCGATGACATCGGCCTCACCATGGAAAAGGCATCCAGCATTGATGCCTATGAGAGCAAGCTGGGCGCTGCACGCCCCTGGGCTTAAGTGCCCACCGCGATCCTCACGACTGTCATTCCCGTCTTCGGCATGATCGTGCTGGGTTACGGTTTTGCGCGCATCAATGTGATCGATGCGGGTGCCGTGCGCGGGCTTTCGCTGTTCGTGTTCAATGCGGCGCTGCCGGCCTTCCTGTTCCAGAGCACGGCGACGATGGACATGGCGGATGTGGCACCGTGGAGCATGTGGTTTGCCTTTTTCGGCGGGGCCGCCATCACTTTCTTTCTCACCTGGATCGTGGCGCGCAAGATCGAGGGACTGAACCAGTCGGGCAGTGCGGTGATGTGCACGGCGGCGATCTACGGCAATCTTGGCCTGCTCGGCGTGCCGCTGGCGCTTCAGCATTTTGGCGATTCAGTCGGCGTGCCGCTGGCCCTGATCCTGTCGGTGCATGCGCCGCTGATGTGGACTCTGGCCACCGTCCACCGTGAGATGGCGCGCAATGCCTCCAACCTCAATTGGCGCGCGCTGGGCTGGGAGCTGACCAAAAGCCTTGGCACCAATGCCATCGTCCTGGCGCTGATCTTTGGTGGCCTCTACCGCGCGCTGGGCCTCAGCCTGCCGCCCATACCGATGAAGATGTTGCAGATGCTGACTGATTCTTCGGTGCCAACCTCGCTCATCGCCCTTGGCGCGTCGCTTGCCGCCTATTCGCTGCGCGGCTCATGGGGCGGCATGTTCCTGCTGATCGCCATGAAAATGGTGGTCATGCCGCTCGCCGTGTTTGTGCTGGCGCATTATGTGTTTCCGCTGCCGCCGCTTTACGCCAAGATTGCCGTGCTGTTTGCCGCCATGCCAGCCGGGGCCAATGCCTTTCTTTTCGCACAACGTTACGATGAGGCAGTGCCAGCGGTTTCGGGCGCAGTTGCATTGGGCACGGGGCTTGCCGCCATCACGGCTTCTGTGCTGCTCTATCTTGCTGATGCCGGAGTGATTTGATGACAAACTATGACGTGGTGATTGTGGGCGGGGGCATTGTGGGTTCTTCCACAGCGTATTTCCTGCGCAAGAACGGGTTCAAGGGATCGATCGCCGTCATTGAGAAAGACCCGACCTATGCCAAGGCCTGCACACCCTTGTCCTGGGGCGGCATCCGCAAGCAATTCTCCAATGCGGAGAATGTTCATCTTTCGACTTTCGGGCTCAACCTCATCCGCAATCTGAAATCAGAATTCGGGCCTGAGTCTGACATCAGCTTCCGTGAGACGGGCTATCTGGTGCTGGCCAGTGAGGCTTCGGTGTCGGTGCTGGAAGAGAATGCCAAGCTGCAGAATTCTTTGGGCGCGGATACGGTGCTGCTGTCGCAAAGCGAACTGACCGCGAAATATCCCTATGCGCAGTTTGAGGGCATCGCCATGGGCTCCTTGGGCCGCACGGGTGAGGGCTGGTTTGATCCCTACGGATTACTCACGCTGATCCGCAAAGGCGCGATTGCCAAGAATGTCACTTATCTGGCTGATGAAGTCGTGGCGATTGATGCGGGCAGGGAGGCCAAATCCGTGACTCTTCAAGCCGGCGGCAAAATTGGTGCCGGCGTTGTCGTTAATGCCGGTGGCGCATCGGGCGGTGCCATTGCTGCGATGGTGGGTTTCGATCTCCCCGTCTCTGCCGCCAAGCGTTACGTCTATATCGTCGATTGCCCCAAGGCGCCGGAGGAATTCCGTAAAGGACCTGCCTGGTTCAATACTGATGGCGTCTATTGGCGGCCCGAAGGGCGCAACTTCCTGTTCGGCTTTACGCCCGGAGAGGACGAAGAACCGAAGCCAGACTGGGAGATGGAGCATCACTGGTTCGAAGAACGCCTGTGGCCCTCGGCTGCCGAACGCATTCCGGTGTTTGAAGAAGCGAAGGTCGTGAGTTCATATGTCGGCCACTATGACTACAATTGGTTTGACCAGAATGGCATTATCGGCCGCCATCCCAGCCTGCCCAATTTCTATTTCGGCAATGGATTTTCCGGCCATGGCATCCAGCAGGGCCCGGCCACCGGCAATGCCATTTCAGAGCTCATTATCCATGGTGAGTACAAGACAATCGATCTGAAGCGTTTGGGTGTAGAGCGCATTGCTGCCAACCAACCGCTTTTCGAGAAGAACATTTTCTAATGACATCTGCCCATGCTGCGCTGCTGGGGAAACCAGTCGCGGATGATATTTATGCTGAAGTGAAAAACGGTGTTGTAGCCTTGCAGGAGCAAGGCTGGAACCCGAAGCTGGTGTCGATCAGCATCGGCAATGTGTCTGCCGTGCAGCTTTATGTGCGCAACCAGGCCAAGGGTGCGGCGCGTGCTGGGATTGCCTTTGAAGAGCGCAATCTGCCGGAGACAATTTCGCGCATCGAAATGCTGGGACTGCTTCAGGCGCTGAACACTGATCCGCGCGTCACCGGCATCATCATACAGCGCCCGGTGCCTGCGCATCTGGCGATCCGCGAATTGCAAGCCGCCGTGCATCCGCTGAAGGATGTGGAGGGCATGCATCCCGCATCCATTGGCAATATTGTTTACAAGGACGTGGCTCTGGCACCCTGCACAGCGGCAGCTTCGGTGGAGCTGCTGCGCCGTACGGGGCTGAAGCTTGAAGGCCTGAACGCTGTTGTGATCGGTCATTCCGAAATCGTTGGCAAACCGATTGCGTTTTTGCTGCTGGCTGAGGGTGCGACTGTCACTGTGTGCCATCACCTCACGCGCAATCTCGCAGTTCATTCGCGCGCCGCTGATGCGGTGTTTGTGGCGGTGGGCCGCCCGCGCTTCATCAAGGCCGACATGATCAAGCCGGGTGCAGCTGTGATCGATATCGGCATCAACCAGATTGAAGAAGACGGCAAGTTCATCACGGTGGGTGATGTGGATTACGGCGCCTGCGCGGAAGTGGCGGGCTGGATCACCCCGGTGCCTGGTGGAGTAGGGCCGGTGACAGTCTCGATCCTGATGCGCAACGCGCTGCGTGCCGCGCAAACGCAGCAGAAATTCTATGCCCAGCAGTTTGGTGGAGCTGACCTGGCGGCGCTTTCGGCTTTAGCGAGAGGCTGAGGTTTGTCCCACGTCATCGGGGTTGATGGCGCGAGGGGCGGTTGGATCGCGGCCATCTGGGATGGCGAAGCGCTCACCACGAGATTGTTTGCGCATTTCGCAGAGGTGCTGGAACTCGATACATCGGTGATTGCCGTGGACATGCCCATAGGATTGCCGCCATTGCACCGGCGCAAGGCTGAGCGCGAAGCACGGGCGAAGTTGACGGGCCGCAAGTCGAGCATCTTTGCCATCCCGTCGCGCGCTGCGATTTATCAGGAGAGTTACGCGGCGGCGTGTGTGGAGAATCTCAAACATTCAGATCCGCCGCGCAAACTTTCGAAACAGACCTTCCATCTGTTTCCCAAGATGAGAGAAGTGGACGGCTTGATGATGCCAGCGCTTCAGGCCTTGGTGCATGAAACGCATCCCGAACTGGCCTTTTGTGCGATGAATGTCTTCGCGGCACTTCGGCATTCCAAGAAGACGCCGGAAGGTGAAGCGGAACGCATGGCTTTGCTTCAAGCGCAAGGATTGCCCGCCTTGCAGCCGCATCATTTCGATTTTCCGCGCAAAGACGTGAAACGTGATGATGTGATCGATGCCTGTGCTGCAGCGTGGTCCGCGTGGCGCATTCTTGAAAGAAAGGCGCTGCGCTTTCCCGATGTGGAAGAACGCGACGCGCTCGGGTTGCTGATGCGGATCGAAGTCTAAGAGAACGCCTTCGCCATCATTGCGTCCAGGCGCTTGGCGAAGCTGGCGGGGTCGGCGACCTGTTCGCCTTCCAGTACGAAGGCCTGGTCAAGCAGCAGGTGCGCCGCGTCTTCGACGGCGCTTGCACCCTTGGTCTTCACCGCAGTGGCCAAGGCTTTGACCAATCCATTGCCGGGATTGATTTCGAGCACGGGGGCAGAGACTGACACGCCGGAATCCTTTTGGCGCGAGAGCAGCTTTTCCAGCGTGCGGTCCATCTGGCCATCATTGATGATGCAGCAGGCTGAATCCGTCAGGCGCTTCGAGGTGCGCACATCGGAAACGCGGGTGCCCAGTGCCTGCTTGACTGCGGCGATGAGCGCTGCGGTTTCGGGTGTGTCGGCGGTCTCTTCCTTTTTTTCGTCGATTGGCTTGATCAGATCGAGATCGGCTGCACCCTGTGCCACCGATTTGAAGGGCTTGCCCTCAAAGCCCATGGCGGTGCGCACCCAGAAGGCATCGACCGGATCGGTGAACAGCAGTACTTCAATGTCGCGCGATTTATAGCCTTCCAGCTGCGGGCTTGATGCGGCCTTGGCGGCGTCTTCCGCTGTCAGATAATAGATCGCCGTCTGGTTTTCCTTCAGGCCGCCGATATAGTCCTTCAGCGTGATGGCGGTGCGCTTGGTGGTGTTGAAGCGCGCCACTTCGAACAAGGCGTCACGGCGCTCCCAATCTTCATAGAGGCCTTCCTTGATTACCGGGCCAAACACGTCCCACACCTTGGCAAAGGCGGCGGAATCATTCTCGCCTAGCTTCTTCAACTCCTGCAGCACGCGGTTGGTCACGGCCTTGCGGATGGCGGCCACATCCGGGTTGTTCTGCAGCATTTCGCGGCTGAGATTGAGCGGCATGTCGGATGAATCAATCACCCCGCGCACGAAGCGCAGGTAAGGCGGCAGCAAGGCTGCATCATCAGCGATGAAGACGCGTTTCACGTAGAGCTTCTGCTTGCCCTTGCGTTCGGGATCATAGAGATCAAACGGCCGATCGCCCGGCACGTAAAGCAGCACATTATATTCCTGCTTGCCTTCGGCGCGGTAATGGATGGTGAGGGCCGGCGCTTCGGCGCTGTGGCTGAGCGCGCCGAAAAATTCTTTGTGCTGCTCTGGCTTCACCTTGCCCTTGGGCTGCATCCAGATGGCAGAGGCGGAGTTGATCTGCTTCGGCTCGCCATCTTCGCCCGCCAACATGATCGGATGGGTGATGTGATCTGAATAGGTTTTGACGACCTCTTCGATCTTCCAGGCTTCGAGATAGTCGCTCGCGTCATCGCGCAGATGCAGAACAATCTTGGTGCCGCGCGCCTGGCCCTCGGCTTCATCCACCGTGAAGGTACCTTCGCCGTTGGAGCGCCAGACATTGCACGCCTTGGCACCGGCCTTGCGGGAGAAGACCTCCACTTCTCCGGCCACCATGAAGGCCGCATAGAAACCCACGCCAAACTGGCCGATCAGTTGCGGCGCGTCCTTGTCTTTGGATTTTCCTTGCGCCTTGGCTACGAAATTCTGCGTGCCGGATCTGGCGATCGTTCCCAGATTGTCGGTGAGCTCTTTCGCACTCATGCCCACGCCTGAGTCGGCAATGGTCAGCGTCTTGGCTTTCTTGTCGGGTGTAATGGTGATTTCGAGCTTGGGGTCCTGTTCCAGCAGATCCGGTTTGGCGATGGCTTCATAGCGCAGCTTGTCGAGCGCATCGGATGCGTTGGAAATCAACTCGCGCAAAAACACATCACGGTCGGAATAGACCGAATGCACCATCATGTGCAGCAGCTTGCCGACTTCGGCCTGGAATTCCTGCGGTTTCGATTTGCCGTCTTTGCTCATTGAGTCGCTTCCCTGTTGCCGCGCATATTGGAAATGCAGGCTTGGCCGTCAAGGGGTTGGGCATAGAGCAAAAAAAAGGGCGGTTGCAACTGGCAACCGCCTTAGGGGACCTAACAGACTCACATAAGCAAATCTTGCTCGGTACAGGGGAGCCCGGCCGATCTAGGGGCTTTGAGGGGCTGGGGGGCTTCACAAAGCAATCGACCGGGCTGTCGAGGCAACACATGCTTTGTGGACCTGTATCGTGTCCAAGACTTGATTGAATTAAGGCGAAACTGGGGAATTTCTCCCCTTGCGAAAATCACTTCTGCGCCTCATGTTACATGCACATGACAGTCGAGGTGCGATGAGCAGCGAGAGTCCTGAAATTCTG
The DNA here is from genome assembly GCF_015714715.1 of Aestuariivirga litoralis. Lineage (NCBI taxonomy): Bacteria > Pseudomonadati > Pseudomonadota > Alphaproteobacteria > Hyphomicrobiales > Aestuariivirgaceae > Aestuariivirga > Aestuariivirga litoralis. The sequence goes on along the minus strand of NZ_WAHS01000002.1, from coordinate 714,713 downwards.
CGTTTTCCGCAGAAATCGCAAAGGCCGGTGGTATTCGACCGGCGTGAGCTTGGCCTGATCATGAGTCTCTATGGGCGCAATGTGGCGGATGGCGAGTGGCGTGACTACGCCATGGATTTTGGCCGGGAAGCGGCGCGGTTTGATATTCATCGCCGTGCTTCGGAACAGCCGCTTTATTCGATCATCAAGAATCCGGAGCTGGCCGCCAAGGGCGGCCAGTTTTGCGTGATCGCACCCGGCGGGCTCATCATGCGCCGCGGGAATGATTTGGCTCAGGTGCTGCGCGTGCTGGAGAAGAAACAGAAATACGAAGTGGTTTGATCGTCCTCTCCCGCTGCCCGGGCGAAGAAGCTAAAATAAAAAACGCCACCGTTTCCGGTGGCGTTTTGATTTCTGTATCTAAGCTTTAGCGGCGGTCGCCCATCAGGCGAAGCAGGCTGAGGAACAGGTTGATGAAGTCGAGATAGAGGTTCAACGCGCCCATGATCGCCTTGCGGCCCATCATTGTGCCGTCGTCACCGGCATAATACATGTCCTTGATCTTCTGCGTGTCGTAAGCAGTGAGGCCCGTGAAGACCAGCACGCCGACAACCGAGAGCGCGAAGCTCATGGCGCTGCTCTGCAGGAAGATGTTGACCAGCGAGGCAATGATCAGGCCGATCAGGCCCATGAACAGGAAGCTGCCAAAGCCCGTCAGGTCACGCTTGGTGGTGTAACCATAGAGGCTGACCGCGCCGAATGTGCCGGCTGTCACCATGAACACCTGTGCCAGCGAAGCACCGGTATAGACCAGCGCCAAGGGCGTGAAACCAACGCCCACCAGGGCGGCATAGGCCCAGAAGGTGAGTTGGGCAGCGCCAACGCTCATCTTGTTGATGCGGAAGGACAAGAAAAACACCATGGCCAAAGGTGCCAGCAACAGCACCCACATCAGCGGGCCCTTGAACAGGGTCAGGCCCAGCGGGGTGAGCTGGCCGTTCTGAACGGCAACACTATAGGTGCCAAGTGCAGCCGCGCCGGTCAGTGCAAGGCCGCCCGCCATGTAATTGTAAACCTTGAGCATATAGGACCTGAGACCCAGGTCCAGACCGGCAGTTGTGGTACCGGATTGTGGGAAACCACGATAGTCAGCCATTGAAAACTCCTCTTAATGGTCAAGGGAATATGGTGTGGCCGATTTCAACAATCAAGCGGCTAGGCGATTCATTTCTTGTGAAAGTCTAATGTCCAGCTCCGACACCCCGCCTTTGGAGTGGGTGGTGAGGGTGACATCTACCCTGGAATAGACGTTGAACCATTCCGGATGGTGGTCCATTTTTTCCGCAACCAGTGCAACGCGTGTCATAAAACCAAAGGCAGCGTTGAAGCTTTTGAACTTGAATGATTTGAAAATGGCATCGCGGCCTTCGACGCGCACCCAGCCTTCGGGCAGTTCCTCAGGCATAGGCTGCCCCATAGGACTCTTCCACCGCATAGGGACCGCCGCCGCGCGAGGGCTTCGATGAGAACAACACGAAATGTTCGACCATGAAGGGGCGCGAGCGATAGAGCGCATGGCTTTCGATGAAGCTGCGGAGTGCCCTTGGATCAGGATCGCGCAGGCGCGCCAGCGTGACATGCGGGATGAATTTGCGGCCTTCTGGTTGGAGACCCAGTGACTGGCAGATGCGTTCCTGCGCCAGCTGCAGGCGCATCAGTTCGGGGTTTTCCTCGATGCGGGCGATGATGGCATGAGGCTTGTTGCCGCCGAAAACGTCGATGCTCTTAATCGCAACCTGGAAGGGGCGGATCGCCGCTTCATCCAAAGCCATGGTCACTTCGCGGCCCAGCGCGTCGTCAATGTCACCGATGAAGCGCAAAGTGATGTGAAAATTCTCACGGTCAATCCAGCGTGCGCCTTCGATACCGCCTTGCATGAAATTGAGGTCGAGGGAAATGTCGGAGGGAAGTTCAAGCCCCGTAAACAAGCGCATCATTCTGCAGCCCTCCGTCATTCAGCGCAGAATAAACGTGCAAGCTTGCACGAAGTTCAATCGCTGTAGCCCCGAATCAGACTTTATATGAGCCACGATTTATGGCAACTTGGCAACAAGTTGCTCCACCAAAGGCAACAACTTCGGCACGATCAAAGCCACGCCCTTGTCATTGGGGTGAATGCCGTCCTGCTGGTTCAAATCCGCCTGCGCTGCCACGCCATCCAGATAAAACCGATAAAGCAACGCGCCATAATCGCTGGCGAGCTTCGGGTAAATCGCATCGAATTTGGTTTGATAATCCGCACCAAGATTGGGCGGCGCCTTCATGCCGAGAATGAGCACAGGAAGATTTTTCGCCTTGGCCTTATCCATCACTGAACGCAGCGCCACATCAACCTGCTCGGGCGGCAGGCCGCGCAGTGCATCATTGGCGCCGAGTTCGAGAATGATCGCCTTCACATCATCAGTCAGCGCCCAGTCGAGGCGGGCGGCACCTTGCGCCGCCGTATCACCGGACACGCCAGCATTGATGATGGTGATATCCTTGCCGTCTTTCTTCAGCGCAGCTTGCAGCACATCCGGCATCGCGTGGCCGGGCTCCAAACCGTAGCCTGCTGTGAGGCTGTCGCCCAAGGCGAGTATGGTGGTGGCCGAAGCGGGCAGGGCGATCAGCATCCAACCAAAAAGAAATATGAAAATCAGGCGCATCATCCCTATATCTGGCCTCAACCTTCTGGATGCAAGAGATGCCTGCCGCACTGACGCTTGAAAATGTTTTCCTCACTTTGAATTCCCATGCCGGACCGGTTGAAATCCTCAAAGGTGTTTCCTTTTCTGCCAAGCCCGGCGAAGCCATCGGCATTATCGGGCCTTCGGGCTCCGGCAAGACCTCACTATTGATGGTGGCATCCGGGCTTGAGGCCGCGACCAAGGGTAAGGTGGAGGCAGCGGGAATTGATCTCACCGGAAAATCCGAATCGGCGCTGGCGCAATTCCGCCGCGACAAGATCGGGATAATCTTCCAGTCGTTTCATTTGATCCCCACGATGACGGCGCTGGAAAATGTTGCCGTGCCTTTGGAGTTCAAAGGTGTGGGCGATGCGTTTGACCGGGCCGCCGCCGCGTTGAAGCGTGTCGGCCTGGGCCACCGGCTTGAACATTATCCCAGCCAGCTTTCCGGTGGCGAGCAACAGCGCGTGGCGATTGCGCGCGCCGTGGCGGCAGGCGCGCAGATTTTGCTGGCGGATGAACCTACCGGCAATCTCGATCAGGAAACCGGCTCTGCGATCATCGAGCTGCTGTTCGAACTGAAGGACAAGGAGAAAGCCACGCTACTGCTGGTCACCCATGACCGGGCCTTGGCCAAACGCTGCGGGCGCATTCTGGAAGTGCGCGACGGTCTGGTGAAAGAGAGCAAGCATTGAAGTTGTGGTTCAAGCTGGCGCTGCGCAACCTGCGATCAGGTTTGCGCGGTTTCTGGATCTTGCTGTCCTGCCTCACGCTGGGCGTGGCGGCGATTGCGATGATCGGGTCGCTTGCGTCATCCGTGTCGCGGGGCTTGAGCGAACAGGGGCAAGTGCTGCTCGGCGGCGACATTGCCTTCTCTTTGGTTCAGCGCGAAGCAAAGCCGGAGGAACTGGCCTTTCTGTCCAGCAAGGGCCAGGTGGGCGAGACGGCCAATATGCGCGCCATGGCGCAGGGTGGCGGTGCTTCCACGCTGGTGGAATTGAAGGCGGTGGCGGAGAGCTATCCGCTTTACGGGTCGTTGCAGCTGGAACCTGCGGTCAAGCTGGACGCGTCTTCCGTTGCCGTTGATCCTCTTCTTCTGTCACGGCTGCATTTGAAACTGGGCAATGAAGTGAAACTCGGCGCGGCCCGTTTCAAAATCGCAGCCACGATCACCACCGAGCCGGACCGGATTGCATCCGGCATCATCTTCGGGCCGCGGCTGATGATGACGCGCGCGGCGCTGGACAGTGCGGGGCTCATTCAGCCAGGTAGTTTGGTCACTTATGCTTACACTGTGAAGCTGCCGCAGCCATCCACATTGAGTGCGGGCAAAGCAGTCGAAAAAGAAGCGCAGGCGAAATTTCCGGAAGCCGGCTGGCGCGTGCGCACCACCGACAAGGCGGCACAGGGTGCCGATGAATTTGTGGGACGGCTTTCGACCTTCATGACGCTCGTGTCGATTGCCGCATTGGTGATCGGCGGAGCTGGCATTGCCAATGCGGTTTCGGCCTTCATCTCGCGGCGGCGCGAGACGATTGCCATTCTCAAATGCCTGGGCGTGCCCAACCGCGATGTCATGGCGATTTCGCTGATCGAGATTTTGCTGGTGAGCGTGCTGGGTCTGGCGCTGGCTTTGGCGCTGGGGGCGGCCACGCCCTGGCTGGTTCATACGCTTCTGGGGTCGCTGATCCCACTGCCGCTCTCGCTGGCGTTTGATCCGCAGCCGCTGATTTTTGCGGCGGTGCTGGGGCTTCTGGTTACGGTGGCGTTCTCGCTGTGGCCGCTGTCGCGGATCGCGGCGATCAAGGGGGCCGCCTTGTTTCGCGCGCAGGGTGTGGAGCCGCAGGGCCTGCCGCCGCGCACCACCATGGCGGTCAGTTTCGTGCTGCTGTTGGTGGCTTCGGCGATCACGCTGTTCTCGTTTGATGAGAAGCGGGTGACGGCGGCGTTCATCGGCGGACTGGCGGCGAGCTTTGTGGTTCTGGTGCTGCTGTCGCTGGCGGTGGTGAAGCTGGTCGGCATGTTGCCGAAGCCGAAAGGCCTGTTGCTGCGCCAGGCGCTGGCCAGTCTCAATCGTCCCGGAGCGGCGAGCACATCTGTCATCATGGCCTTGGGGCTAGGGCTATCGCTGTTCGTGACGCTGGCTCTGACTGACCAAACGATCAGCCGCGAGCTTTCAGCCAATCTTCCCAAAAATGCACCAGCGTTTTTCTTTATTGATGTGCAGGGCAATGAGTTTGATGCGTTCAAAACCAAACTGGCCGCGCAGCCGGGCATCGCCGACATTTCCAACTCGCCCATGTTGCGCGGGCGTATTTCCAAAGTGAAGGGTGTTCCGGCTGATGAGGTGAAATCGAAACCCGATGGCGCCTGGGCCTTGAAGGGTGACCGGGGTTTGACCTTCTCTGATGATCTGCCCAAGGGTTCCACTCTGGTTTCGGGCAAATGGTGGGCCAAGGACTATGCGGGACCGCCGCTGGTTTCGATGAGCGATGATATTGCCGATTCCATCGGCGTGACGCTGGGCGACAAGATCACCGTCAACGTGCTGGGCCGCGACGTGGAAGCCACGGTTGCCTCCACCCGCAAGGTGAACTGGAAATCGATGGCGATCAACTTTGTGCTTGTGTTCAACCGGGCCGCGTTGGAAGGCGCACCGCATTCCGAAGTGGTGACCGCCGAAATGAAAGGTGGCGACGAGGGGCAGGTTCTGAATGCCATGGCTGAGGCCTTTCCTTCCGTCACTTCGGTGCGGGTGAAGGACGCTTTGCAGACGGTGGGTGATCTGTTGGGCAAGATGCTGGCTGCAGTGCGCGGTGCCAATGTGATTTCGCTGCTTACCGGTGTGCTGGTGCTGGCCGGCGCTTTGGCGGCGGGGCTTTCGATGCGCAGCTATGAGGCTGTGGTGCTCAAAACCTATGGCGCCACGCGCGGGCAGCTGTTGGGCGCTTTCATCATTGAATATGGATTGCTGGGTCTGGTCTCGGCTGTCTTCGGCATTGTGGTGGGCGGTATTGCTTCGTGGTTCCTGGCGCGGTTTGCGCTCGACATGCCGTTCCAATTTTCACCGCTGACGGCGCTGGTCACGGCGGCACTGGCGATGGTGATTACGATTGCAGCGGGCCTCATCGTCACGGTGCGGGCCCTTTCGGCCAAGCCTAGCTTCTATCTCAGGAACGAGTAAAAGCGGTTCATGGTTGTTCTCAATCGCATTTATACCCGCACCGGCGACAAGGGCGAGACGGCTTTAGGCTCAGGCGAGCGCGTGTCCAAGGCCTCGCTGCGCATCGCCGCTTACGGCACCGTCGATGAAACCAATGCCTGTGTCGGCGTGGCGCGGCTTTCGACCACCCGCGATGATCTGATGAAGCTCGATCTGATGCTGATGCGCATCCAGAACGAATTGTTCGATCTGGGCGCTGATCTCTGCGTGCCGGACCGGGGCGAGAAGCTGGATTATGAGCCGTTGCGCATCCTGCCCAAGCAATATGAGCGGCTGGAAAAAGAGATCGATGAGCTGAATGCCGATCTTTCTCCGCTGCGGTCGTTTGTGCTGCCTGCTGGCCATGCGGCAGCGGCGCAATTGCATATGTGCCGCACGGTGTGTCGCCGAGCTGAACGCTTGATCGTTGAGCTTGCTGCGCAGGACAATGAGCCGGTGAGCGAGGGCGCCATTGCCTATATCAACCGGCTTTCGGATTTCTTCTTCGTCGCCTCCCGCTGGGTGAATGCCAAGGCCGGCAACGGCGATGTGCTTTGGGTGCCGGGGAAGACGCGCTAGATGCTCCAAGCTTTCCTGGCAGGCCTCGCCCTGGGCGGCGGGCTCATTGTGGCGATTGGGCCGCAGAATGCCTTTGTGATCCGGCAGGGCATCCTCAATTCCTATGTGTTCTGGATGTGCCTGCTTTGCTCGGTGTCTGATGCCATCCTGATCTGGGGCGGCACTTTTGGGCTGGGCACGTTGCTGGCTTTGCTGCCGCAATTGCTGACGGTGATGCGTTATGGCGGTGCACTGTTCCTGCTGTGGTATGGTATCAAGGCGCTCCTGCGGGCGTTGCATCCCCATGCCCTGGAAGAAAGCCCTGAAAAAGTGCGCAGCCTGGCTTCGGCTTTGGCGCTTTGCGCTGCCTTCACCTGGCTCAATCCGCATGTCTATCTTGATACCGTGGTACTGGCGGGTTCCATTGCCAATGCGCGGCCTGCGGGTGAGCAGGCGCCGTTTGCGCTGGGCGCCTCGCTGGCGTCGTTCATCTGGTTCTTCGCCATCGGCTATGGGGCAAAGGCCTTACGTCAACCGCTTTCCCAGCCTTCTGTCTGGCGGGGCATTGATTTTGCCATTGCGGCCATCATGTTCTGGCTGGCGGTGAAACTGTTGATCGGCGGTTGACGGAATCAGGCCGCTCCATGCCGCACTGGCATTTGACTTCGCAGGTGCACAAGCCCTAGAAGCCGTCAAATTCCAACAGAGGACTGTTCAATGAAGGTTCTGGTCGCGGTCAAGCGCGTCGTTGATTACAACGTCAAAATTCGTGTGAAGGCGGATGGTTCGGGTGTCGAGCTGGCCAATGTCAAAATGTCGATGAACCCGTTCGATGAAATCGGCGTCGAAGAGGCGATCCGCCTGAAGGAAGCTGGCAAGGCCACGGAAGTGGTGGTGGTTTCCATCGGCCCGGCCCAGACGCAGGAAACCCTGCGCACGGCACTCGCCATGGGTGCTGACCGTGCCATCCTTGTGAAGCATGACGAATATGTCGAGCCGCTGGGCGTGGCCAAGATTCTCAAGGGCGTTGTCGAGGCCGAGAAGCCGGAAATCGTAATCACCGGCAAGCAGGCCATCGATGACGACTGCAACCAGACAGGCCAGATGCTGGCTGCGCTGCTGGGCTGGCCGCAGGCGGCTTTCTGCTCGAAGATCGAACTCGGTTCCGGCGATGCCACGATCACCCGCGAAATCGATGGTGGCTTGCAGACGCTGAAAGTAAAGACGCCGCTGATCGTGACGACGGATTTGCGCCTGAACCAGCCGCGCTATGCTTCGCTGCCGAACATCATGAAGGCCAAGAAAAAGCCGCTCGATGAAAAGACCCCGGCGGATTACGGCGCTGACGTGAAGCCCCGCCTGAAGGTGGTGAAGACCGAAGACCCGCCAAAGCGCGCTTCTGGCGTGAAGGTGAAATCGGTCGCTGAACTCGTTTCGAAACTCAAAGAAGCAGGAGCAATCTGATGGCTGTTCTTCTCATTGCTGAACATGACAATGCGACCCTCAAGGACGCAACCCACAAGGCGCTGAGTGCTGCTGCCAAGATGGGCGGCGACGTGCATGTGCTGGTGGCTGGCCACAAGGCTGATGCTGCCGCTGCTGCCGCTGCAAAGCTGGCTGGGGTGAAGAAGGTTCTTCACATCGATACGCCTGATCTGGAGCGCCCGCTGGCGGAAGCCATGGCTGCCAATATTGTGGCGCTGGCTGGCGCTTATGATCACATCGTTGCGCCCGCTACTGGCAACGGCAAGAATTTCATGCCGCGCGCTGCCGCTTTGCTTGACGTGATGCAGGTTTCGGATATTTCTGACGTGGTCTCGCCCGACACTTTCGTGCGCCTGATCTATGCTGGCAATGCCGTGCAGACCGTGCAGAGCACCGATGCGAAGAAGGTCATCACCGTGCGCACCGCGTCGTTCCCGGCTGCTGCCGAGGGTGGTTCTGCTGCGATTGAGAAAGTCGCTGCTGCGGCCAATCCGGGGCTTTCGTCTTACGTTTCGGAAAACCTCACGCAGTCGGATCGTCCTGAGCTGACCTCGGCCAAGATCATCGTATCGGGTGGGCGTGGCATGCAGTCGGGCGAGAACTTCAAGATGCTTGAAGCTGTCGCCAAGAAGCTCAACGCCGCCGTCGGCGCCTCGCGCGCTGCTGTCGATGCGGGTTATGTGCCGAATGACTATCAGGTCGGCCAGACCGGCAAGGTAGTTGCGCCCGATCTTTACATCGCTGTGGGTATCTCGGGTGCGATCCAGCATCTCGCCGGCATGAAGGATTCCAAAACCATCGTCGCCATCAACAAGGATGACGAGGCGCCGATCTTCCAGGTGGCGGATTATGGCCTGGTGGCCGATCTGTTCACTGCGGTGCCGGAACTTGAAAAGGCTCTCTGAGTTTTAGATACAGACTTGCTGCAAGGGGCGGAGCGGAATAGCTTCGCCCTTTCTTTTTGAGGTCACCCCATGCGCTATTCCGGCACGTTCAAAGTTCAGAATTTCAAGCCCAGGGATCTCAAGCCCATGCCCGAAGTGACGACCGCGTTGCCAGTCGGTGTGACCACTTTCGACAAGACTTATGAGGGCGAGATCGAAGGCCGGTCATCGACCATCTTTGTCGCCGCGTATGATCCCGCCAAGGGTGGCACTTATATTGCGATGGAAAGTTTCGAGGGCGCGCTGTCTGGGAAGAAGGGTGCGTTCAATTTCTGGCACGCAGCGACGACCAGCGGCAAGGACCGCTCGGGCGAAAATTTCAACATCGTTCCGGGAAGTGGGACGGGTGCTCTGGCCGGGATCAACGGTTCAGGCAGCATCGTAATTGATGCAGATGGCACGCACCGGGTGTTCTTCGAAGCAGAGGGCGTCTGAACCCCATTAACTGTGTCATTTTGCGCCTGCGAAATGGGCTTGAGTTGCGCACCTCAAGGGCATAGTTTCGCCGCCCATGACAAAAATCGTAAAAGTCGGCGTGATCGGTGCCGGGCAAATGGGCGCTGGCATCGCGCAGGTCTGCGCCTCGTCGGGCTATGATGTGCTGCTGAACGACCAAACGGCCGAGCGCGTGCATGCCGGCATCAAAAGTGTCGCCATGAATTTTGACCGCCGCATCAAATCCGGCAAGGCCACCGAAGAGCAGAAGGTTGCAGCACTCGGCAAGATCAAGTCGGCGCCCGATCTGGCAGCCTTCAAGGATTGCGATCTGGTGATCGAGGCGGCTACCGAGAAGGAAGCTGTGAAGAAGCAGATTCTGGAAAATGTCGCGGCACATCTGAAACCGGATTGCATCATCGGCACCAACACATCTTCGCTTTCGATTACGCGGCTCGCAGCCTCCACTGGTAGGCCGGAAAAATTCATGGGCATACATTTCATGAATCCGGTGCCGATGATGGAACTGGTCGAACTGATCCGCGGCATTGCCACTAATGAGGCGGTGTTCCAGCAGGTGAATGAATTTGTGGGCTCGCTGGGCAAGACGATTGCCGTGTCGGAAGATTTCCCGGCCTTCATCGTCAACCGCATTCTGCTGCCGATGATCAATGAAGCGATCTACACGCTGTATGAGGGCGTGGGCAGTGTTGAGGCCATCGACAAGGCGATGAAGCTGGGTGCGCATCACCCGATGGGACCCTTGGAGCTGGCCGATTTCATCGGGCTGGATACGTGCCTCTCGATCATGCAGGTGTTGCATGAGGGCTTGTCGGATTCGAAATACCGGCCGTGCCCGCTGCTGGTCAAATATGTCGAGGCCGGCTGGCTGGGCCGCAAGGTGAAACGTGGATTCTACGACTATTCCGGCGAAACCCCGGTGCCGACGCGCTGATCTAGCTTTCCACCCCTAAACTCCCATATAAGGCCGCATATGAGCCTCCCTTTCCGGAAAATGAACGGTCTCGGCAATGATTTTGTCGTGCTTGATGCGCGGGCGAAGCCGCTTGCCATTTCGGAAGCACAGGCGCGCGCCATCGCTGACCGCAAGACTGGCATTGGTTGCGACCAGTTAATCGTGCTGGAGCGTTCGCCCGTGGCCGATGTGCGGATGCGCATCTGGAATGCCGAAGGTGGTGAAGTGCCGAGTTGCGGCAATGCCTCGCGCTGCATCGCTGACTTGGTGTTCGACGAGAAGCAAGCTGAGATTGCCACTATCGAAACCAAGGGTGGCATGCTGACGGCGAAAAAGGCCGGCACGCATCTGGTCACCATTGATCAGGGTAAGCCGAAATTTGGCTGGAAGGATATTCCGCTTTCTGAAGCGTTCCCTGATACGCGCCATATCGAATTGCAGATTGGCCCAATCGACAAGCCACTGCTGCATTCGCCGTCAGTGGTGAATGTGGGCAATCCGCATTGCATCTTCTGGGTGGATGATCTCGACGTGGTGGATTTCGCCAAGGTCGGCCCGATGATTGAAAATCATCCGATGTTCCCCGAGCGCGCCAATATCTCGCTGGCAAAAGTGGTGGCGCGCGATCATGTTCTCCTGAAAGTGTGGGAGCGTGGTGCGGGCCTCACGCAGGCTTGCGGTACGGCGGCGTGTGCCACGATGGCGGCGGGGCACCGGATCAAGATCATCGATGCGAAGTGCAAGATCACCTTGCCGGGCGGTGATCTGTTGATGGCCGTGAATGAAGACAACGGCCACATCCTGATGACGGGGCCGGCGGCGCTGGATTTTGAAGGCACGCTGCCGGAAGGGCTGTTGTGAAGGAAGCCCAGCTCCACACGTTCGGCTGCCGCCTCAACACATTTGAGAGCGAGATCATGCGCGGCCATGCCGAAAAGGCCGGCCTGAAAGACGTGATCATTTTCAATACCTGCGCGGTGACGGCGGAAGCGACGCGGCAGGCACGGCAGGCGATCCGCAAGGCCGCCAAGGAAAATCCCGGCGCGCAGATCATCGTGACGGGCTGTGCGGCGCAGACGGAAGCGGAAACTTTCGCCGCTATGCCGGAAGTAACGCGCATTCTGGGCAATGAAGAAAAGCTGCAGGCCTCGGCCTGGCTGCCTGCCACCAACCGCCCACGCGTTGATGTATCCGACATCATGCAGGTGAAGGAAACGCGGCCACCGGTGATTGACCGGTTGACCGGGCGCACGCGCGCTTTTGTTCAGGTGCAAAATGGCTGCGACCATCGCTGCACCTTCTGCATCATTCCGTTCGGCCGCGGCAATTCACGCTCGGTGCCGATTGCCGATGCGGTTGAGCAGGTGCGCAGGTTGGCGGCGGAAGGTCACAATGAGATTGTGCTGTCCGGCGTGGACCTGACGAGCTGGGGTGCTGACCTTGAAGGTGCGCCGAAGCTGGGGCGGTTGCTTTCAACGATGTTGCGCCAAGTTCCTGAGTTGAAACGCCTGCGCTTGTCGTCGATTGATTCCATCGAAGCGGATGAAGAACTGATTGAAGTGATCGCAGGCGAGGCACGGATCATGCCGCATCTGCATCTTTCGCTGCAGAGCGGCGACAACATGATTTTGAAGCGCATGAAGCGCCGCCATAACCGCGAGCATACGATTGCGTTCTGCGAAGACTTGCGTTCGAAGCGCAGCGATATGGTGTTCGGGGCGGACATTATTGCCGGTTTCCCAACCGAGACGGACGAGATGTTCGAAAACTCGCTTCGCATCGTGGATGAATGCGCGCTGACCTTCCTGCATGTGTTCCCTTATTCGCCACGGCCCGGCACGCCAGCGGCCAAGATGCCGCCCGTGGACCGCGAGATCGTAAAGCGTCGCGCCGCCTTGCTGCGCGCCAAGGGTGAAGCGCGGCTGCAGGCTTTTCTCGCCGCTGAAGTGGGTGCCACGCGCGACATTCTGGTGGAAACGCCATCGATCGGCCGCACGCCCCATTTTGCATTGGCGAAGTTTGAAACCGCCATGGTGCCGGGTGCGGTGATCAAGGCCAAGGTGGTTTCCGTCTCGGCGTCCCATCTGATGGTGGGGATGTAATGGCCGGCTTCTTCAAGAAACTGTTCAACCGGATCACCGGCAAGCCGGATGAAGCTCCGCCGCCGGCAGAACAAGCCGCGCTGCCCGCGCCCGAACCTGAAGTGGAAGTAATTGTTGCGCCTGAACCGGCGCCTGCTGAACCCGAAGTAAGGGAGAAGGCTCCGGCCAAACCGAAGGCACCCTCCAAGAAAGAGCCTCCTGCAAAAAAGGAGCCGCCGCCGAAGAAAACGTCTTCACCGAAAAAGGCCGAGCCGGAAAAAGAAGAAGCAAAAAAGGCTCCTGCCAAGAAGGCGGAGCCTGAAAAACCTGCGCCCAGGACGAAGAAGGCTGAGCCGGAAAAGCCGGTAGCAAAAGCCAAGAAGCCTCAACTTGCGCCAGAGCCTGTTGTTGAAGAGCCGATTGTTGAAATTGCGCCGGTTATCGTTGAGCCACCACCACCTCCGCCTCCCGCACCTGTGCCTGCCGTTGTGGAAGCGCCGCAGCGCAGTGGCTGGTTCTCGCGCCTCAAGGATGGCCTGTCGAAATCCTCCAAGGGGATTTCCGGTTCCATCACTGCGATCTTCACCAAGCGGAAGCTCGACAAGGAAACGCTGCAGGATCTGGAAGACACGCTCATTCAAGCCGATCTGGGCCTTGCTGTCGCCGAGCGCATCATCGCGCGGGTTTCAGATGGTCGCTATGACAAGGAAGTTGATCCGGAAGAAGTGAAGCAGATTCTCGCCTCCGAAGTGGCCAAGGTTTTGAAGCCCGTTGAAGTGCCGTTCAATTTCGGGGCGGAGAAGCCATTCGTCATCATGGTCGTCGGGGTGAATGGCTCGGGCAAGACCACCACGATCGGCAAGCTGGGGTCAATCGCAGCGGCGGAAGGATTCAAGGTGATGTTTGCCGCCGGTGATACATTCCGCGCTGCAGCCATTGAGCAACTCACCGTTTGGGGCCAGCGCATCGGTGCTGAGACTATCTCGCGCCCGACCGGGGCTGATGCGGCGGGCCTGGCTTTTGATGCACTGAAGCAGGCGCAGGATTCGAAGACCGATATTCTGTTCATCGACACCGCCGGCCGCCTGCAGAACAAGGCGCATCTGATGGATGAGCTGGACAAGCTGGTGCGCGTCATCAAGAAGCTCGATGCGGGCGCACCGCATGCGGTGTTGCTCGTGCTGGATGCGACGACTGGGCAGAACGCCTTGGCCCAGGCCGAAGTGTTCACCAAGGTGGCCGGCGTGACGGGCCTGATCATGACCAAGCTTGATGGCACGGCGCGCGGCGGCATCCTCGTTGCCATTGCCGAGAAATTCAAACTTCCCATTCATGCCGTGGGCGTGGGCGAGCAGATCGACGATCTGCAACCCTTCGATGCCGAGGGTTTTGCGCGGGCGATTGCCGGATTGGACGAAAAATGACTGATGTAAAAATCTCACAGGGCCAGAAACTGGCGCTGGACCTTGGGCCACTGCTGGCCTTCTTTGTGGCCAATTGGCAACTCGGGCTGCTGTGGGCCACGGCTGTGCTGATGGCTGCAACCTTCGTGTCGCTGGCGATCAGCTATTACCTGACGCGCAAGATCAACAAGTTTGCTTTGGTGGGTGCGGTGTTTGTGGGCCTGTTCGGCGCCATCACGCTTTATCTGCAGGACCCGTGGTATCTGAAACTGAAGGTGACGCTGATTGAAGGCTTCTTCGCTTTCATCCTGCTGGCCGGGCTTTACTTCAAGCGCATCTTCTTGAAAGACATGATGGGTTCGGCGATTGAGATGCCGGATGATGCATGGCGCACACTGACCATCCGCTGGGCTGTCTTCTTCGCGGCGATGGGCATCGTCAATATCGTCATATGGAATTTCTTCAGCACTGAAGTGTGGGTGGCCTTCAAGGCTTTCGGCCTGTTGATCTGCACGCTGGTTTTTGCGCTTGCGAATGCGCCGTTCATGGCGAAATACATCAAGGACTGATGCGCTGCACGCTCTGGCAGCTTTGAATCATTCAAAACTGATCAGTTTTTTGAGCGATCAGATTTATTCCGCAGGCTGATGATCTGTATACGGTCGAATCAGAATTCACCTCTTGTCAAGACTTGCATTCGTTTAAAAATTGTCACTAGCTGATGTCTCTTGGTTGAAGAAATTTGCACTTGCGGCGTGCAACGCCAATCGCTAGGAGTTCAGCGCGCTGCTGATGGATGTCTTTCCAATTGGAGCTAACCGCTTCAAGAGTGCGCAACTCCAAAACGAAAGAGGCACAGCACCGCGCTGGAAATGTGATGTCGGTACAAAAAGAAATAAAGCCGTTCGCACGTTCCTTCTCACACCTGCTCAAGCGGGCGGTGCAGTACTCTGTGCATCTCTATATGGAAGAAGTGGGCAAGAGCGGGCTGACGCACCGTCAGTTCACTGTTCTCGCCGCCGTCGATAGTTTTGAAGGCAAGAGCCAGACAGAGCTGGTGAAAGTCACCGGCATTGACCGTTCGACTTTGGCTGACGTGGTGGCGCGCCTGATGGCGCAGGGCTATCTGCAACGCAAGCGCTCCAAGGAAGATGCGCGCACCAATGCCATCCGCCTCACGCCTGTCGGCAAGAAGATGCTGCGCGGCTGCCAATCAGGCGCCGAAGATATTGACCGCAAGTTGCTGGCGCATTTTGCAGGGCCGGATCGCAAGGTGGTTCTGGAATGCCTGGCTGGTCTTGGTGCCGAGATGGACAAGATCGACGCCAATACGCCGGAGCCTGAAAATGCGGCGGGCAATGGCAAGGTCAAACTGAAGCGCAAGCCTGTCGTTTAGGCCGCTCAAACTCACTTCCGCTTTTTGAATTAGTTCTTCTGGTTTTTGAGTGCGCGGGCGCGTTGCCTATCCAACCCAACCACGCCTATGACGAGTGCGACAAGGCAAATGCCTGAAATGGCATAGGCGGCAATCACAAAACCTGAATTGTGGGCCAGCCAGTCCATCAGCTTTCCCGGATTTCAGACAGGCGCAGATTGCGTAGCTTGCGCGCTGCGATCTCGCTGCGCATCGAGACCAGCAGCAAGGTGATGAACAACGCCGTGTAAGCCAGCGCCATGACCAGCAGCACCCAGAGCATGGATTTGTCAATCGATGGGCCATCCATGCGCAGCACCGAGGCCGGCTGGTGCAAGGTGTTCCACCATTCCACCGAGAATTTGATGATGGGCAGAATGATCGAACCAACCAGCGCCACGATGCGGGCAATGGTGGCAGCCAGATGCGGGTCTTCAATCGCCTGCCAGATGGCGATGTATCCCAGATAGAGCAGCATCAGGATGAAGAATGATGTCAGTCTTGCATCCCACACCCACCACGCACCCCACATGGGCTTGCCCCAGATCGATCCGGTGGCCAGCGCCAGGAAACAGAAGACGGCGCCGAGAGGTGCAGCGGATTTTGCGGCGGTATCGGCCAGCGGGTGGCGGAAGATCAGCGCCGTGGCGCTGGCCAGCGCCATGAAGCCGTATGCGAACATAGCGATCCAGGCGGCGGGCACATGCAGATACATGATGCGTACGGTTTCGCCCTGCTGGTAATCGGCAGGGCTGGTGACCAGCGCGCCATAAAGTCCGCCGGCGAACAGCACAGCGGTCAGCGCCCAGGCGAAGGGGATCAGCGCATTGGCCAGTTTCAGGAACAGAGCCGGGTTGGCAAATTTCTGCATGGTTCAAATATAGCCCATCATTCAGCGCAAGTAAGCCTTCAGTGCTGCTGCCGATGCCACAGGGGTGACAACCAGGCACAGGAGCGTGATGGCGATGAGAATGAGCAGCGAAGGCCACGCACTCTGCGGGCCTATTGTGGCGGCGGAGACTGAAATGCCGAAGACCAACACAGGAATGTAAAGGGGGAGAATCAGAAGTGCCGTCAGCAGGCCACCACGCCGCAAGCCTGCGGTGATTGCACCGCCCAGACCGGCCAACAGGGACAAAGCGAGCGAGCCAGTGATCATCGCGGCCCAGAGAATGGGAAGCTGGTTCACATCGAGATTCAGCATCAGACCCAGTGGCGGCGCAATCAATGCGAGGGGCAGCGAGACGGAAAGCCAGTGGGTGAGGGCCTTGGTGAGGACCACGAGTTCAAAGGGCAAGGCCGTCATGGTCATCAGGTCAAGCGAGCCATCCTCGAAATCCTGCTGGAAGATGCGGTCAGCGGTGAGCAGCACGGCCAGCAGCAACGAGAGCCACATCAGGCCAGCGGCCAGGCGGGCCAGCAGATTGAGATCGGGGCCAACGGCCAGTGGCACCAATACAACCACGGCCAGCATGAAGCTCAAGGCCGCACCGAGGCCGCCGCCTTGCTTGCGGGCGAGGGTGAGGTCGCGCTTCACCAGCGCCATAAGCTGGCGGCGCATCAGGTTGCGGCCCCTAGTTCGAGGCTGCGAATGCCGGGCAGGCCTAATGCAGCATGAGTGGCGGCGATGATCAGACCGCCTTGCGCCAGATGCGAAGTCATTTCGCGGCGCAGATCAGTGAGTGCAGTCTGGTCAAGGCCGACTGTGGGTTCATCCAGCAGCCAGAGCGGGCGCTTCACCGCGACAAGGCGCGAGAGGGCCAGTCGACGGCGCTGACCTTCGGAGAGAAGGCGGGCTTCGTCGTCGGCGAGGCGGTCGAGGCGAAAAGATTTGAGATCGCTGAATGCTTCGCCGCTGAGAAAGGTGGACCAGAATGCGAGATTTTCTTGCACGCTAAGCGCGGATTTGGTGGCTTCCTGATGGCCAATGTAATGAGCGTGTTCTCCGACGGTATCGGGAATGACGGATGTAAGAGTGAAAGTTCCCTTGGAGTACTTATTCAACCCCGCCAGCAATCTCAGCAGCGATGACTTGCCCGAACCATTGGGCCCGCGCAGCTCGAGCGCCTCGCCGCTTTTCACACTAAAATCCAGATCGCGGAAAACTTCTCTGCCGCCGCGTTCGCAAGCCAAGGACCTGGCTTCAAGCACCAAGTCCCACATTAGCGCGTATCCCGGCAAGCCGCTCGCGGCTTGCCGAAAAGGATTCGCGCCACTTTAAAATGGCGCATGCCCCGACCGCCAAACCGCATCACACTTTGGCGGGGCATGCGTTACACCATGTATTGGCCGCCATTGGCGGTCAGCGTGGAACCGGTGATGAAGCCGGCTTCATCGGCGGCGAGGAAGGCCACGCAGCGTGCGATTTCCTCAGGCTCGCCGATGCGGCCCACGGGGATATGCGGCAGGATGCGCTCATTCATCACTTTTTCCGGCACGGCCTTCACCATTTCGGTGCCGATATAGCCGGGGCAAATGGCATTAACGGTGATGCCCTTGGCCGCACCTTCTTGCGCCAGTGATTTCACAAAGCCGATCTCGCCGGCCTTGGCGGCAGCGTAATTCGCCTGGCCCATCTGGCCCTTTTGGCCGTTGATCGACGAGATGCAGATGATGCGGCCGAAATTGCGGTCACGCATGCCGCCCCAGACTGGCTGCGTCATGTTGAACAGTGCGTTGAGATTGGTGTTCAGCACTTCCTGCCATTGGCCCAATGTCATCTTGTGGAACATGGCATCGCGGGTGATGCCGGCATTGTTGACGAGGATATCAACAGGGCCGAGATCGGTTTCAATCTCTTTCAGCGTCACTGTGCAAATCTGCGGATGGGTCACATCGCATTTGTATGTCTTGATGCCTGTCTCGGCAGTGAAGGCGGATGCGGCTGCATCATTGCCCGCGTAAATAGCGGCTACTTTGCAGCCCTTGGCTTTCAGCTCTTTGGAAATGGCTGCACCGATACCTCGGCTTCCGCCCGTGACGACTGCAACACGGCTCATGACATTCTCCCAGATTTTGTTTTTATGGGAAGATCATGCCGCAGGGGCGAAATTGGGGCAACTGGTTTGGTGGCGCGCCTCCCCCATTGGGGGAGGGTGGTGCCGGGCGGAAAGTTTACCGCTCCACGCACATGGCAACGCCCATGCCGCCGCCGATGCAGAGCGTGGCGAGGCCCTTCTTGCCGCCGGAGCGCTTCAGTTCATAGAGCAAGGTGTTGAGGATGCGGGCGCCCGATGCGCCGATGGGATGTCCGATGGCGATGGCACCACCATTGACGTTCACCTTTGCAATGTCCCAGCCCATGTCCTTGTTCACGGCGCAAGCTTGTGCGGCGAAGGCTTCATTGGCTTCGATCACATCGAGGTCGGCGGCATTCCAGCCAGCCTTCTTGAGTGCGGCGCGCGAGGCGGGGATCGGGCCTGAGCCCATGACGGCAGGATCAACACCTACTGTGGCGAAAGAGGCGATGCGGGCCAAAGGTGTCAAACCGCGCTTGGCGGCTTCCGCCGCACTCATCAGCACCACCATGGCGGCACCATCATTGATGCCTGAGGCATTGGCGGCGGTAACCGTGCCTTCCTTGTTGAAGGCGGGGCGCAATTTGGCGATGCTTTCAGCGGTCACGCCCTTCTTGATATATTCGTCGGTGTCCATGACGATATCGCCTTTCTTGGAGGCGATGGTGACGGGGGTGATCTCGTCCTTGAACTTGCCTGCGGCTTGCGCGGCTTCGGCCTTGTTCTGCGACTTCGCCGCGAATTCATCCTGCTGGTCGCGGGTGATTTGCCATTGCTTGGCGACGTTCTCGGCAGTCATGCCCATGTGGTAGCCGTTGAAGGCATCCCACAGTCCGTCCTTGATCATGGTGTCGATCAGGTTCCAATCGCCCATTTTCACGCCATCACGCAGGTGTGCCGCATGGGCTGACTTGCTCATCGATTCCTGGCCACCGGCCACCACGATCGCGGCATCACCAGTGATGATCTGCTGGGCGCCGATGGCGACTGAGCGCAAGCCCGAACCGCAGACCTGGTTGATCAACCAGGCTGGGGCTTCCTTCGGGATGCCGGCGGCGATTGAGGCTTGGCGAGCCGGGTTCTGGCCTTGGGCTGCGGTGAGCACCTGGCCGAGGATCACTTCGTTCACTTCAGCGGATTCGACCTTGGCGCGCTCCAGTGCGGCCTTGATGGCGATGGTGCCCAGCTGGGCACCAGTGAGGGACGACAAGCCCCCATTGAAAGACCCGACAGGGGTTCTTGCGGCTGAAACGATGACGATATCGGTATTGGCACTCATAATTTGGTCTCCAAAGGGGCTATTGGCTAAAGTTTAGACCCTTCGTGAGTGCAATTGCGAGATTTTTTTGCACTTGCAAATGTGCACTGCACGGCGCAACTTTAAAAGGTCATCAGGGAGAGTTGGCAGTGAGTGAAGATCAGTCGCAGGGAACGGGTGCCAAACAGGCTACCGTGATCAAAAAATACGCCAATCGGCGTCTCTATAATACGGCCACCAGCACTTATGTCACCCTCGATGACCTCTCCCAGATGGTCAAAAACAGCCAGGATTTCCTGGTTTATGACGCCAAAACGGGCGAAGACATCACCCATTCGGTTCTGACCCAGATCATTTTCGAAGAAGAGAACAAGGGCTCGCAGAACCTGCTGCCGGTCAATTTCCTGCGGCAACTGATCAAGTTCTATGGCGACCAGATGCAGGGTGTGGTGCCGGGCTATCTGGACTTCTCGCTCGACAATCTGGTCAAGGACCAAGACAAGATCCGCAAGCAGATGCTCGACCAGATGGGCATGGGGGGCATCGCTGAGCCCTTCAAAGGCATGGAAGATCAGGCCAAGCGCAACATGGCGATGTTCAATGAAGCCGTGAAGATGTTCAATCCCTTCGCCAATGTGATGGGTGGTGCACCCAATCCGGTGCCACCCAAGCCTGAGGCTGCTCCTGCCGCTTCAAGCGATGATCTGGCCACGCTGAAAGAGCAGATGGCCGCCATGCAGCGGAAGCTGGATACGATTTCGAAGTAAAGGCCTTAAGCGGCGTGCTGGTCGCTGTCTTCTTCGTCGCGTGAAGCATCAGCTACAGGTGCCGCGGCGCTGAATTCCAGACCGCGCAAGGCATCGCGCAGCTTTTCGATACTGTCATCCAGCGCTGAGAAATCGAGCATGGTTTCATCCAGCGCAGGTGCTGCTGGGGCTTCCAATGTTATCTCTGGTTCAGGCGCCAACACTGGCAATGCGACCATGGGCGTGGGCTCTGGCGTGGCGGCGAAGGCCGTCGGTGCTACATCCAGCAAGGGCGCGATTTCGATCTCTTCTTCGGCCGTCTCGCTGAAGTCGAATGCCGTTGTTACCGGCGGGGCCGCCACCACAATTTCCGGGCCCACAGCGCGGGCGGGGCGGATGATGAAGGGTTCTTGGGCGGCGGGGCGCACGGCGGAGGCCCAGCTGGGCGTCAAAGTTGCTTCGCTGACGAAATGGCCCTGCAGATAATCAACGCCCCATTCGGTCAGTGCTTCGACGTCGTCCTTGCGGTCCACCCATTCGGCCACTGATTTCAGATTAAAGCGATGCGAAAGATCAATCAGGCTGCGGACCATATATTCATTGTCCGGGTTCTCGCGCAGATTGGTGCAGAAGGAGCCATCAAATTTCAACATGGTGACGGGCAATTCGCGCAAGCTGCGGAACGAGGTATAGCCCGAGCCGAAGTCGTCAATGGCCACACCGCAGCCGGCCTCACGCAGGGTTTCCACGAAGCGTCGCGTCGAAGCGAGATGGCTGAGCGCCACCGTTTCAGTGATTTCAACCGTCAGACGCTCGGCCATTTTGGGTTCGGCACGCATGGCATCGAGAATTTGGTCGTACCAATGCGGGTCGGTGGCGGTGGTGCCAGAAATGTTCATGGTCAGCATCGCGTCGGGTTGCTGCTGCAAAGTCTGCATGATGAGCTGCAGCACCGCGCGGTCCACCAGGCGTACGATGCCTAGGCGTTCCGCCACCGGGATCAGATGCGATGCGGTGATCAGCTCGCCGGTTTCCTGATCGCGCATGCGCAGCAGCGCTTCGTGATAGGCTGTTTTGCCGGTCTTGGTATCGACGATGGGCTGGAAGGCCAGCTTGAAACGCTCTTCCTTCAGGCAGGTCACGATTTCGGTGGCGCAACGCGAATTGATTTCGCGCTCGGCGTTGCGGCGTTCGGAGGGGCGGAAAATGATATAGCCATCGGCGGGCAGTTTCTGGGCTTCGCTCAAGGCTTCTTCCGCAAAGGATGTGGCGGAACTTGCAGTGGCAGCATATTTCGGCAAGGTGACGGCGCCGATTGACAGCGTGGCCCAGACTGGACCACGGCCCGTTTCAATCACACTATCGCGGATCGCTTCAAGATAGCGGCTGAGGGCTATTTCCAGCTCTTCTTCCTTGCAGTCATTGAGGATGATGCCGAATTTGCCTCCGGAATAACGGGCGATGCCGTCGCCACCGCGCATCACCTGGCGCAGTTTGCGGCCCACGGCGACAATCACTTCGTCGGCGATTTCGAAGCCATAGGCTTCATTGACCAGTGCCAGATTGGAAATGGCGGCAATGGCGAAGGCGCATTGCGTGCTGGCCTTGGTGGCGACAGCAATGGCTTCGCCCAGGGCTTCGGTCATGCGGCCACGGTTCATCATGCCGGTTTGCGGATCGCAATTGCCCATGAAATTCAGATGCTGTTCGCGGCGGTGGCGCTCATCGACGCGGCGCACCGTGCCGAAAACCACTTTAGGATTGCCATCCAGGCCTGCCTGCCAGCGGCCGGCATCCTCGATCCATACGGAGACAGGGTTGTTTCTGCCCTGGCTCTTGAACATATATTCAATCTGGAAGGGAACGCCGCGGCCATCGTCGCGGGCCTTGGAATTCATCACCGTTTCATAGCGGGTGGTGACGTTTTCAACGTCCAGGAGGCTGGCAAAGCGCTTTCCGGTGGAAACGAAGGAAGAGGGGCAACCCAGCACCTCGGCCACATTGGGGCTCCAGATGATTTCATCGGTTTCGACAATCCAGCGATAGGCGGCTTCGCCAGCGGCCTTCAACGCCAGGTCCAAATCACCCATTTCGGGCTGTTCACTGACTGATTCTCTTGCGGATTCGACCTGTTGAGGCGCCGCTGGCGTCAAATTGAAGTCAAATGCCTGGTCGTCATGCGTATTGGCCAAAGTCGAGATCCCCACTCTTTTTCCAATCTATGGGCAGAGCGGTTAATTTTGGGGCAAGCGGTATGCTTAATGCAGGTTAAGGGTTTAGGCCGCTTTGTGACCTCAACTGCTCAACATTGTGGCAGTGCAACATAAATATTAAGCATTGTTACAACTTTATAAACGCATGAATTATTTAATGTATTACGAGCCATGCAAATTTTGCAGTACTCTTTTTGCTGCGTTGCACTATATGTTGCTGCGTAAGCGAAAGACATATTCCCCCGGAAGGGGAAACAAGGAGTACCAAAGATGTTTGAAGTTCTTAAATCCCGTATCACCACCTGGAAGCGTTACAGCCGTACCGTCACTGAGTTGCAAGCTCTGACGAACCGCGAACTGGCCGACCTCGGCATCGCACGCGCTGACATCCATCGTGTTGCCCGCGACGCGGCCCGCTAATTCCATGCTGACCCGCTTCCTCCGCAACAAGAAGCCGGGATCTGCCACAAGACAGGCAAAGCCAGTCTATATCCGCCTGTCCGACGCCGATCTGGCCGACATGGGTATCAAACGCTATCAGCTCGAAAATTTCATTTCGAAGTGAAATAGATCGAGCAAACAGGCCCGCCGCAGCTCCTCCCGCGGCGGGCCTTTTTTGTTTGCGCGCGCAGCCCGCCAAATTTACGATGAAACGCCGCTAAAAGCGCATGGACAGCCCTGTTTTGGTGTGATAGCAGGCGCACGCGTTAATACTTACAAACAAGAAAGTTTGCTCGTGGCGGCACAACTCATGACGAGCGGGGTGGCGGGGCGCTATGCCAGCGCGCTGTTCGACCTTGCGAAAGAAGAAAAGGCGGTTCCCGCCGTTGCCTCGGCCCTTGCGGGCCTTGCCAAATCAATTTCTGAATCAGCTGACCTGAAGCGGCTGTTTTCATCCCCCGTTTTCAAGTCTGAAGACCAGATGGCGGCCATTGAAGCGCTCAGTGCCAAGGGCGGCATGTCGGGTCTGGCGCTCAATTTCGTGAAACTGCTGTGCGAGAATCGCCGTTTGACCGCTTTGCCGGGTGCAATTGACGCATTCCAGGCTCTGGTGGCTGAAGACAAGGGCGAAGTGGTGGCTGATGTCACCTCGGCTGAAAAGCTCACCGCTGCCCAGCTCAAGGATCTCGCTGCTGCACTGAAAGCCCGGGTGGGCAAGGATGTGCAGCTGGTGGCCAAGACCGATGCTTCGCTGCTCGGTGGCCTGACAGTCAAGATTGGCTCGACGCTGATCGACAATTCGCTCAAAACAAAACTTCAAAATCTCAAAGTTGCAATGAAGGGAAACGGCTGACATGGATATTCGCGCCGCCGAAATTTCGTCCATCCTCAAGAAGCAGATCAAGGATTTCGGCAAGGATGCCGATGTTGCTGAAATCGGCCAGGTTCTCTCCGTCGGTGACGGCATTGCCCGCGTGCACGGCCTCGACAATGTGCAGGCCGGCGAAATGGTGGAATTCCCCGGTGGCATCCGCGGCATGGCCCTCAACCTCGAAACCGACAATGTCGGTTGCGTGATTTTCGGCGCCGACCGTGACATCAAGGAAGGCGATCTCGTCAAGCGCACCGGCGCCATCGTGGAAATCCCCGTCGGCAAGGAACTCCTCGGCCGCGTGATCGATCCGCTGGGCAACCCGCTCGACGGCAAGGGCCCGATCAAGTCGAAGAAAATGTCGCGTGTGGACGTGAAGGCCCCCGGCATCATTCCGCGCAAGTCAGTGAATGAGCCGATGGCCACTGGCCTCAAGGCCATTGACGCTTTGATCCCCGTTGGCCGTGGCCAGCGCGAACTGGTGATCGGTGACCGCCAGACCGGCAAGACCGCGATCATCCTCGACACCATTCTGAACCAGAAGCCGATCCACATTGCTGGCCCGGAAAAAGACAAGCTCTATTGCGTTTATGTCGCTTGCGGCCAGAAGCGCTCTACGGTTGCCCAGTTCGTGAAGGTTCTGGAAGACAATGGCGCGCTGGAATATTCTGTCATCATCGCCGCTACTGCTTCCGATCCGGCCCCGCTGCAATATCTGGCACCGTTTGCCGGTTGCGCCGTCGGCGAATATTTCCGCGACAATGGCATGCATGCGCTGATCGCCTATGACGATCTTTCCAAGCAGGCCGTGGCTTACCGCCAGATGTCGCTGCTGCTGCGCCGCCCGCCGGGCCGCGAAGCCTATCCGGGCGACGTGTTCTATCTCCACTCTCGTTTGCTGGAACGCGCTGCCAAGCTCAACGACTCGCTGGGCGGCGGTTCGCTGACCGCGCTGCCGGTCATTGAAACCCAGGGCAACGACGTGTCGGCCTTCATTCCGACCAACGTGATCTCGATCACTGACGGCCAGATCTTCCTTGAAACCGATCTGTTCTATCAGGGCATCCGCCCGGCTGTGAACGTCGGCCTTTCCGTGTCGCGCGTGGGTTCTGCTGCGCAGACCAAGGCGATGAAGCAGGTGGCTGGCAAGATCAAGGGCGAGCTCGCTCAGTACCGCGAAATGGCGGCCTTCGCCCAGTTCGGTTCGGACCTTGATGCGGCGACGCAGAAGATGCTCAACCGTGGTGCGCGCCTGACGGAGCTGCTGAAGCAGGGCCAGTTCTCGCCGCTGAAAATGGAAGAGCAGGTTGTCTCGATCTATGCCGGCGTGAACGGCTATCTCGACGGCATTCCGGTTGCCAAGATCAAGAGCTTCGAAGAAGGCCTGCTGCGCCTGATGCGCGACAAGCATGCCGGCGTGATGGATGCCATCCGTTCGGAGAAGGCGATTTCGGACAAGACAATGCCGCTGCTCAAGGCCGCGGTTGAAGCCTACACCAAGTCGTTCGCTTAAACTTTAAGGGGCCGCAATGGCTAGTCTCAAAGACCTGCGCAATCGCATCGCCTCCGTAAAGGCGACACGCAAGATCACCAAGGCCATGCAGATGGTGGCCGCGGCGAAATTGCGCCGCGCCCAGGAAGCAGCTGTGGCCGCGCGTCCCTTCTCGGTGCGCATGGCTTCGGTTCTCTCCAATCTGGCATCGGCTGTGGCCGGCAAGGCTGGCGCGCCTGCATTGCTCGCCGGCACCGGCAAGGACCAGGTGCATCTGCTGATCATCGCAACGGCTGAACGCGGGTTGTGCGGCGGTTTCAATACATCGATCGTGCGCTTGGCGCGCGAACATGCCGAACGTTTGCTCGCAACCGGCAAGACGGTGAAGATTCTCACTGTCGGCAAGAAGGGCAATGACTCGCTCAAGCGCGCCTACGGCAAATACATTATCGATGCAGTGGATTTCCGCGGCGTGAAGCAACTCGGTTTCGAGAATGCTGAAGGCGTTGCACGCAAAGTGATCGAGCTGTTCAACGCCGGTGAATTCGACGTCGCCACATTGTTCTTCTCGGAATTCAAATCGGTGATATCGCAGAAGCCCACGGCCTTGCAGCTGATCCCGGCCCA
Source organism: Aestuariivirga litoralis (assembly GCF_015714715.1). NCBI lineage: Bacteria > Pseudomonadati > Pseudomonadota > Alphaproteobacteria > Hyphomicrobiales > Aestuariivirgaceae > Aestuariivirga > Aestuariivirga litoralis. The sequence continues at coordinate 688,845 of NZ_WAHS01000002.1, read as the reverse complement.
GGTTGATACCGGTGCTGCGCCTGATCTGGGCGGCGCCGTCTATGACGTGGAACCCGAAGAAGAAGTCATCCTGGCTGATCTTCTGCCGCGCAATATCGGCATCCAGATTTTCCGCGCGCTGCTCGAAAACGCAGCGTCTGAACAAGGTGCACGCATGAGCGCGATGGATAATGCCACGCGCAATGCCGGTGACATGATCAACAAGCTGTCGATCAAGTATAACCGCCAGCGCCAGGCGCAGATCACCAAGGAACTCATCGAAATCATTTCCGGCGCGGAAGCGCTGTAACATTATCGCAGGTAAGGACAGACGTCATGGCCAAGAAAGCAACATCCACCAATTCCAAACTTGCTGGTGCAACGGGTCGCGTTGTGCAAGTCACGGGCGCCGTCGTTGACGTGGCCTTTGACGGCGGCCTGCCGCAGATTTTGAACGCGCTTGAAACCATGAATGGTGAAAACCGCCTGGTGCTCGAAGTGGCCCAGCATCTGGGTGAAAACACCGTGCGCACCATCGCCATGGACTCGACCGAAGGTCTGGTCCGCGGCCAGGCTGTGCGCGACACGGAATCCTCGATCACGGTTCCCGTTGGTATTGAAACGCTCGGCCGCATCATGAACGTCATCGGTGAGCCGATTGACGAAGCTGGCCCGATCAAGACGACCAAGCGCCGCCCGATCCATGCGCCGGCTCCGGAATTCGTGGACCAGTCCACCACCGCTGAAATTCTTGTCACCGGCATCAAGGTGGTTGACCTTCTCGCGCCTTACGCCAAGGGCGGCAAGATCGGCCTGTTCGGTGGTGCCGGCGTGGGCAAGACCGTGCTCATTCAGGAGCTGATCAACAACATCGCCAAGACGCATGGTGGCTATTCGGTGTTTGCCGGCGTAGGTGAGCGCACCCGCGAGGGTAACGATCTCTATCACGAGTTCATCGAGTCAAAAGTGAATGCCGATCCGCATGATCCGAAGTCGGACGTGCAGTCGAAATGCGCTCTGGTATTCGGCCAGATGAATGAACCGCCGGGTGCGCGTATGCGCGTGGCTCTGTCAGGCCTCACGGTTGCTGAAAACTTCCGCGATGAAGGCCAGGACGTGCTTCTGTTCGTCGACAACATTTTCCGCTTCACCCAAGCCGGTTCTGAAGTGTCGGCGCTCTTGGGCCGCATTCCGTCCGCCGTGGGCTATCAGCCGACGCTGGCCACCGACATGGGCGCCCTGCAAGAGCGCATCACCACCACCAACAAGGGTTCGATCACCTCGGTGCAGGCCATTTACGTGCCCGCCGACGACTTGACCGACCCGGCCCCTGCCACATCCTTCGCGCATTTGGACGCAACGACAACGCTGTCGCGCTCGATTGCCGAAAAGGGCATCTATCCGGCGGTTGACCCGCTCGACTCGACCTCGCGCATGCTGTCACCGGCCATCGTCGGTGAAGAGCACTACGCCGTGGCCCGCCAGGTGCAGTCGATCCTGCAGCGCTACAAGGCGCTTCAGGACATCATCGCCATTCTCGGCATGGACGAACTTTCCGAAGAAGACAAACTGGCCGTGTCGCGCGCCCGCAAGATCGAGCGCTTCATGAGCCAGCCCTTCGACGTGGCTGCGGTGTTCACCGGCTCGCCCGGCGTGCAGGTCAAGCTCGAAGATACGATCAAGGGCTTCAAGGGCCTCTGCAACGGTGACTATGACCACCTGCCGGAAGTGGCCTTCTACATGGTGGGCACCATCGAGCAGGCCGTCGAAAAGGCCCGCAAGCTGGCCGCCGACGCAGCGTAAGCGAAAGACAGAACGATGGCGCTTCACTTCGAACTCGTTTCACCGGCCAAGTTGCTCTTCTCGGGCGACGTGGACAGCGTGCAGCTGCCCGGCACGGAAGGTGAAATGACCATCCTGCCGCAACATGCGCCGCTGCTCACGTCATTGCGCCCCGGCGTGGTGACGGTGACGGCAGCTTCTGGTTCGCAGCGTATTTTCGTGCGTGGCGGTTTTGCCGAAGTGAACCCGCAGGGCCTCACGGTGCTGGCCGAACGCGCCATTCCGACAGCAGAACTTGATGCTGCCGCCTTGGCCAAGCAGATCAAGGACGCCGAGGAAGACGTCGCCGATGCCACCGAAGCCGAAGCCAAGCGCGTGGCCCAGGAAAATCTCGATCACCTGAAGGCGCTGCAGAGCGTTCTGTAACAAGCCATACAATTTGATCCTGAAGAACCAGCTCCACAAGGCTGGTTTTTTGTTTTGTGCCATCGCAAGCTGGCGGGCAGGGAGTGAGACATGACCAAGAAGAACACTTTGGGGCCGCTGAGCTTTGCCACCACAGCCGTACATGCGGGCGAATTTGTTGATCCTGTTACTCGCGCGTCATCGCCCAATCTGGTCATGTCAGCCACTTTCGCGCCGGAGAAGCTCACGGGTTTTTCGGCGCGCGATCAGGATGAAAGCACTGAAGGCTTTGTCTATGCGCGCGTGGGCAGCCCTACAGTGCGGCAGCTGGAAGAGAAAGTAGCGGCGCTAGAAGGCGGCGAGACGGCGCTGTGTTTTGCGTCCGGCGTGGGTGCCGGCCATGCGCTGATTTGCGGGCGGCTTTCGGCGGGCGATCATCTGTTGATGCCGGAAAGCAATTATGTGGGCATTGCCGAATTGGCGCGCGATACGCTGCCGCGCTTTGGCATTGAAGCCTCTTACGTTGATACTTCCGATGTGGAAGCCGTGACCGCTGCGATCCGGCCCAATACGCGGATGCTGTGGATCGAGTCACCCTCCAATCCATCGATGATGCTCAGTGACATTGCGGCACTGTCGGCGCTGGCTCGTGCCAAGGGCGTGCGCGATGTGGTGGTGGATTCGACCTATTGCACGCCGCTGGCCACGCGGCCTTTGGAACTCGGCGCGGATTTCGTGATGCATTCGCTGACCAAATATATCGGCGGGCATGGCGATGCGATGGGTGGCTGCGTGATCGGCCGCAAGGCTGACATGGCGGCGCTCAATCTCGAAGCCATGGTGCATTTCGGCGGCATCATGTCGCCGTTCAATGCCTGGCTGATTTTGCGCGGTGCGGCCACGCTGCCCTTGCGCATGGCGGCGCATGAGAAGGCTGCGCTCTTTTTGGCGCAAAAACTGGAAGCGCATCCGGCGGTGAAGAATGTACTGTATCCGGGTCTGCCATCGCATCCACAACACGACCTGGCCAAGCGACAGATGAAGAATTTTTCCGGCATGATGACGTTCCAGACGCATGAAGCGGGCCCTGCCATCGCGCAGCGTATGATTGATACGCTGGAGATCACGCACTATGCCGTCTCGCTCGGTCATCACCGCAGCCTGATCTGTTGGATCGGCACGGATGACATCGAGAAATCAACCTTCCGGCATGGCCCGGAGGCGGCGGCGCGTTACCGCGCGCTGGCAGGCGATGGCGTGTTTCGGCTGTCGGTTGGCATTGAGGATGGCGAAGATCTCTGGGCTGATCTGGTGCGGTGTTTGTGATCACCTAACTTTCCCCAAGAACCGTCACCCCCTGCGAAGGCAGGGGCCCAGCTTTGAGCGCAACAAGTGTGCCGATGGGATCGATCTTTTCGTGCAAGTCGTGCCATTCCGGGTTCATCTCCTCAATGATCCGGATTTTCCAATCACGTTTCCATTTCTTGAGTTGTTTCTCGCGGCGGATGGCATCTTCCATCATGTGATGGTGCTCGTACCAGACGAGATGATGCACGTTATGTTCTGCCGTGAAGCCGTCAAAGGCACTATTCTTGTGCTCTGAGATGCGGTTCCACAGCGCACTCGTCACCCCGATATAGATGGTGCCGCGATAACGATTGGCTGTGATGTAAACAGCGGGCTGCTTTTCTTCGGACATGCAGGGAAGCTAAAGTGGCTTCGTAGGTTGTCAAGAAGCTGGGCCCCTGCCTTCGCAGGGGTGACGGAATGGGGTGGTAGCTTGGGCACAAAAAAGCCCGCGATTGCTCGCGGGCTTCTGTTGTTGAATCTCTAGGCCTTAGCCTTCAGCGCGGTTCGGGCGCTTGAAGCTGCCGCCTGAGGGGCGGCCGAAACCGCCGGGCTTGCCGCCACCGGAACCGCTGCGCGGCTTGCCGCCGGCGAAATTGCCACGGGGCTTGTCACCGAAATTGCCGCGCGGGCGATCACCTGCGCCGGCATCTCTCGGTTTGTCGCCAAAGTTTCCGCGCGGCTTGTCGCCTAAGCTGCGCTCACCGCGGGGCTTGTCGCTGAAATTACGGTCGCCACGGGGTTTGTCGCCAAAATTGCCGCGCGGCTTGTCACCAGCGAAATTGCCACGGGGCTTGTCACCAAAATTGCCACGCGGCTTGTCACCAGCCTTACGCTCATCGCGTGCACGGTCACCAGCAAATTCGCCGCCTTGGTTGCTCCATGGCTTTTCAGTGCCATGAGCGCGCCTTTCACCGCCTTCGGTGCGGGGGCCACGCGGCTTGTCACCGAAGCTGCGGTCGCGGGTCTTGCCGCCACGGTTGGCACCGTTTTCCGAACGCTTGTTGAACCAGGGCTGGTGCGGGCGTTCGTTTGAAACGTGCTCCTTGGCCTTGGGCTTCTGATACATCACGGTGGGTTCGCCCTGCATCGGCGTCCAATCGGTGCGCTTGTTGGCAGTGGCGATCTTTTCGTCGTGAACGTGGCGTGCAGGCGCTGCCGTTTCGGCGTGGGCCTGAACCGGTGCGTCCATACGGTCACCCGGTGCGGCGCGTCCGGCATTCGGCTTCACGGCAAAGCCGGGTTGGCCACGGTGGGCTCTGCCGCCGTTGGATTTCTCGCGGGCCGGGCGGTCCCCCATATTGCGGGGTTCACGCGCGCCGGCCTTTGGTGCCATGGCACGGCCATTGGGGCGCGTGCTGGTCTCGCGGCCCTGCGGCACTTCCTGCTTGCCGAGCGGATGGGTGGTCACCGGGATCGACATGCGGATGGTGCGCTCAATGTCGCGCAGCAATGAACGTTCATCACCGGCGCACAAAGCGATGGCTTGGCCTTCAGCGCCTGCACGGGCGGTGCGGCCGATGCGATGCACGTAGGATTCCGGCACATGCGGCAGATCGAAATTGATGACGTGCGACACGCCATCGACGTCGATGCCACGGGCGGCAATGTCCGTCGCCACGAGGACGAGGATCTTGCCGCTCTTGAAGCCTGCCAGCGCCTTTTCGCGGTTGGGCTGGCTCTTGTTGCCGTGAATGGCGGCGGCGGTGTAGTTGGCTTGAGCCAGACCACGCACAACCTTGTCGGCGCCATGCTTGGTGCGGGTGAACACCAAGGTGCGCGTCATGTTGTTGTCCTTCAGCAGGTCGTTCAACACGGCCATCTTGCCGGGCTGATCGACATGGATCACGGACTGGTTCACACGCTCAGCGGTGGTCGCCACGGGGGCGATTTCAACGCGCACTGGATTGTTCAGCAGGCCAGAAGCCAGGCCAGCGATTTCCTTCGGCATGGTGGCCGAGAAGAACAGGTTCTGACGGGTCTTCGGTATCAAAGCGGTGATCTTGCGGATGGCGTGGATGAAGCCGAGGTCCAGCATCTGGTCCACTTCGTCGAGAACCAGGATTTCAACCTTGCCGAGCGAAATGGCGCGGCGCTCGATCAGGTCGACGAGGCGGCCGGGGGTGGCAACGAGAATGTCCACACCGTTGCGGCACATTTCAACCTGCTTGCCGATCGACGTCCCGCCGAAAACGACAGCGCGCGACGACTTCATGTATTTGCCATAGGTCTTGAAGCTTTCGCCGATTTGGGCGGCAAGCTCACGGGTTGGCGACAGAATGAGCACGCGGCAGGTGCCGCGGGCCACACGGTCTTCATGGCGCGACAGGCGCTCGAGGATCGGCAGCGCGAAAGCAGCGGTCTTGCCGGTGCCGGTCTGGGCGATGCCCAGCAAATCGCGGCCTTCAAGCAATGAAGGAATGGATTTTGCCTGGATGGGGGTTGGGGTGGTGTAGCCTTCCTGGTTGAGCGCATCGAGCAGCTTCTGGGAAAGGCCAAGGTCGGTAAATTGAGTCACAGAGGACCCTTTCAAACGGAACATAAGGGATTTGGCTCCGCCGCTGTTCCTGAACAGGCGAAGTTGACGATCCCACGTGAAAGGAAAGTTGGGGCGCTCTTACTGGCCCATGAACTTATCGAGTTCTTCATGGGCGCCTGGCCTGACTGGTAGCTAAAAAGCTCCTCACGTCGTCGTTTGGGCCGGCAGCGATAGCGGTCACATAGGCATGTTGCAGTGCAATGTCAATTCCAATCGGGGTTAACCGACTGTGGAATGAATATTCCATCCCGCTTGGCTTGTTCCAGCAAACATGCTTTTTTCATTCCATGAGTGTGACCGATGCCCCGCGCGATTTTGAAGCTTTGCGTTCCATGATCATGGAACGCGCGCAAAACCTGCCCAAAAGGCTGGCGCAAGTGGCTGTTTATGCGCTGGATAATCCAGATGAAGTGGCCTTCGGTACGGCCGCTTCAATTGCCGAGGCGGCGGATGTGCAGCCTTCCACGCTGGTGCGATTCGCCCAGAGCCTAGGCTTCAACGGCTTTTCTGATTTGCAGGATGTGTTCCGTTCGCGCCTGCGCGAGCGGGTGATTTCCTATGAAGAACGCCTGTCGCATCTGCGCGCCGATAGCAAGGCGCACAAGGCGGCCATGCTGTTTCAGGGTTTTGCGGAGGCTTCGGAGAAATCCATTCAGGATTTGCGCAACCGGCTGGATGGCGAGCGGCTGGAACAGGCGATCCGCCAATTGGCCAAGGCTGATCGGATTTACATTATCGGTCAGCGCCGGTCTTTCCCGATCACCTCCTATATGGCCTATGCGTTTGGCAAGCTGGGCATCAAGAACCAGCTCATCAGCGGAGCTGCGGGTCTGGCAGCTGAAGAAGTGGGCTTTGCCACGGCGCAGGATGCTTTGTTGGCGGTGAGTTTCACGCCCTATGCGGCTGAAACGTTGCGTTTGGCGCAGGCGGCGGGCAATCGTGGCGTGCCGGTGGTGACGATTACGGATTCAGCCTTTTCGCCCTTGGTGCCGGCTTCGAAGATCTGGTTCGAAGTGACGGAAAGTCATTTCGAGGGCTTCCGCTCAATGGCCGCCACCATGACCTTGGCCATGGCGCTGACCGTGGGCGTGGCGGAACGGCGCGGAAAGACCGATGGAATGAATGTTCTATATTGACTTCCAGTTGGAATTATTGTTTCAAGGGACGATCATTCCAGGAAGAAACAGAACGCCATGACCGCCACACTCCCGCTTGATGTCATCACCATGGGCCGCAGCTCGGTTGACCTTTATGGCCAGCAGATCGGCGCGCGGCTGGAAGATGTGGGCTCCTTCGCCAAATCGGTCGGTGGTTCGCCCACCAATATCGCCATCGGTACATCGCGACTAGGATTGAAGACCGGCCTCATCACCCGCGTGGGCGATGAGCAGATGGGGCGTTTCATCCTTGAGCAGCTGGCCCGCGAGGGTGTCGAGACCAAGGGTGTGGTCACCGACAAGCAGCGGCTGACCTCGCTGGTTCTGCTCTCGGTTGAGAATGATAAAACTTTTCCGCTGATTTTCTACCGCGACAATTGTGCGGATTCGGCTTTGAACGAAGATGATGTGGATGAGACCTTTGTGCTTTCCGCTCGTGCGCTGCTGGTGACCGGCACGCATTTCGCCCGCGCCAACACTGATGCCGCCCAACGCAAGGCGATGAAGATTGCCAAGGCCCATGGCCGCCGCGTGATCATTGACATTGATTATCGCCCGAACCTCTGGGGCCTCGCCGGCCATGCGGCGGGTGAGGAACGCTATATCAAGTCCGACAAGGTGACGGCGCATATCCAGAGCATTTTAGCTGATTGCGACCTGATCATCGGCACCGAAGAGGAAGTGGCGATTGCCGGCGGCACCGAAGACACGCTGGAAGCCTTGCGCCGGATCCGTGCGATTTCCAAGGGCGTGATCGTGTTGAAGCGCGGGCCGATGGGTTGCGTGGTTTACCCGGACGCCATTCCGGCTTCGCTGGATGATGGTTTGGTGGGCAAGGGCTTCCCGATTGAAGTCTATAATGTGCTGGGTGCGGGCGATGCCTTTATGTCGGGCTTCCTGCGCGGCTGGCTGAAAGATGAGCCTTATGAAACCTGCGCCACCTGGGCCAATGCCTGCGGCGCGTTTGCCGTGTCGCGTCTGCTGTGCTCGCCGGAATATGTGACCTGGACGGAGCTGCAATATTTCCTCAAACATGGGTCGAAAACGCGGGCCCTGCGCAAGGATGAGGATATCAGCCATATCCATCGCGCCACTACGCGGCGGGAACTGCCGGATCAGATTCTTTCGTTTGCGATTGATCACCGCAAGCAGCTGGAAGACCTGGCTGATAAGGCCGGTGCGTCGCGCGACAAGATTGCGCCGTTCAAGCGGCTGGCGATGAAGGCCATCGGCAAAGTGTCTGGCGGAGCACCGGGTTACGGCACGCTGCTCGATGATACCTATGGCCGCGAGGCGATGTTTGATGCGGCGAAGCTTGGCCTTTGGGTCGGGCGACCTTTGGAAGTGCCGGGCTCGCGTCCTCTGAGATTTGAATTCTCACAGGATGTGGGATCGCGGCTGGTGGAATGGCCGGTCACGCATTGCATCAAGTGCCTCGCCTTCTATCACCCGGATGATGAGCCGGAATTGAAGCACAAGCAGGCCGCCAAATTGCGCGGGCTCTATGACGCCGCGACCAAAGTGGGCCGCGAATTGCTGGTGGAGATCATTGCATCAAAGCATGGCCCGATGGACAAGAATACCATCGCGCGCGCGATGACTGAGCTTTATGCTTTGGGCATCAAGCCTGATTGGTGGAAGCTGGAGCCGCAGGCTGATCCCGCCGCCTGGGATGAAATCGGCAAGGTGATCGACCGCGAAGACCCGCTGTGCCGTGGCATTGTGCTTCTGGGGCTGGAAGCGCCGGAAGAGGAACTGGCCAAGGGTTTTGCGGCTGTGTCCAAGGCCAAGCATGTGAAGGGTTTCGCCGTGGGCCGGACGATTTTCGCGGGACCGGCGGAGCAATGGCTGGCGGGCAAGATCAATGATGAGGCCGCCGTCGATCAGATGGCCGCGAAATTTGCATCGCTGGTCAAGATTTGGAATGATGCGCGCGGGAGCAAAAACTGATGCCAAAGCTACTCGTTAAAGCGAAAAAGAAAACCGGTAAGGTGATCGAGGTCACGCCGAAATCGGCCAAGTGGAAATATGTCGGCCATGATGTATGGAAGCTGGCCGCGGGCAAATCGGCCAAAGGTGAAGAAGCCAAGCGCGAGACCTGCATCGTCTTCACCTCGGGCAAGGGCCGGGTGACGATCGATGGCAAGGATTATGGTGTGCTGGGCGAGCGCAATTCGGTGTTCGAAGGCAAGCCCTGGGCGATCTACATTCCGCCAAAGGCCAAATGGTCGGTGAAGGCCGAGAATGATCTGGTCATCAATATCTGCACCGCGCCCGCTAAAGGCGGCATGCCTATTAAGGTGATCAAGCCGGATGATCTCGAAATCATCACGCGCGGCAAGGGCTCCAACACCCGCTATGTCTGCAACATCATGCCGGAATGGGATGGCTCGGCGGAAAGCCTGCTGGTGGTTGAAGTGATCACGCCCAATGGCTGCACTTCATCCTATCCCAGCCACAAGCATGACAAGGACAACATTCCGCAGGAAAGCCTGCTGGAAGAAACGTATTATCACCGCCTGAACCCACCGCAGGGCTTTGCCTTCCAGCGCGTCTATACCGATGACCGCAAGCTGGATGAGGCGATGGCGGTGGAAGATGGAGACGTTGTGATGGTGCCGAAGGGCTACCATCCCTGTGCCGCCATCCATGGCTATGACCTTTATTACCTCAATGTGATGGCCGGCCCGAAGCGCGTGTGGAAGTTCTACAACGCGCCGGAACATGAGTGGTTGCTCAAAGCTTAGGCAAATCCCTCGCTTTTTAACGGTTTTGCAACCTGACAGGCGCACTCTTTCATTCCTGTGAGTGAGTGTGCGCCTGCGTTTGAGGCGCGGGGTGAGTGCGATGAGAGATCAATTTCCCTTGGCAACTGGCTTTATCATTTCCTGCCCAGTCTCGGATAAGACGGGTTCTCCGGTGCGTGAGATCCGCAGCCGGGGCAATATTCCTCTGGTGCTGCAAGAAGATGTGCTGATCGAACTGAAACGCTCTGACTTGTTGGAGAGCTGGCGCTCGGCCTGCAATATAGGCCGTCAGAAAGCCCAGGCGCTGATGGCTTCTGCGGCCAATCGCATTGCCGGTGCGCTGGAAGATGAAGACACCTGCGACATTGGTGCACTGGCTGAAGACATGACGGCGTTTTTCCTGCTTGCCGTGCGCGAAAAGGGCATGGATGTGGCGCAGGCCGCGCGCTCCTGCACGCTGGCCTGGCGCGAAGATACGGCCGAGCATCTTTCGGTCAGCCGCTACTAACAAAGCCACTCGCATTCTCGCGCGGATTTCATTCCGCATGTCGCTTTTATCCGTGCCGTCGCAAAATCACATGTTAGCTTTCACCGCGTAAGGTGCCGCTGGAGACAGCGGAGAATTGGGAAGTTGGCTTAAACCAACGCTGCCCCCGCAACGGTAGGCGAGAGAAAAGGCTGCAATTGATGCCACTGGGTTTAACCTGGGAAGGCGCTGCGGCTGATCCTGGGAGGAGCTCGCTAAAGCCCGGAAACCAGCCTTGCATATAGTCGAACCGCGGCGGGCGGTGTTTCGATGCGCGTGCCAGGTTCATCACCCAGCCCCGCATTAGTCCGTCGTAATATTTATTCCACCCATGCGGGGAAGCATGGAACTTGCGAGGACGTTATGTTGAACACCCACGATATCCAGGCGCAGCTTTCCGCCCGCAAGCGCAATTTTTCGCTGTCGCGCGAACTCTACTCTGATCCCGGTGTGCTGGAGGCGGACCTTCAGCACATCTTCTACAAGGAGTGGCTGTTTGCTGTTCCGGCCTGCGAGCTGGCCAAGCCCGGCGCTTATGCCACGATGCAAGTGGGTGCCTATCCCGTCGTCATCATTCGCGGCAGTGACAACCGCATCCGCGCCTTTCACAATGTGTGCCGCCACCGTGGCCAGCGTCTGTGTTCGCATGCCACGGGTTCCACGCAAAAGCTGGTCTGCCCCTATCATCAGTGGACTTATGATCTCGACGGCAAGCTGCTCTATGCGCGTGAAATGGGCGAAGGTTTTGATGCTGCGGCTTACGGCCTGAAGAAAGTTCACTGCATCGACATGGCGGGCGTGGTTTATATCTGCCTCGCCGATATTCCGCCGCCGATTGCCGAGCTGGCTCAAACCGCGATGAAGTATCTCGCGCCCTCAGCACTTCAAGATGCCAAGGTGGCGTTCAGCTCCACCATTATCGAGAAGGGCAATTGGAAGCTGGTCATCGAGAACAACCGCGAATGCTATCACTGCTCCGGCTCGCATCCGTCTTTGTGCCGCACCTTCTCGGATAACCCGAAGATCGGCGCGATGGATGGGCCGGATTCGGCCTCGCCGGAAATCATGGCGCATTGGCAGCGTTGCGATGCGGCGGGCCTGCCGTCACGCTTTGTGCATCAGGCCAAGATGCAATGGCGTCTGGCGCGCGTGCCGCTGCTGGGCAATGCCGAAAGCTATACGATGAGCACCAAGGCCGCCGTGACCAAGCGCATGGGCACGATGCCCTTCAATGATGCCGGTAGCCTGCTGATGTATCACTATCCAAATACCTGGAATCATTTTCTGGCCGACCAGGCCATCGTGTTCCGCATATTGCCGATCAGCGCCACCGAAACCGAAGTGACCACCAAATGGCTGGTGCACAAGGATGCGGTTGAAGGCGTGGATTACGATCTCGAGAACCTCACAGAGGTCTGGATGAACACCAATGATGAGGACCGCCAAGTGGTGGAAGAAAACCAGAAGGGCATTCTCTCGCCCGCCTATGAGCCCGGTCCCTATTCGACCATCCAGGAAGAGGGCGTCATTCAGTTTGTGGATTGGTATTGCAACATCATGCAGGATCGCCTCGCGCCGCGCCCGGCACTGGCGGCTGAATAATGGCACAGCGGCAACTCAACTGGTCAGCCACGCCGTGGGATGATTCTGAGCTTCTCGAATGCGCGATGGTCATTCCAGAAGACGCCAATACCGCAACCTTTGGCCTGCGCGCGCCTTCGGGTGCGTGGTTTGACTATATACCCGGACAATTCATTACGCTGGAGCTGCCGGTGCCTGGCGGCACAGTGCAGCGCACCTATACGATTTCATCTTCGCCCTCGCGCCCCGTTTCGATCTCGGTCACCGTGCGGGCGCAGAAAAATTCGGTTGGCGGCCGTTGGATGCTGGATCATCTGAAGCCGGGGATGAAGATCAAGGCCTATGGGCCCAGCGGCATTTTCAGCTCGCACAAGCATCCAGCCAAGAAGCAGCTGTTCATTTCGGCAGGGTCGGGCATCACGCCGATGATGTCGATGACGACTTGGGCTTGGGACTCAAGTGAAATGCCCGACATTGTGTTCGTGCATGCGGCGAAGCGCCCATCGGAAATCATTTTCCGCGAGCGGCTTGAACAGCTGGCCAACCGTGTGCCGGGCATTCAGCTGCGTTTTACCGTGGAAGAATCCGATGCCTTCCGCTCCTGGCATGGCTATCGTGGACGCCTGTCGCAAATCATGCTGGGCCTGATGGCGCCGGACTATCTGGAGCGTGAAGTGTTCTGCTGCGGGCCCGAACCCTTCATGCAGGGCGTGCGCGACATGCTGAACGCGCTGGGTTTTGACATGGCGCATTATCACCAGGAAAGCTTCGGCGCACCGGTGCGCACTGAGGCCGATCAGCCGCTGATCCATGATGTGAAGCCGGCCGACAGCGTGATGGTGAAAGTGAATTTCGCCAAGAGCGGAAAGATCGCCGATTGCCGCGAGACGGAAAGCATTCTCTCGGTGGCGAAGCGTTCGGGCCTCAATATTCCATCTGGCTGCAATTTCGGCCTGTGCGGCACTTGCAAGATCAAGAAGACCGAAGGCGATGTGCATATGGTGCATAATGGCGGCATCAGCGATGAGGAGATCGCGGATGGTTTCATCCTGGCCTGCTGTTCGAAGCCGATGGGCCGGGTGGTGCTGGAGGTCTAAGGGGGCTTGTTCGGCTGCGTGCCGGAGCTAAGCTCCTTTCATGACCGAGCAGGACAACCCACCCTCCGCCATGGCCTATGGTGCAGCCCTTCAGGGGCTGGGCATCAACATCATCGTGCGCGACATTGACCGGGCGCATTTTTTCGTGACCGAGATTCTAAGTGCGGAGACACGGTTCCGTACCGACAAATTTGCCGCCATGCGCCTGTGCGGCGACGATTTCATGCTGCATGTGGACGATACTTACCGGAACAATCCATTGATCGGCAGTTTGACGGCGGACAGCCCGCGCGGCGTAGGCGTCGAGCTGCGTGCCTATGCGGTGAACCCGGACCAGGCAGAAGCGCGGGCGCGGGCGTTAGGCTTTACCGTTCTGGCGGGCAGCATGGACAAGCCGCATGGCATGCGTGAATGCATGATCCTGGATGATGACGGGTATGTTTGGATTCCGTCCCTGCCGCAGTCTGGTTGACGAAACGCGTTCCGTCATCTTTCCGTCTCCGGATATTCACCAAAATATAGTTTCGCGCTGGTTTCCCTGCACCCGGATGTTATGAACGGTTCGACATTTCAAGAGTTGGGGAAATCTTGGACAGAAAAATCACAAATCTGGCCGGCGTTTTTGGGTCGCTGGGGCAGGGGACAAGACTGGAAATCCTGAGGTTGCTGGCACCCGTTTCACACGGCAAGGCACCGGCAGGCATGCCCGCTGGGCAAATTGCAGTGGCGCTGGCGGTGAGCCCGCCCACGCTGTCATTCCACCTGAAAGACATGAGCCTGCGCCACTTGCTGCTTCCAAAGCGGCGGGGCCGTGAGATACACTATTCGGCAAACCTGCCGCTGATCCTTTCAGCGCTGGGCGATCTGGTGACCGAACTAGAGGCTTGATGCCCGAACTTGAACTGACCAACGGCTATTATGACCTGCCCAAGGGCAAACTGGTCAACCTCGTCACGTGCCTTGAAATGCTGAACAGGCCGGAGCTTGCACCCGTGGTGTGGCCGGAGGGCTATCATCTGGCCCCGTGCAATGGCGCGGATCTGGCTTCCTACCGTCAGGTGTTCAGGGCCGTCGGCCAGGACCTGATGTGGTTTTCCCGGCTGATCATGCCGGATGAGGCGCTGTCTGCCATTCTCACCAATCCGGCTATTGAATCTTCGGTCCTCATGAAGGGGCCTGATGCGGTGGGCCTGCTGGAGCTGAATTTCGCTGAATTGCCGGATTGCGAATTGGCCTTCTTCGGCCTGGTGCCGGGCGAAGTGGGTTCGGGGCTTGGCCGTCTGCTGATGCAGGAAGGCTTGAACCGGGCGTGGGCGCAGAAGATCAACCGCCTGTGGGTGCATACCTGCCATTATGACCATCCCAAGGCTTTGTCGTTTTATCAGAAGGCCGGGTTTCGGCCTTACAAGACAATGATCGAAGTGCATGATGATCCACGGCTTTCAGGCCATCTGCCGCTTTCGTCCGCCCCGCATGTGCCGCTGGTGAAAAGCTGACCCGTTATTAAGGTTTGCCCTTGTAGATTCAGCTCTCTTCAATGTGGGGGTGCTTATGCTTGGCCTGTTGCAACAGATTGGCCCGGAAATTCCACTGACAATCATTCTGCTTGCCTTGCTGGCGTTTCGCATGCGGGTGCGGCCGCGCACATCGCTGTTTATCAAGACGACGACTGAAAAGCTGTGGCAGCTTCTGGTGCCCTATGACGGCAAGGTGGATCGCTGGGGGCAAGTGACGGCATCATATCGATTTGTGGGTGAGGGCAGCTTCGTGTTCGAAGTCAGCATTCCCGGCCAGAATGGCGTGCCGCGTTTGCATAGCGGGCGCTTTCAAGTGGCGGAAACTGTGCCCCATGAGAGGCTGGTGCTGAAACGCGAGCTTGAAGGCAAATCCGAAAACAATGAGCTTCTGGAAATCCGCTACGACTTTGCTGCCGAAGGTCAGGGTACGCGGTTGAAGACCAGTTATTTGTGGGGCAAGCGGCCTTTCCTTGCGCAGCTTCTGGCGCGGGCTGATTTGTGGGGCGGCGCGTTCCGCCTCAAGGGCCTCGCCGAAACCGGAACGCCGGGCGACAAGGCCTATTGGCTGATTGGCGCTGCGGTGGCTTTGGTGACCGGGCTGTTGAGCCTGGCCACATTTGGATTGCTGCTGGGCTTTAACATTGCCGCTGTTCTAGTGCTGGCGCTGTTCATCCATGAATTTGGCCATCTGCTGGCGTTCCGGATGATGGGCCAGCCTTGGGGCCGGTTGATCTTCTTGCCCTTCCTGGGCGCCATTGCCGTGCCGCGGCTACCATTTGAAAGCCAGGCGCAGAGCGTGTTTGCCGCTTTGATGGGGCCCGGCCTTTCCTGTCTGCTGGCCATTGGCTGCACCATTCCCACTTTCCTAGGCTGGCCGCATGCCATGGCCTATTCGATCATCGGCGTGGTCACGGCCGGGTTGAACCTGTTCAACATGCTGCCGACCGAACCGCTGGATGGTGGCATTGCCTTGCGCTCGGTGCTGACCAAACTGGTTGGCAAGCATGCCGCGCTTGGCCTGATGACGATCGGTGTGGTGATCGCGGCTATTGGTTTCGCCATGGGGCAAACCGTCATGATCCTGTTTGGCGGCTTTGCGATTGTGGCCAATCTGAAGCCAAGGAAGATTGACTCTGGGCTCACGCCTCTCACATCATTGCAGGTCAGCATTGCCTTTCTGGGCTATGTTTCGATCACGGCAGCGCATTATACGCTGCTCATGAGATTTCTGGAGCAAATGGGTCGTTGAGCAACCGGGTAATGCATCTCGACGCGGCGCAAAGTGGCATAGCCAAAAAACTGGAAGCGTTGAACGAGGCCCTGGCGTTGCCAAGGCCCGGCCTTTTCGCGCGACTGTTCACGCGCGGCGGTGAACCTGTGCACGGCCTCTATATTTGGGGCAATGTCGGGCGTGGTAAGACCATGCTGATGGATGACTTCTTCGCGCAGGCGCCGGAGCTGCCCAAACGTCGCGTACATTTCCATGGCTTCATGCAGGAGGTTCATGCTGCGCGCACGGCCTCGAAATCGGATGATGTGATTGCTGATATTGCTGATGGCATCACCAAGGATGCCAAGCTGCTGTGCTTGGATGAAATGCAGGTGACCGACATTGCCGATGCGATGATCCTGGGCCGTTTGTTCGAGGCGCTGTGGGCGCGGGGCGTGGTGATCGTGACCACGTCCAACCAGCCACCGGATGGGCTCTACAAAGATGGTTTGAATCGTCAGCTGTTCCTGCCTTTTGTGGCGCGGCTGAACGAGATGATGGATGTGGTCGAGCTGGGTGCAGGCAAGGACTACCGGCTGGGCCGCGTGGCCGCTGAGCAGACCTATATTTCGCCGCTGACGCCCAAGGCCGATGAGACTCTGGTTCATCTCTGGCACCGGCTGGCCGACAGCGAGACCGGTCGCCCGCAGGAGATTGAAGTTCTGGGCCGCAAGCTGCTGGTGCCCTATGCCGCGCATGGCTGCTGCTGGTTTGAATTCGATGCCCTGTGCCGCCAGCCTCTGGCAGCGCCCGACTATCTGGCCATCGCCAAGCATTATGGCACGGTGTTTGTGGCACATGTGCCGGTGCTCAAGGTTGCCGAGCGCAATGAGGCCAAGCGCTTCATCCTGCTGATCGACACGCTCTATGATGCGGGCACGCGCCTCGTCGTCACCGCAGCGGCGGCGCCGGAGAAACTGTGCATCACAGGCCCGCACAAGACCGAATTCCTAAGAACGGCGTCACGTTTGCGGGAAATGCAGTCTGTCAGCTGGTGGGCGCGGGACTGATTGGCGTCACTCAACAAATGACTATTGAAGCCAATAGTTAACAGGACTAGGAAGTCCTCAATAAATATTGCAATGCAACAGGGGTCTTGAATGGCACGTAAGAAAATTGCTCTCATCGGCGGCGGCATGATCGGGGGCACTTTGGCCCATCTGGCGGCGCTGCGCGAACTTGGTGACATTGTGGTGTTCGACATCGCCGAGGGCCTGCCGCAGGGCAAGACGCTTGACCTTTCTCAGTCAGGCCCGGTGGAAGGTTTTGATGCCAAGCTCTCGGGTGCGAACTCCTATGAAGCGATTGCTGGAGCCGATGTTTGCATCGTCACTGCCGGTGTGCCGCGTAAACCCGGCATGAGCCGCGATGATCTTGTGGGCATCAATCTCAAGGTGATGAAGTCGGTCGGTGAAGGCCTGAAAGCGCATGCACCGAATGCCTTCGTGATCTGCATCACCAACCCGCTCGACGTGATGGTTTGGGCGCTGCAGAAGTTTTCGGGCCTGCCGACCAACAAGCTGATCGGCATGGCTGGCGTTCTTGACTCGGCGCGCTTCCAGCATTTCCTCGCCGAAGAATTCAATGTGTCGGTGAAGGATGTGAATGCCTTCGTGATGGGCGGCCATGGCGACACGATGGTGCCGCTGGTGCGTTATTCCACCGTGGCCGGCATCCCGGTGCCGGACCTGATCAAGATGGGCTGGAGCACGCAGGAAAAGATCGACAAGATCGTACAGCGCACCCGTGATGGCGGCGCTGAAGTGGTGAATTTGCTGAAGACCGGCTCGGCCTACTACGCACCTGCTTCGTCGGCGATTGCGATGGCGGAAGCCTATCTCAAGGATTATCGCCGCGTGCTCCCGTGCGCTGCCTATCTCGATGGCCAATATGGCGTCAAAGGCACCTATGTTGGCGTGCCGGTGGTGATCGGTGAAAACGGTGTGGAGCGCATCGTCGAGATCGAGCTCAATGCCGAAGACAAGGCCGGCTTTGACAAATCGGTCGCTGCGGTGAACGGTTTGATGGCTGCCGCAAAAACGCTGGCACCGGAACTGGCGTAAGTTTTGAGGCGGGCTTCGAGCCCGCCTTTTTTATCTCTGATGTGACCTAAGCGAACGAGGCCCAGATGAACATCCACGAATATCAAGCCAAAGAAGTTTTGCGCCAATATGGCGTAGCAACCGGCAAGGGCTCGCCCGCTTTCACGGTGGAAGAAGCCGTGAAGGCCGCTGAAGGCCAGCCCGGCCCGGTCTGGGTGGTGAAGGCGCAGATCCATGCCGGTGGCCGCGGCAAGGGCGGCGGCGTGAAGGTGGTGAAATCCATCGCTGACGTGAAGGCGGAAGCCACGCGCATGCTGGGCATGAACCTCGTCACGCATCAGACCGGCCCCGCCGGCAAGCAAGTGCAGCGCCTTTATATCGAAGAAGGTACGGCGATTGCCCGCGAGCTTTATCTTTCCATGCTGGTGGACCGCGCCAATTCGCGCATCGCTTTCATTGTATCCACCGAAGGCGGCATGGACATTGAAGAAGTGGCGCACAAGACGCCGGAAAAGATCGTGACTGTGCATGTTGATCCGGCAGCCGGGTATTCGGGCTATGTGGGCCGCCGCATTGCCTCGGCACTCAAGCTGGAAGGCGATCTGGCCAAGCAGCTGAACAAGATGGTGGGCGGGCTCTACAAGGCTTTCGTTGACAAGGATATGAGCCTGCTCGAAATCAATCCGCTGGTGGTGACCAAGGACAATCAGCTGATCTGCCTCGATGCGAAAGTGAATTTTGATGACAACGCGTTGATGCGCCATCCTGAAATTGTCGCGTTGCGTGATCTGACCGAAGAAGACCCGAAGGAAATCGAAGCTTCGAAATTCGATCTGTCCTATGTGGCGCTCGATGGTTCGATCGGTTGCATGGTGAATGGCGCTGGCCTTGCCATGGCGACGATGGACATCATCAAGCTTTATGGCGCAGAGCCTGCCAACTTCCTCGATGTGGGCGGTGGCGCCACCAAGGAAAAGGTGACGGCAGCGTTCAAGATCATCACGGCTGATCCCAAGGTCAAGGGCATCCTCGTCAACATCTTCGGCGGCATCATGAAATGTGATGTGATCGCGGCTGGCGTTGTGGCGGCGGTGAAGGAAGTGGGTCTGAAAGTGCCGCTCGTCGTGCGCCTGGAAGGCACCAATGTGGAAGAGGGCAAGGCCATCATCCGTGACAGCGGCCTCAATGTGCTGCCCGCCGATGATCTCAATGATGCAGCCAAGAAAATCGTCAAGGCCGTGAAGGACGCGGCGTGATGAAGCGGATTGCGGTTGCGGCGCTGCTGCTTTTGCCGCTGATGGCCAGCGGTGCCTTCGCGGTGGAGAATGACAATCCAAACGCGGCGCAGACGGGCGACCTGCCGAAGAAATATCCTGCCGCCATGAAAGCCCTGCACGGCATCTTGCCGAAAAACATGCAGGGTGAAGACTGGCTGTGGAATTTGAACGGCGTGGGCATGGCGCTGATGGACAAGGATGTGGGCGGCGTTCACTACATTGCCGGCTGGGGCTGCAAGCCGAAATTCTGTGCGCAAAACATTGTCGGCTTTCTGGTCACGGCCGATGGCAAGAAGGCGATTGCCGAAATTTCCATTTCTTCGAAACCGCAATATCTCGGCAAGCCCAGTGCGGCCGAGAAAAAAGCTTTGGACGGGTTGATCAATTGAACCCGCTTTTCCCAAAATTCAGGAGACATAAGTAATGTCCATTCTCGTCAACAAGAACACCAAGGTCATCTGCCAGGGCTTCACGGGTGAGGCCGGCACATTCCACTCGCAGTCGGCGTTGAATTATGGGACCAAGATGGTCGGCGGTGTCACGCCGGGCAAAGGTGGCACCAAGCATCTGAACCTGCCAGTGTTCGACACGGTGGCTGATGCGCGCGAGAAGACTGGCGCTGATGCCTCAGTCATTTACGTGCCGCCACCCTTTGCGGCTGATGCCATTCTGGAAGCCATTGATGCCGAAGTGCCGCTGATCGTGGCGATCACCGAGGGCATTCCAGTTCTCGACATGGTGCGGGTGAAGCGGGCGCTTTCCGGCTCCAAGTCGCGGCTCATCGGGCCGAACTGCCCGGGTGTTCTGACGCCAGGCGAATGCAAGATCGGCATCATGCCGGGCAACATCTTCAAGAAGGGCTCGGTGGGGATCGTCTCGCGTTCCGGCACGCTGACTTATGAAGCGGTGTTCCAGACCACCAATGCGGGCCTCGGCCAGACCACGGCTGTGGGCATTGGCGGCGATCCGGTCAAAGGCACCGAATTCATCGACGTGCTGGAGATGTTCCTCGCTGACCCGAAGACCAAATCAATCATCATGATCGGTGAAATCGGTGGTTCAGCCGAAGAAGAAGCGGCCGAATTCCTGCGCAAAAACAAAGTGAAGAAGCCGATGGCTGGTTTCATCGCCGGGCGCACGGCACCTCCCGGCCGCCGCATGGGCCATGCGGGTGCAATCATTTCAGGCGGTAAGGGCGATGCAGGCTCCAAGGTTGACGCGATGAAGCGCGCCGGGATCGCGGTTTCGGACTCGCCGGCGTTGCTGGGTGAGACACTGCTGAAGAAGCTGAAGCGCGCGAAGTAAGCTTCGCGCCATCAAATCTGGTTACAAACGTGAAACAATCAGAAAAGTTATATTTCCGACAAAATCCAACTCCTATATAGCACATTAGAATACGCATTTGGTTTGCACGGGCGATTGTGCCCGACCGGCAAGCTGGCGATTGTGCCAGAGGCTGGAGCTGAACGATGGTGGTGATATGAACAAGACCGACTTGGCGGCTGCCTTGGAGCAATCGTCTTTCCTCTACGGCGGCAACGCCAAATTCGTCGAAGAACTTTACAGCACATTCAAGAAAGACCCTGCTGCCGTGGATATCCACTGGCGGCAATTTTTTTCTGAGCTGGACAGTGGTGCTTTGGGCGCAGCGCCCGCCGCCCGCCCCTCCTGGGAGCGTGCCGATTGGCCGGCCCCGCCCAATGATGAACTGACTGCGGCTCTTGACGGCAATTGGTCTGCCTATGACAAGGCGCATGCGCCCAAGGTTGATCCCAAGGCCGTCCGCGCGCCAGCACTTGTGGCTGCGCCGGTTGCAGCGCCCGCTGCCGCCGCTCCTAATCCCGATGACGTCAAGAAGGCCACGCTCGATTCCGTACGCGCGTTGATGATGATCCGCGCCTTCCGCATGCGTGGCCATCTGGGTGCCGACCTTGATCCCTTGAAGCTGAAAGAGCCAGAGCCACAGCCCGAGCTAGACCCGGCCACTTATGGTTTCGGTGAGGCCGACCTTGACCGCCCGGTGTTCCTCGACAATGTGCTGGGCTTGGAAAAGGGCACTATCCGCCAGGTGACTGACATTCTGCGCCGCACCTATTGTGGCACGCTGGGCGTGGAATTCATGCACATCTCCGATCCGGTGCAGAAGGCCTGGCTGCAGAAGCGCATCGAAGGCGAGAGCAAGGAAATCAGCTTCACGCCGCAGGGCAAGAAGGCGATCCTCAACAAGCTGATCGAGGCGGAAGGCTTCGAGCAGTTCTGTAACTTGAAATTCACCGGCACCAAGCGCTTCGGCCTGGACGGCGGCGAAAGCATGATCCCGGCGCTGGAGCAGATCGTGAAGCGCGGCGGACAGATTGGCCTGAAGGACATTGTGCTGGGCATGGCGCATCGCGGCCGCCTCAATGTGCTGGCGAATTTCCTGGCCAAGCCTTACTCGGCGATTTTCCATGAATTCCAGGGCGGGTCTTCCACGCCGGATGAAGTGGAAGGGTCAGGCGACGTGAAATACCATCTCGGTTCATCATCAGACCGCGTATTCGATGGCAACACCGTGCATCTGTCGCTCACTGCCAATCCGTCGCATCTCGAAATCGTCGATCCTGTGGTTCTGGGCAAGGCCCGCGCCAAGCAGGATGCGCGCGGCGACCGCGAGCGCACATCGGTTCTGCCACTGCTGATTCATGGTGATGCGGCCTTTGCTGGCCAAGGCGTGATTGCTGAATGTTTCGGGCTTTCGGGCCTGAAAGGCCACCGCTCCGGCGGGTCGATCCATTTCATCGTGAACAACCAGATCGGCTTTACGACGAGCCCTCTATGGTCCCGCTCGTCGCCCTATCCGTCCGACATTGCCAAGATGATCGAAGCGCCGATCTTCCATGCGAATGGCGATGATCCGGAAGCGGTGGTGTTTGCCGCCAAGGTGGCAATGGAATTCCGCCAGGAGTTCAAGAAGCCTGTCGTCATCGACATGTTCTGCTATCGCCGCTTCGGCCATAACGAAACCGACGAGCCGATGTTCACCCAGCCGCTGATGTACAAGCGCATCCAGGGCCATGAAACCGCGGTGAACATCTATGCCAAGCGCCTGATTGCCAATGGCACGGTCACCGAAGCCGAATTCGACGAGATGAAGGCCGAATACCGCAAGCGCCTTGATGACGCGATGGGTGTGGCCTCGGCCTACAAAGCCAATAAAGCTGACTGGCTGGATGGACGCTGGGCAGGCATGAAGACCGCTGAAGCGCAAGACGATGCGCGCCGCGGCACGACCGGCATTGAAGTGGAAGAGCTGAAGGCCATCGGCATCAAGCTGACCAAGGTGCCGAAGACCTTCACGCCGCATCGCACGCTGCAGCGCGTGCTGGATGGCCGCCGCAAGATGATCGAAGATGGCTCGGGCATTGACTGGGCCATGGCTGAATCGCTGGCTTACGGCACGCTGCTGAAGGAAGGCACCAAGATCCGCCTTTCCGGCCAGGACGTGCAACGTGGCACATTCTCGCAACGCCACGCGGTCCTGATCGACCAGGAAACCGAGAAGCGCTACACGCCGCTCAATCATCTGGTCAAAGACCAAGCCACCAAGATCGAGATCATCAATTCGATGCTCTCGGAAGAAGCCGTGCTGGGTTTTGAATATGGCTATTCACTGGCCGAGCCCAATGCGCTCGTGCTGTGGGAAGCGCAATTCGGCGATTTCGCCAATGGCGCACAGGTTCTGTTCGACCAGTTCATTTCATCGGCGGAACGCAAGTGGCTGCGCATGTCGGGCCTCGTGGTGCTGTTGCCGCATGGTTATGAGGGCCAGGGGCCGGAACATTCTTCCGCCCGACTGGAGCGCTTCCTGCAGATGTGTGCGGAAGACAATATGCAGGTGGCGAATTGTTCGACGCCTGCGAATTACTTCCACATCCTGCGCCGCCAGATGAAGCGCGACTTCCGCAAGCCGCTGATCCTGATGACGCCGAAGAGCCTGCTGCGCAACAAGCGTGCGGTGTCTTCGCTGGAAGACATGGGTGCGAATTCCACCTTCCACCGCATCCTGTGGGATGATGCTGAGTTCCTGAAGAGCGAGAAGATCAAGCTCGTAAAGGACGACAAGATCCGCCGCGTGGTGCTGTGCACGGGTAAAGTTTATTTCGATCTTTATGAGGAGCGCGAAAAACGCGGCCTCAATGACATTTACCTGCTGCGCGTTGAACAGCTTTATCCCTGGCCGCACAAGGCGCTGGCGCAGGAACTGGCGCGCTTCTCAAAAGCCGAATTCGTCTGGTGCCAGGAAGAGCCCTACAATATGGGCGCATGGAGTTTCGCGCAGCCCAATCTGGAGCGCGTGCTGGACTTCATCAAGGCGAAGAACAACAAGGTTCGTTATGTGGGCCGCGCGGCCTCTGCCGCCACCGCATCGGGCCTGATGAGCCGGCATCTCAAGGAGCTGAAAGCGTTCCTTGACGAAGCCATGGCTTAAGCAACTTCATTCTGAAAGACGGCGAAAAAAATGAGCAAAGAAATCCGCGTTCCCGCCCTTGGCGAAAGCGTCACGGAAGCCACGATTGCAAAGTGGTTCAAGAAGGAAGGCGATGCGATCAAGATCGATGAGCCGCTGGTCGAGCTTGAAACCGACAAGGTGACGGTGGAAGTGCCGGCACCCGCCTCTGGCAAGCTGGAAAAGATCAATGCCGCGCCGGGTGCGACTATCGCGGTGGGTGCGCTTCTGGGTTCGATCCTTGAAGGTGCTGCGGGTGCCGCACCTTCGTCTCCTGCCGCGAAGCCTTCGGCTGCGCCTGCTCCGGCGGCTGCACCGGCAGTGGTTGAACAGACGCTGTCTCCCGCCGTACGCAAAGCGGTTGTCGAGAACAATCTCAACCCGGCTGATATTCCCGGCACTGGCAAGGATGGCCGCATCACCAAGGGTGATGTGATTGGTGCGATGGAAACCAAGCCAGCGGCAGCGCCTGCTGCTGCGCCTGCACCTGTTGCGGTGTCGGCGCCGGTTCCTGCTGCGCCCGCTGGTGGCGAAGAGCGGGTGAAGATGACGCGCCTGCGCGCCACCATCGCCAAGCGCCTGAAAGATGCGCAGAACACCGCCGCGATGCTGACCACGTTCAACGAGGTGGACATGTCATCGGTGATGGCGATGCGCAATCAGTACAAGGATGTGTTCGAGAAGAAGCACGGCACCAAGCTGGGCTTCATGAGTTTCTTCGTGAAGGCCGTTATCCAGGCGCTGCGGGATGTGCCCGCCGTCAATGCCGAGATCGATGGCGAAGACATTGTGTACAAGAATTACTACAATATCGGCGTGGCGGTGGGCACCGACAAGGGCCTCGTCGTGCCGGTGGTGCGCAATGCCGACATGCTGTCCTTTGCGGGCATTGAAAAGACCATTGCCGGCTATGGCAAGCAGGCGCGTGACGGCAAGCTGCAGATTGCCGACATGCAGGGCGGCACCTTCACTGTCACCAATGGCGGCATCTATGGTTCGCTGATGAGCACGCCGATATTGAATGCACCGCAGAGCGGCATTCTGGGCATGCATGCGATCAAGGACCGGCCGATTGCGGTGAACGGCCAGGTGGTGATCCGCCCGATGATGTATCTCGCACTTTCGTATGATCACCGTATCGTAGACGGCAAGGAAGCGGTGACCTTCCTCGTGCGCATCAAGGACGGCCTGGAAGACCCGCAACGCGCGCTGCTGGATCTCTGATCATGTCTCACGATCTCATCGTTATCGGCACCGGACCCGGCGGCTATGTCTGCGCCATTCGCGCGGCGCAGCTGGGGATGAAAGTGGCTGTCATCGAAAAGCGCGCCACGCATGGCGGCACCTGCCTCAATGTGGGCTGCATTCCATCAAAAGCGCTGTTGCATGCGACCGAGCTTCTGGCCGAGAGCAAGCATGGTTTTGCCCGCATGGGCCTGACCGCCGACACCAAGGTTGATTTCGGCCAGATGCTGAAATTCAAGCAAGAGGTGGTGGAAAGCAATACCAAGGGCATCGACTTCCTGTTCAAGAAGAACAAGATTGATGTGATCCGTGGCAGTGCCACCATCATCGGCGCCGGCAAGGTGAAGGTGGGCGACACGGTTCACGAAGCCAAGAACATTGTGATCGCCACCGGTTCGGAATCCTCCAAGCTCAAGGGCGTTGAGGTTGACGAGAAGACTATCGTTAGTTCCACCGGCGCCCTGGTGCTCGAAAAGATTCCGGCCTCGCTGACGGTGATCGGGGCTGGCGTGATCGGGCTTGAACTGGGTTCGGTCTATCAGCGGCTGGGCTCTAAAGTGACGGTGGTGGAATATCTCGACCGCATCCTGCCCGGCATGGATGCAGAAGTGGCCAAGGCGTTCCAGCGTTTGCTCGAAAAGCAGGGTTTTGTTTTCAAGCTGTCGTCCAAGGTGATGGGCGCTGAGACTTCAGCTGCGGGCGTCACGCTGTCGGTGGAGCCTGCTGCTGGTGGCGCTGCGGAGAAGATTATTTCGGACGTGGTGCTGCTGGCCGTGGGCCGGGCCGCCAATACCGAAGGGCTGGGTGCGAAAGAAGCAGGCATTGTGCTTGATGCGCGCGGCCGTGTGGAAGTGAATGAAGATTTCGCCACGTCCGTTCCGGGCATCTACGCGATTGGTGATGTGATCCGCGGACCCATGCTGGCCCACAAGGCGGAAGATGAGGGCATCGCTGTCGCTGAACTTCTGGCTGGCCAGGCGGGCCATGTGAATTACGGCGTCATTCCCGGCGTGGTCTATACGTCTCCGGAAGTGGCTTCGGTCGGCAAGACCGAAGAAGAATTGAAGCAGGCCGGCATTGAATACAAATCCGGGAAATTTCTTTTCCTTGCCAATGGCCGCGCCAAGGCCAACCAGACGACCGATGGTTTCGTGAAAATCCTCGCTGATGCCAAGACCGACAAGGTGTTGGGCTGCCATATTGTGGGTGCGCAAGCTGGCGAAATGATTCACGAAGTTGCTGTTCTGATGGAATTTGGCGGCTCGGCAGAAGACCTGGCGCGCACCTGTCATGCCCATCCCACGTTGTCGGAAGCTGTGAAGGAAGCGGCCATGGCGGTGGATGGCCGGGCCATCCATTCATAGGTCGTTAACTTTCGGGCTCAATGGGTTCGAAAGGATTGTCGCCTAATTTCGCGGCAAGTGAGGGGTTTGCCTTGGCCAGAAAAGATATCGATATCCTGATCCTTGATGATGACGTTGATCTGCTGACCAGCGTTGCCGAATTGCTGGCCGATTGCGGCTACAAGGTGAAGGGCTTCTCTGATCCTGAAAGTGCCGTTGAATTCGCGGTGGACCAGACTTTTGCGGTCGGCCTGTTTGATTTCCGCCTGGGCAGTTTGAAGAACGGCCTTGACGTCATCGAGACGCTGCAGGCCATGGGTGCTGATGCCACCTATGTGATGGTAACGGCAGACGTTGAACGCACCACGCAGTTGCGCGCCGCTGACCTCAAGATTTTTGAATTCATGCGCAAACCTGTGCAGCCGGAAGAGCTGCTGGACACGATCAACCGCGCGATCAATCACGCCAAGCTGATCGCGGCCTGATCAAACGCCCGTTGTGGGGCGATGTTTTGTGCCATCGCTGAAGCGCGAAAAGCGGAAAGCCGACGTGTCGGCATAGGGCGCTCACCCACAATCAATTGCGCCATCAGTTTCGCCGCACCGGGGCCGATGCCGAAGCCATGGCCGGAATAGCCGGCTGAGAGATAGAGGCCCGGCACTTTGTCGATGGCTGAAATCACCGGGATGGCATCGGGCGTGCCGTCAATCATTCCGGCCCAGCGCTCGGCGACCTGCACAGGTGCAAAGGCCGGGAAGTAGCGTTTCAACTCGCGCATTGCTTCATCGAGAACCCAGCCCACAGGTTTGGGATTGAGGATGCGGTGAGATTCGAAGGGCGATGTCTCATCCAGATTCCAGCGCTTCTTCATGCGTGCCTCTTCGAAAAACCAGCTGGACAGACGCGGGCGCAGACAGGCCCATTCCTGTCGCAGCATCGGCAGAAAATCGAAAAGATACCGGAAAGAGGCGGGCACCATTTCCGGCATGGACAGGAAATTGGGGGCGATGGTGAAACCTCCATCCAGCCTTTTGCGGGCAGCGAATTTGCCGCCGGCAAAAGTTGTCACATGGCCATTCTCCAGCGGGGTGGTGCGCAGAACGGAAGAGAGAACCCCCACCTGTGGGAATGCGATGCTGAGATTGGCCAGAAAATGCCGCGACCAATATCCACCGGCGATGACCGCCGCGCTGCAGGCAACGGCACCGCGTTCAGTCACGATGGATGAGATGCGGCCGGCAGAAGTCTCGATGCCGCGCACGGCGCATTGGGTGAAAATCAATCCGCCCTTGGCCTGCACGGCCCGCGCCATGGCTGTTACCGCGATAAACGGCTCGGCCTTGCCATCACCCGGCGTGTAAAGGGCGCCATGGAAATGGCTGCTGCTGCCGGGGACAATCTTTTCGAGATCAGCGCCTCTCACCATGTGGCTGACGATGCCTGCAGGGGCGGCGACATCGCTCAGCCATGCCTCGCGCGGAGCGAGAGAGGCTTCATCTTTTTCCAGATAGGCGATGCCGCAGGTACGGAATCCGGTTTCCGCGCCCAAACGCTGGTTCATCCCGGACCAGAGTTTCAGGCTTTCGAGGATCAAGGGAATTTCCCTTACGTCACGCCCCATCTGACGGCACCAACCCCAATTGCGGCTGGATTGCTCGGCGGCGATTTCACCCTTTTCGAAGACGGCGACTTTCAGCCCTCGTTCGGCAAGGTCCAAAGCGAGGCCAATGCCAGCAATGCCGCCACCGATAATGGCGACATCTACGCTTTTCGGGAGGTCTTCATTGGGACGAACGCGATCAATCTGGGGCATGGCCCAGACTAGCACGGCTCACGCTTTGGGGAACGCCTTGCGGTACTGCTCAAGCAGATGCTTGCGGTTGACCTCGGTGTAGATCTGCGTGGATGACAGCGAGGCATGGCCGAGCAAATCCTGGATCACGCGCAGGTCAGCGCCATTTCCCAAAAGATGCGACGCAAAGCTGTGACGCAAAGCATGCGGCGTGGCGGAATCCGGCAGGTTCATCGCACCGCGCAGCCGTTCCATCAGCAGCTGGATGATGCGCGGGCTGAGGGCGCCACCCTTGGCGCCGCGGAACAACGGCATGGATGGCAGCAGTGGCATCGGCGCCAGCTTCCGGTAAGCCGTAATGGCTTCGACGGCGGCGGGCACCATGGGCACCAGACGTTCTTTGCCGCCCTTGCCGATGATGACCAGAGGGTTCTGCTCGGATTGTTTCACGGTGAGGCCCAAAGCCTCGGAGATGCGCAGGCCGCAACCATAGAGCAAAGTGAGGACGGCCATGTCGCGGGCTTGAATCCAGGCTTCATCCTGTTCCAACACCACGTCTGTGACCAGCTTGTGCGACTGGTCCTCAGTCAGCGGCCTTGGCACCGAATGCGGGATTTTCGGTGTGCGCACGGCGGCGAGGGCTGCGCATTTGAAATGCCCATTACGCTCGGCATGGCGGAAGAAGGAGCGGATGGCGGAGAGCTGTCTTGCGAGTGAGCGGCTTTCGATCCCGTCATTGCGGCGGCGGGCCAGGAAGCTGCGGAAATCGGATGCGTCCAGTCCGGCGAGTAGAGAGATGGATGCGGCTTCGCCCAGATGCTCCTGCAGGAAGCCACCGAATTGCGTGAGGTCGCTGATATAGGCTTCGAGCGTTTTGGCGGCGAGGCGGCGCTCGGATTTCAGCGTGGCCAGCCATGCCCGGGCGATGGGCGTGACATCAGCAGCAAAATGAAAAAGGGCCATATCCTCGGACATGGCCCCAATTTCACCCTCAAAAGTGAAGGCGCGGTTACTAGATGATCGACTGGCCGGTCTTCTTCCAGTCGGCGACGAAGCCTTCGATGCCCTTGTCGGTCAGCGGGTGCTTGACCAGTGATTTCAGCACCGATGCAGGGGCCGTTGCGTAGTCAGCACCGATCAAGGCGGCTTCCTTGATGTGATTGGCAGTGCGCACTGAGGCGACCAGGATGTTGGTGTCGTAATCATAATTGTCATAGATCTGGCGGATCTCGGAGATGAGCTCCATGCCGTCCAGATGGATGTCATCGAGGCGGCCCACGAAGGGCGAGATGAAATGCGCACCGGCCTTGGCGGCCAGCAGCGCCTGGTTCGGCGAGAAGCAGAGCGTGACATTGACCATCGTGCCATCGCCGGAAAGCGCCTTGCAGGCCCTGAGGCCATCGACCGTGAGTGGCACCTTGACCGTCACATTCTTGGCGATCTTGCGCAGCACGTCGGCCTCTTTCATCATCGTTTCGTAATCAAGCGCGGCCACTTCAGCAGAAACCGGGCCATCGGTGATGCCGCAGATTTCCTTGATTACATCCTTGAACTGGCGGCCGGATTTGGCGATCAACGAGGGATTGGTGGTGACACCATCCAGCAGGCCCATGGACTGGATTTCGCGGATTTCCGCGACGTCGCCCGTATCAGCAAAGAATTTCATGAGAAGTCCCTTTCCAAGAATGCGTTGATGTCATCTATAGCACGCATGCCACACGCCTTGCCATCAATGGATGACACCGGCGTGGCAAGGCGCAAAGAATTGGTCACGAAAACCGCATCGGCAGTGGCCAGCTCGGCGGACTGGACTGGGCGGAGCTCCAGGCTGAGGCCCAGTTCCGCCACGCCGGCCATGATCACGGCGCGGGCAATGCCGGGCAGGATGCCCTGGCCATCGCTGGGGGTGATCAGCGTGGCGTCTTTCAGCAGAAACACATTGGCTATGGTGGTGCAGGCGACATGGCCTTCGGTGTTGAGCAGCAGCGCGTCATCGGCGCGGCCGGCCACTTCGCGGGCGGCGGCGATGCCGTCGATGTAGGAAATCGTCTTGAAATGCGAAGAGGGGGCGGAAGGGTTGCGGCGGATGGTGGAGGTGGCCAGCCGCACGGAAGCGGGAAGCTTGCTCAGATCAAACGGGTTGAGCGAGATCATCAGCGTCGGCTTGTCGCCGTTAATGGCAAAGCCCCGGCCCGTGGGGCCGCGGGTGAGAGTGATGCGCAGGACTTCCGACGGCGCGGCGGATTTGATCAGCACTGAAAACAAGGCGCCGCGCAGCTTGTGCTCATCGAAGGCCAGACCCAGAGCATCGGCAGTGCGTGCCATGCGGGCGAGGTGGGCGTCGAGCCAGATGGCGCGGCCTTCGCGCACGGCGATGGTTTCAAAAATGCCATCCCCCAGCATCAGTCCACGCTCGGCGAGATCGAGCGTCAAGTGATCAACAAACGCACCATTGCACCAGACGCTCATGCAGCAACTTTCAGAAAATTCTTGAGCAGGCCGTAGCCATGCTCCGTGAGGATGGATTCGGGGTGGAATTGCACACCGAAGGTTGGATGCGATTCATGTTGCAGGCCCATGACTTCGCCATTGGCGCTGCGCGCGGTGACCTTCAAGGGTGTGCCCTCCACTTGGTCAACAATGAGTGAGTGATAGCGGCCCGCGGCGAAATTTTGCGGAATATGCGCAAACATGCCTTCACCATCATGCTCGATGTCGGAGGCTTCGCCATGCAATGGCCGCTTTGCGCGGGTGACGCGCGCACCGAAGACTTCACCGATCACCTGATGGCCAAGGCAGATGCCGAGAATGGGGAGCTTGCCGGAATATTGGCGCACGATATCCAGAGACTGGCCGGCCTCCTTGGGCGCGCAGGGGCCGGGTGAGATGACGATGGCCTTGGCCGCTTTGATATCGTCATCAGTGACGGCGTCATTGCGGATGACGCGGGTTTTCTCGCCCAGTTCCTCAAAGTAACGCGCCACGTTGAAGACGAAGCTGTCGTAATTATCGATGATCAGGATCATGGCTTGAACGCCTCCATGATGCGGCTGATCTTGGTGAGGCTCTCTTCATATTCGGCGGCTGGCTCGGAACGCGCGGTGATGCCGCCGCCGCCCTGCACATAGGCCTTGCCGCCGGAGAACAAAGCCGTGCGGATGGTGATGTTGAAATCGGCGTTGCCGTTGAAGCCCAGCCAGCCGATGCCGCCACAATAGAGCCCGCGCGCCTGTTGCTCCAACTCTGCAATCACTTCCATGGCGCGGATCTTGGGTGCGCCGGTGATCGAGCCGCCGGGGAAAATCGCCTTGATGAGATCGACCGCATCCAGTCCGTCACGGGCTTCTGCTTCCACCACTGACACGAGGTGATGCACATTGGCGTAGGATTCCAGCCCGCACAGGATAGGCACTTTCACCGTGCCGGGCTTGCTGATGCGGCTGAGATCATTGCGCAGCAGGTCGACGATCATCACATTCTCGGCGCGGTCTTTCCGGCTGGATTGCAGCTCGGCGATCAGTGCGGCATCACGCGCCGGATCGCCATCGCGTTTGCGCGTGCCCTTGATGGGACGCGCTTCGAGATGCCCGGCTTCCATCTTCACCAGGCGCTCGGGCGAGGAGGAAGCCACTTTCAGATCGCCATAGTCGAGGAAGGCGGCGAAGGTGGCGGGATTTTTGGTGCGCAGGGTTTGATAGAACGCAAACGCGTCAAAGTCTTGCGGAATTTCAGCTGAGAAGCACTGCGTGATGTTCGCCTGGAAAATATCTCCGGCCAGAATGTATTCAACCGTGCGGGCAATGGCGGCTTCATAATCCGGCCGGGTGAAATTGCTTTGCCAGACTTTGATCACATGCGGGCCCTTGGGCGGTGCTTTGCGCTTCAGCAGTTTTTCGAGCTTGGCCGCATCGGGCCCGATGATGAAGGCGCGTTCCTGCAAGTGGTCGAAACCCAACACGGTATCGTAGCGGTGGAAAATCATGTCCGGGCAGAGCGGCTTGAAGGCGGGCGGATGTTTGGCACCTTGGAAGGCCCAGCCCGCATCATAGGAGATGAAGCCGGCCCAACCGCCCTGAAATGGCGGCAGGCCGGGCAGGGTTTCGACTCGATTCTTTGTCAGGTCGCGTTGCACATCATCCAGCGCTCTGGCCGTCGCCGATGGATTGCAGGCGAGGAATGACCAGCGGCCCAGATGTTCCTGCCGCATCACGGTTTCCAGCAATGTGAGATTTGGCTGGTCACGCAGGCGGGCGGCGTAAAGTGCCGGTTCGAGATAGGCGATCTCGGTCACTTGCGGGGTGCTGTGCGGGCGCGTGAGCATGAATCAGATATAGTGCTGGAAACCGAAGTGATCAAAGTCTAAAGCCGAACAAATGGAGAACTCGATCAGAATCGCAGAGGTACTTTTGCCGCTAGCATTGGCACAGGCTTATTCCTACGCGATCCCTGATGGGATGGTTTTGGCGCCTGGCGATTTTGTTGAAGTGCCGATGGGGCCGCGCAGCTATCTGGGCTGTGTGTGGGAAGTGAACCAGAGTTTCGGCACCAATATGAAGCTGCGCGCGGTGACGCGGCGCTGCGATGCGCCGCCACTTTCCGAGACGCACCGCAAATTCATCGAATGGCTTTCGGCCTATTATCTGGAACCCAAGGGCAATGTGCTGCGCATGGTGATGCGCGTGCCTGCGGCGCTGGATGAACCAGTGCTGCAGAAGGCTTTGGTGCTGGGTGAGGTCACGCCTGCCAAGCTGACGCCGCAGCGGGCGAGGGTTCTGGAAGTTGCGGCACAGGGCTTTGCGATGCGGCCTTCCGAACTGGCGCAGGCCGCAGGTGTGGGTGCATCGGTGGTGAAGGCGCTGGCGGCTCAAGGTGCGCTAAAGGAAGTGGGTTTGCCGCCACATGCGAAGTTCCAGGAACCGGATTTGAATGCTGGGGCCTTTACGCTGAACAAGGATCAGGTGATCGCTGCTGAGGCACTACGGCAGATGGTGGCGCAGCGTGGCGGCAAGGTTGCGCTGCTGGATGGTGTGACGGGGTCTGGCAAGACGGAAGTCTATTTCGAAGCGATGGCTGCGGCACTGGCTGCGGGAAAGCAGGTGTTGCTGCTGTTGCCGGAAATTGCGCTCACGGCACCTTTTCTTGCGCGCGTAGAGCGGCGCTTTGGCTGTGCGCCGGCGCAATGGCATTCGGATTTGCGCCCGCGCGAGCGTGAGCGGGTGTGGCGCGGGATTGCGACCGGTGATGCGCGCATCGTGGTGGGTGCCCGGTCGTCGCTGTTCCTGCCATGGATCAATCTCGGCCTTATCGTGGTCGATGAAGAACATGAGAATGCCTACAAGCAGGATGAAGGCGTGCCTTATCACGCGCGCGACATGGCCGTGCTTTATGGCAATCTCGGAAAATTTCCGGTGGTGCTGTCATCGGCCACACCTTCGCTGGAAAGCCTGATGAATGTCGATCGCGGTCGCTACCTTCTGGTGAAGCTGAAGGACCGGCATGGGCGGCCGGAGCTGCCAGAAACGCGGCTGATCAATATGGTGGTGGAGAAGCTGGAGCCCGGCCAGTGGCTCTCGCCTGAATTGGTTGCGGCCACAGCGCATACTTTGGCATCAGGCGATCAGGCCTTGTTGTTTCTCAACCGGCGCGGCTTTGCGCCGCTGACTTTGTGCCGCGCCTGCGGGCACCGGTTGAATTGCCCGGATTGTACGGCCTCGATGGTTGAACACAGGTTCCGCAAGATCCTGCAATGCCATCATTGCGGGCATCAGGAAGGCGTGCCGCAGGCCTGCCCGTCCTGTGGTGAGGCGGGCAAGCTCACACCTGTCGGCCCCGGCATTGAACGGCTGGCCGAAGAGGCGATGCGGCTGTTTCCAGATGCGCGGATGGCCATTCTTTCGAGTGATCTTTCGCGCGGTGAAAATCTGCGCGATACTTTGCGCGGGATTGAAGATGGCGATTTCAACTTGATCCTGGGCACGCAATTGGTGGCCAAGGGTCATCACTTTCCACAGCTGACGCTGGTGGGTGTAGTGGATGCGGACCTTGCGCTGGAATCTTCTGATCCTCGGGCAGGCGAGCGCACCTGGGCGTTGCTGGCGCAAGTGGCGGGGCGTTCGGGGCGCGGGGAGAAACCGGGGCGTGCTCTGGTGCAGACCTATCTGGCCGATCATCCCTTGATGAAGGCGCTCGCGCGCGGTGACCGCGATGCCTATCTCGATGGTGAAAAGCGCATTCGTGAAATGGCGGGCCTGCCGCCGGCCGGGCGGCTGGCTGGCATTGTGATTTCGGGCAAGGACAGCGGCGAGACGTTGCGCTTTGCGCGCGATGTGGCGCATGCGGCACCACCAGCTGAAGGCATCAAGGTGCTGGGCCCGGCGCCTGCGCCTTTGGCGATGATCCGTGGGCGGCACAGGATACGCCTCCTGGTGAAGGCGGGGCGTGAGGTCAATCTGCAGGCGTTTCTTTCGGCGTGGCTGAAGGACATCAAGCCGAAGGGCTCGCTGGCCTTGCAGCTGGATGTTGATCCTTACAACTTCCTGTGAGAGTGTGGCGCCATGCTTGCCCGCAACCTGAAAGACATTGCATCCTACCGCCAGCCGATGATCACTTCGCTTGGGATCATCATGGGCTTCCTGCTGAACTTTCTCGCGGGCTGGGCCACCAAGGAAGACCAGGTTTCCGAGATTCATAGCATCGCCGATATCATCGTGGCGGTGACGCTACTGCCGGCGTTGGTGCTGATGCTGCTGGTGCTCTACCGGATGCTCGACATGCGCCACAAGGTGGAGGATGTGGAGACGATCTATATGCGCACGCTGCGGCTCTATATGACGGCGATCATAATGGCGTTTTGCGGCGTGGCTGCAGCGCTGTTCTTTTAGCTAAACCGCCACTCAATCCGGTTGCGGTAGGTTCTGCCAGGGCGCAGCACGCTTTGCGGGAAGTTCGGATTGTTCGGTGCGTCCGGCACGTTTTGCGGTTCAATCGCGATGGCCTGATGCTGCTGCAGCGTCTGCCCCTTGCCGGGGATTTTATCGCTCCAGTGCAGGGCCGTATAAAACTGGATGGCGCTTTCGGTGTTCCACACTTCCATGCGGCGGTTTGATTTCGGATCGCGCATGGTGAGCACTTGTTTCAGTTCGCCGCGCTTGCCGTCCATCACGAAGCAATCATCATAGGGCTGGCCCACGGCGCGGAGTTTGCGGAAATCATATTTGGTGCCGGTGACGTCAGCAATGTCGCCCAGTGGCAGCAGGTTCTTGTCCACCGGCAGATAGTGGCTGGCATGCATCTGGATTTCCTGGGTGAAGGCGTCGTCCTTGCCGGCACTCGGCCCCATCAAATTCCAGTAAGCGTGGTTGGTGAGGTTGATCACGGTGGGCTTCGTCGTCGTGGCGGTGAGTTCGGCCCAGAGCGTGTTGCCGGTGAGGCCATAAACCGCGCTGGCTTTCAACTCGCCGGGAAAGCCCTGATCGCCATCCGGGCTGGTGAGCGTGTAATGCAGCTCGCTGCCTTTTTTGGTCACGGCCCAATCGCAGCTGCCGAAGCCCTTGGGCCCGCCATGCAGCTGGAAACCATCCTTGTTGTTGACCAGGTTGACGCGTTCGCCATCCAGATCATAGCCGCCTTTGGAAATGCGGCCCGCGTGGCGCCCGCAGGTGACGCCGGCGGAATTATCCCATTTGGAAAAGTCAGGATCGAGCGGCGTTCCGAAGACCACATCGCGGCCATCAATTTCCAGCGCCACAAGGCGCGCGCCGTGATCGGCGAAAGTTGCTTTCAGGCCGGGGGATTTGATTGATTTGAACATGGCCACATCCTCTTGAAAGACTGGGTCGGCGGACCTGAGCCCGCCGATGGAGAGTTTGCAGTTTAGTGATTGTCGCGCGGGATGCCCATGGTCTTGGCGACGCGCTGGAACTTGGTGGCTCCCTTGATCACCATGCCCTGGGCAAGTTGATCAGTAGTGTTGCGGAAGATTTCCTGCCACGGCGTTTGCGACGGTGCAACGGGGTAGCCACCGCTGGCTGCAAGCTCGGCCTGGCGCTTGGCGATCTCTTCCTTGGGGACCAGCATGTTGCAATCGCCGGTATTGAGATCGACGCGCACCATGTCACCATTCTTAATGACTGCGAGCCCACTGCCGGCTGCCGCTTCGGGCGAGGCATTGAGGATCGAAGGCGAACCCGACGTGCCAGACTGGCGGCCATCGCCTACGCAAGGAAGGGCGCGGATGCCTTTTTCCAGCAAGTAATTCGGTGCACGCATATTCACCACTTCTGCGGCACCCGGATAGCCCAGGGGGCCCACGCCACGGATGAAGAGAATGGTGTTTTCATCAACGCCCAATTTCGGATCATCGATATTGGCATGATAATCTTCCGGACCATCAAACACGACGGCCTTGGCTTCGAAGGCATTCGGGTCTTTCGGGTTGGACAGATAGCGCTGGCGGAATTCATCGGAGATCACGGAGGTCTTCATGATGGCTGAGTCAAACAGATTGCCATGCAACATCTTGAAGCCGGCGGTCTTCTTGAGCGGGTCGTTGAACTCGCGGATCACCTTGCGGTTCCATGAGAACTTGCCCTTGTTGTTTTCGCCGATGGTCTTGCCATTGGCGGTGATGCAGTCCTCGTGGATCTTGCCGGCCTGGATCAGCTCGGCCATCACGGCGGGCACGCCACCGGCACGGTGATAGTCTTCGCCGAGATATTCACCGGCGGGCTGCAGGTTGACCAGCAGCGGCAATTCATAACCGTGCTTTTCCCAATCCTTCACCTCAAGCTCGATGCCGAGATGCGCGGCGATGCCGTTCAGATGGTTGGGCGCATTGGTGGAACCACCGATTGCGGTGTTGACGACGATGGCATTTTCAAACGCCTTGCGCGTCATGATCTTGGAGGGAGTGAGATCTTCATGCACCATTTCCACGATGCGCTTGCCGGTTTCATAGGCCATCTGGCCACGCTCACGGTAGGGTGCGGGGATTGCGGCATTGTAGGGCAGCGTCATGCCCAAGGCTTCGGCCAGCGAGTTCATCGTGTTGGCGGTGCCCATGGTGTTGCAGAAGCCGGTTGAGGGCGCCGACGAGGCCACGAGATCAACAAAGCCCTTATAGTCGAGTTCGCCGGTGGCCAGCTTTTCGCGGGCCAGCCAGACGATGGTGCCTGAACCCGTACGCTGGCCTTTGTAGTCGCCGTTTAGCATCGGGCCGGACGACAGAGCGATGGCCGGAATATCGACGGTGGCGGCGCCCATGAGGCAGGCCGGGGTTGTCTTATCGCAGCCCACGGTGAGCACCACGCCATCGAGCGGATAACCGTAGAGCACTTCGACGAGTGAGAGATAGGCAAGGTTACGGTCCAGCGATGCTGTCGGGCGCTTGCCGGTTTCCTGGATCGGATGGATGGGGAATTCAAAAGGCACGCCGCCGGCGGCGATGATGCCATCGCGCACGCGCTTCACCAGTTCCACGTGAACACGGTTGCACGGCGAGAGGTCAGAGCCCGTCTGCGCGATGCCGATGATCGGCTTGCCGCCCTGCAATTCGCCCTGGGTGAGGCCGTAATTGAGATAACGCTCAAGATAAAGCGCAGTCATGTCGGCATTGGCTGGATTATCAAACCAGTTCTGCGAGCGCAGTTTCAGCTTGTTTTCAATCTTGCTATTGGGCGCCTTGGTCATCGTTTCCGTCTCGGTTTCTTGAAATTTTATTTGTCGTACAATTACATTAGTGGCGGGAATGGCTTTCGTCCAGCCGTTAGAGTGTTGCAGCGCAACCTTGACGGACAGGAATGATCAGCCGGTGACGAAGGCGTTGAAGGCCGCGAGAAAGCGCTGCCGGATGGCATTCTTCTCATTGAGGATTTCGTGCTGGCTGTCGGCAATGGTGAGCGACGAGAAGCCGGGCGCGCGGGCGAGGAACATCTTGGTGGCATCATTATTCACCACCCGGTCCAGTCCTGCCATGACGATCAAAGTGGGGCAGGAGGGGCCTTGCGCCTCTGGCCAGGCCTGCAATTCATCCATGGAATTCAGGGCCGCACGGAACCAGCCGAAGGTGGGCCCGCCAATGGCGAGCTGCGGGGCGTGTTCCAGCGAGGTAATATCACGGTCCCAGCGGCGGCGATCCGAGGTGAGCGGATTGTTCGGGAAGTCCTCGCGCTTGTAAGGAAGATTGGCGTAGCCGGGTAGGATGCCAGTTTTCATGCCGAAAGTGGTGGCGCCAATCGCCATGCCGCGCGCCACCCAGCGCGGCCAAGAGCCATAGTGAAAGCCCATCAGAGGTGCAGACAGCACTACGCGGTCCAGCCATTTGCGGCCGCGCAAGGCGCGCAGCATCAGGTGGCTGCCGGTAGAATGACCAAGGCCGTAAAAAGGCTTAGGGCATTGTGCCACGAGCAGGCGCGAATAGACCGCATCAATGTCGAGATCATAATCAGCAAAGCTCCTGACATAGCCACGCTTGGGATCGGCAATCAGGCGCTGCGAGCCGCCCTGGCCGCGCCAGTCAAAAGTGGCCACGGCAAAGCCCTGTTTCATCAGGTCATTCATCGTTTCGAAATAGCGCTCGATGAATTCGCTGCGGCCATTGGCCAACAGAACTGTGCCCTTGGGGTTTTTCGGCACGGCAAAAGCAGCGCGCAGCTTCACCTTGTCGGCGGCGAAAAGCTCCACCACGCGAATGCCGGGCGGTGCCTTGTTTTCTGGCGTTGGGAAAAGCTGCATGCCCCCGTGTCTAGTCTGACACCAGAGTGGAGGCAAGCCGTCCCATAAAACCAGTGGTTTAGGGGCAGGTTTTGAAAGCCTAGAGTTTCTTGACTGCGGTCAATTCACCGCTCTTGGGATTGACTTCGATCTCGAAGGGCTTGCCGCCACGCTCGGCTGAATAAACCAGCGAGGTTGCCGCACAGGATTTGCTGGCCACTTTTTCAAAACCGAAACTGGAGACGATGCTGGCACCCTTGTCACAGGTCACAGCGCCACCCTTTTTGGGCGCAGCTTGCGTGGTGGACGCTGTGGTAGCGGCGGGTGCCGTTGTTGAGGTTGTGGCTGGCGCGGTGCTGGCGACCGTGGTTGTGGTACTGGCCGATGTCGACGATGAAGTAGAAGCCGTCGTCGTCGTGGGCTTGGCCGGGGCCTTCTTCTTCACGACGGGCTTGTTGGCCTGGACAATGACTTTGCCTTGTGGCTGCACCGGATAGACGGGCGCTGCGTAGGGCTGGTTATAGCCATATTCCTGCTGCTGGTCGTATTGCTGATAGCGCTGTTCGCGATGATAGCGGCGTGCCATTTCGCGGCGATACATGCGGTATTGCTGCTCGTCAAAATCCTGAGCGCGCGAAGCGTAGGGGTCTGGCCCATAAATGGCTTCGGCGTCATCCTGGCCATAGTCCTGCTGGACCTGATGGTAGGGGCTATCCTGATTGCCCTGCCACCAATAGGGCTGCTGGGCTGCGGCTGGCTGGACCAGGCTCAAAAATGGCAAAATGGCCAGCGGCAAAATTTTCTTCAGCATGTCTCTCTCCATGACACGGATGTCATGCCCGGCAATCTCCACCGAAAGAGGGCATGATTAGGGCAGAAAAGCGGGAGGCCTCGGCCTCCCGCCGGATTTCAATAGACCGGATCGACGCTGACGATGCGGCCGGCGACCGAAACATCCACGCTGAACAGGCGGCCACGCTTCCAGGCTTCATATTCGTAAACCGGACGGCTGCAATCGGTGGCATGGACGCCGCGGAAGCCTGAATTGCGCAGCAAGCCAGCGCCTTCATTGCAGCTCATGCCATAACGCACGGGCGGGGGCGAATAGTCGCCATCAAAATCACCACCGAAACCGCCGCCCCAATAATGCGGGCGCGGATGCGGGTGACGCCAGCGCCAATCGCCGCCACCAGGATAACCACCGCCCCAGCCGCCGTCGCCAAGGGTAATGCCAAAACCGATACTATCGGCCTTAGCGGCGGGTGCTACCGCGAGCATTGCAGTTGAAGCAATGGCGGCAGCGGCAAAAATCATCTTGGATATCATGGCAGTCACTCCTGGTACGCGGCGATGGTGCACCCCACCATCTTCAGGCGTCCATATTAGGGCAGAGGAACTGAATGAAGCCCAAAGGGGCTGTTCATCTGCCGTTCATGTTCGGCCGCGACCGGGGGGTTGAAATCGGGTTTTGGCATCCCATCTCACGCCTTGTGGATGCCTTCGGGGTCCACTGAATTGTCAAATTGCTTAAGGAGAATATGACATGTTTGACTTTACCCCCCTCTATCGCAGCTCGGTTGGTTTTGACCGCCTGTTCCAGCTTCTTGATGAAGCCGCTGCCACCGAAAACCAGACTTATCCGCCCTATAATATTGAGCGCGTCGGCGACAATGAATACCGCATCACCATGGCGGTTGCCGGCTTTGGCCCGGCCGATGTTTCGATCGAAGCCAAGGGCAACACGCTGACTGTGACCGGCAAAAAGGCCGAAAAGGGCACCGCAGGCGAAATGCTCCACCAGGGCATTGCCGCACGTGGTTTTGAGCGCCGCTTCCAGATGGCTGACCATGTTGAGGTCAAAGGTGCCGACATGGACAATGGCCTTCTGCATATCAGCCTGAAGCGCGAATTGCCGGAAGCCTTGAAGCCGCGGCAGATTGCGATCAACGGTGTTGCGCCGAAGCTGAAAGCGATTGACGGCGAAAAGGCCGCCTAACGAGAAGTGAGTAGCAGTGCTACGTTGCGAGGCGCGGGGAAACCTGCGCCTCTTTTCTTTTGTCGATTTCGCGGGCGATCCACATGCTGAAGCCGATGGCGGTGGCAATGCCAATAGCCGAGGCCAGATAGATGCTGGCGATGCCGAAGCTTTGGGCCAGAATCCCCAGAAGGAGCGGCAGCAGAATGCGTGGCGGGCCAGAGACCAGAGATATCAGACCAAAGGCGCTGGCGCGGTTGGCGGGGGCCAATCTGGCGGCTTGCGAAAACAGGCAAGGGAAAATCAGGCCTTGCCCGATGCCGACCACGGCAAAGGCAATGACTGAAATCAGAAAGCCCGGATCAAGTGCGAGTGTGACAAAGCCAACGAGGCCCACACACAGTGAAACGGCCACCAGCTTGAGATCGTCAAAGCGCTGGCGCAGCCTGTCGCCCACCACGCGGATGCCACCGCTAAACAGGCCGTAGAACGCAATTCCGAGGCCGGAATAGGCGGCCAGCTTGGGCTGCAGCGCCGCCAGCAATTGGCCGGACCATTGCACGCAGGTGAATTCGGCAGCGACTTCGAGACCCACCACCACGCCCATCAGGATCAGGATTTTGCGCGGAAATTCACCCTGCGATGCGCTTTCATGGGAGGCCGTGACAGGTCGGTGCGGAATAGCTTTGTTCACGGCGTAAATGGCGGCAATCGTAAAGGGCAAGGGCGGGATGAGCGACCAGACCGCACCATAATTCACCGCGATGAAGCTGCTGATCAGGCCGAACAACCCCATGGCCAGAAGCACGGCACCATGAAAACCGCCAAACAGCGGCTTGCCCGCGTCATGTTCCACCACGGCGGCTTCAGCATTCATGAATAGATCGAGCGCGCCAATCGACGTCATCAGCAAAATAAATGAAAGTCCGAAGGCGAACACCGATTGCACCATGAGGCTGTAGACCAGCGCGGCAAAGATCACCGGCATGATGAACAGCATGACGCTGCGGTTGTCGAAGCGCTTGGCGATCTGCCCGCCGAGTGACATGGCCACAATATTGGCGGCAGTGCCCACACTGGTAAGCACGCCGAACCAGAACGAGTCGGTTCCCGATTGAGCCTTCAAAACGGGAATGGCACCGAGCTGTGCCCCCATCATCGCGCCAAAGGCAATAAAGGTGAGCGTGACGGCGACGCGAGGCGTAATCTTCATAGAAGTCTTTCGTTCAGCCGCGGCCAACCAGCGGCATTTTGGTGGCCATCACTGTCATCGTAAGGACGTTTGAATCGAGCGGCAGCGAGGCCATGAACACCAATGAGCGCGCCACATCTTCCACATCCATGCGCGGCTCTGGTTTCATGGTGCCATCGGCTTGCGGCACGCCGCTGGTCATGTTGGCGGTCATGTCTGACGCTGCATTGCCGATATCGATCTGTCCGCAGGCAATGTCATATTTGCGGCCATCAAGAGAGGTTGATTTGGTGAGGCCGGTGATGGCGTGTTTGGTGGAGGTATAGGGCGCTGAATTCGGGCGCGGGGCCTGCGCCGAGATCGAGCCGTTGTTGATGATGCGGCCGCCACGCGGGCTCTGGTCCTTCATGATCTTGAAGGCTTCCTGGGTGCACAGGAATGGCCCGGTCAAGTTCACATTCACCACATTCTGCCATTGCTCAAAGGTCAAATCTTCCAGCATCACCGTGCCGGGAGCACCCGTGCCGGCATTGTTGAAAAGCACATCAAGGCGGCCGAATTTCTTCTTGGTTTCGGCAAAGAGCTGCGCGACTGATTTTGCATCAGCCACATCGGTGGCGACGCAGAGGGTTTCACCCTCCATCTGCTTGGCCGTGTCCTGCAGCGCGTCGAGCCTGCGGCCCGCCAATACGACAGCGTAGCCCGCCTTGCCCAATGCCTTGGCGCAGGCTCTGCCGATGCCGGAGCCAGCGCCGGTAACGAGTGCAACTTTCTTCATATCAGACCTTTGCTTTCTGCCAGGCAGCGACGAGTTCGCCTGCCGATTTTGCAACATGTTCGAGCGTGGCACGGGGTTTGTAGAGGGACGAGCCGATGCCGAAGCCGGATGCGCCGGCCTTGATCCAATCCGCCATGTTGGCGGGGGTGACGCCGCCCACAGCATGGACCTTCACATGCTTGGGTAGCACGGCCTTCCATGCCTTGATGGTTTGCGGTGATGCGACTTCGGCGGGGAACAGTTTCAACTGGCTTGCGCCGGCGCGGATGGCAGCGAAAGCTTCGGTGGGCGTGAACACACCGGGCAGGGGATTGAGGCCCAGTGCCACGGCGCGCGCTATGGTGGCTGGGTTGCAATCGGGAGAGACGGAAATGGTGCCGCC
This sequence comes from Aestuariivirga litoralis, assembly GCF_015714715.1. Classification (NCBI taxonomy): domain Bacteria; kingdom Pseudomonadati; phylum Pseudomonadota; class Alphaproteobacteria; order Hyphomicrobiales; family Aestuariivirgaceae; genus Aestuariivirga; species Aestuariivirga litoralis. Next base: position 645,676 of record NZ_WAHS01000002.1, on the reverse strand, counting down.
AGAGGCTTTCAGTTTTTCAACATCGCTTTCGGTGAGCACCGTGCCTGCGCCCACCACCATTTTGCCGGCGAAAGCCTTTGCCAGTTTTTCGATGGAGACGAAGGGTTCGGGTGAGTTCAGCGGCACTTCGACGATGCGGATTCCGGCTTCATAAAGCGTGGTGCCGACATCCAGCACTTCAGCCGGGGTGACGCCGCGCAGGATGGCGATGATGCCGCAGGCGTCCAGTGCATCGTTCAGTTTCATCAGATCAATCCTGCTTCATGGGCTATGAGGCGCTGGCCATCGATGGCGCAGAGGGGATCACCCAGTTTGACGTCGAGACCGGCCAATTTCAGCGCGGTGATATAGGCTGCCCCCAAAGCGGGCGAGGCGAGAACGAGATAGGCCGCGCTTTGGTCGTGGCCGATGGTGGCATGCGCCACTTCCTGGCCGACAAGCAGGCCCGACAGATAGGAGGCCAGGCTTTCAGGCGGCAGATCATTGAACAGACCCAAAGTGCGCACCGAGAACAGCTGGTGCAGCAGGGCTGCTGGATCGGAGAAGGCTTTCTCGATGCCGCGCGCGAAGGCCTTGTCGTCCTGCGGGCCATCCTGCATCAAGCGGCCGAGGATGGAATTGTTCTTGTAGAGCGCGAAGCTTTCGCCGGTCATGTAAGTGGCGAAGCCGATGACTTGCGCGTTCTCCACGTCGATCCATTTGGAATGGGTACCGGGGGTGATGAAATGCTTTGCACCGGTGGCCAGTGCGCCAAAGACCTGGGTTTCTTCGCCACGGATCACGTCATGGCCGATGGAGGGGCTTTCGTAATGCAGCCCGGTGATGAAATGAATGTTGCGGGCTGACGTGGTTGTTTTGGTCGTTATGGATTTGGCCAAGGCGGAGGCATCCGCAGGGCATTCGGCATAGGCGCATTCAACCCAGCCTTGGCGCGAGGTGATCATGCCGGAAGCGATGACGGGAAGGGATTTATCCCAGCTGCCGATATGAGTTTCGAGTGTCTCCTCGAATTTCTGGTCCTTGACGGCAAGAATGCCTTCGGGAGCGGAGGTCTGATTGACCACCTTGCCTTCGGCATTGACCTCATAGGCACGGAACGAGCTGGTGCCCCAGTCCAGCGAGATGAAAGGTTTCATGCCGCACCGAATTTGTGCTTGGGCAGGCCTTTGACGCCGGGATTGAAGCAGAACAGGCCACCTTCCAGCGGGCGCTTCTTGAACATTTCGGGCGGCATGTTGGCGCAGGCCGAGGTGACATAAATCGTATCCAGCTCCGGCCCGCCGAAGACCACGCAGGTGGGGCGTGTGACTGGCATTTCGACCACCCGGTCAATGCGGCCCTTGGGGTCGATGCGCACGATGCAGGAGCCATCCCATCGCGCCGACCAGAGGAAGCCATCAGCATCCACGGTGGCGCCATCGGGATAACCGTGGAGCTTGCTGTCATTGAAGATGCGCTGGTTGGACAGGTTGCCGCTGTCGAGATCAAAATCGAAGGCGTAGATATTCTGGTTCTTGGTATCGCTGAAATAGAAGGTCTTGTTATCGGGTGACCAGTTGGGGCCGTTGGACACGCCGACATTATCGAACATCAGTTTCGATACACCATCGGCGCCCACGCGATAGAGCGCGCCGGAATCGCGGGTGATGTCCATGTCGCTGCCATCGGCCGCGATATTCTGCTGCATGGTGCCGAACCAGAAGCGGCCCCTGGCATCGGCGGCACCATCATTGCCGCGGTTTCCGGGGCGGTCAATTTCGGGCCGCGCAAAATCGGTGAGTGCTCCCGTGGCGGGATCAAAGAAGAACAGGCCCGGCTCTCCGCCGATCAGCAGGCGGTTGCGGTTTGCCAGTGCAAAGCAGGTAAGCACGATTGGAAAAGTCCAGTGCCTTGTGGCACCAGTGGCGGGATCGAGGATGTGCAATTTGCTGGTGGGCGCGATATCCAGCCACCAGAGGCATTGGCCATCTTCGTCCCACAGGCAGCCCTCGCCCAGCTTGTTCTTGGCATCGAGAAGGCAGGTAATGGGCGGCTGGGACATGGGACTGCGTTCTAGCGAAACCGGCTGGCTTCGCCAATGGGTTCAGGCGAATAGATTTTAGACTGGAAATGCATGGATCGTTTCCCATATTGCTGGGAAAATCGCCCCAAGGAGAAAAGATGAAGAAGCTGGAAGCCGTTGTTGAATATATTGTGTTGGGTTCGCGCTGGCTTCTGGTGGTGTTTTATTTGGGCCTGGCGCTGGCGCTGGCCATGTATGGCTTCACCTTCCTGATCAAGCTGAAGAAGCTGTTCCTTGAAATGGGCACGATGGAGGAGACCGACGGGATCCTGCGCATCTTAAGTCTGATCGATGCCAGTCTGGTGGCCAGCCTTGTCGTGATGGTGATCATTTCCGGTTACGAAAATTTTGTGAGCAAGCTGGATGGCGGCAAGCAGGTGGAGCTGAACTGGCTGGGCAAGATCGATGTCAGCTCGCTCAAGGTGAAGGTGGCTTCCACCATCGTGGCGATTTCGTCGATCCATCTTCTGCAGGTGTTTCTGAACTCAGACACCTATACCGGTGAGAAGATGATGTGGCTGACCATCATGCATATGGCATTTGTGGTTTCGGCTTTGATGCTGGCTTTCATTGACCGGGTGATGCCCAGCCACGATTGATCAGAACAGCAGAGTTTCGCCGATATCCGCCACGGTGAAATCCTTGGCAGTGAGCTTGCGCGCGGCTAGCGCCACATCGAGTGCGGCGACAGGCGCATCAATCGCCTCATCAGTGAGCTGCACCGTGCCGTGATGGATGGCGAGGCTTTGCTTTGAGCCGAGCAGGATATGAGCTTCGACCGCCTCTTCGGGATTCATATGCTGGGGCGCCATGAACCAGCGCGGCTCGTAAGCGCCAATCGGCAGCAGCGAGAGGCTGGGCGCGCCGAAAAGCTCACGGGCTTCGCGGAATGTCTCGCCGGTGCCAAAGCCGGTATCGGCGCCGAAATAGATCAGGCCTAGCGGCGTTTCCAGCATGAAGGCGGCCCAGAGGCTTTTGTTGGTGTCGCCCAAGGTGCGCTTGGACCAGTGCAAGGCCGGCAAGGCCGTGACTTTCGCCTCGCCATGCGTATGGCTCTGATGCCAATCCAGCTCCACGGTTTCAAAGCCCGGCGCGTGGCGCCTGTTGTTCAGAGGGGTGATCAATTTGGCCTTGGTGTTGCGCGCCAGCCATTTCAGCGTGGGCTTGTCCATGTGGTCGTAATGGCTGTGGCTGAGCAGGATGAGATCCAGCGGTGGCAGGTCTTTCAGCGCAATGCCCGGTGCGCGCACGCGGGATGGGCCGATCAGCTGCGAAGGGCTCGCACGTTTCGAGAAGAATGGATCTGTCAAAACATTGAGACCTGCCACTTGCAGCAGGACGGTGGAGTGTCCGATCCACGTGGCAGCGATTTCCTTGCCGTCCACCCGCTGTGGCGGCGGCGGATAAGTCTTGTTGTCGATATGCTTCGGCCATTTCTGGCGCGAACCGCTGGTTTGCCATTTCAGGATTTCGCTGAAACTGGCCTGGCCGCGCTGCGTGGGCAGGGTGAAACGGCCGTCGATGATCTCATATTTCATGATCGGGTTTTAGGGCCATGCTGTCAGGAACAGGAAGGCGCCAAAGATCACCAGATGCACAGCGCCCTGCAGGATGGTGGTGCGGCCGGTGGCCAGCGTGACGGAGCTGATGAACAAAGTGAGCACAAGAAGTGCGGTGGATTGCGGGCTGATCCCCAAGCTCAATTTGTCGCCATGCCAGAGCGAATAGGCCGCAAGCGTGGGAATGGTAAGCCCGATCGTGGCAATGGCGGAACCGAGCGCAAGATTAAGACTCGTCTGCAGATCATTGACACGGGCGGCGCGCAGTGACGCAATGCTTTCAGGCAGCAGAACGATAAACGCGATCACCACGCCGAGCACCGCAGTGGGCAGGCCCGCAGCGGCAATGGCGGCATCAATCGGCCCCGACAACGCCTTGGCCATCAACACCACCGCAACAAGCGACAGTGGCAGAAAGATGAGCGCAAGTGTCACCGCGCGGCGGTGAAGCGGAATATTGACGGCGTTTTTTTCACCAGTGACGAAATAGTCGTGGTGGCGCACGGTCTGGACGAAAACGAAGATCGCATAAAGCACCAGGCTGATCGTGCCCACGAAGGCCAGCTGTGGTGACGAATAGACCGGGCCCGGCGCGGTGGTGGTGAAGTTCGGCAGGATCAATGAGAGTGCGGCCAGTGTAGCAAGCACGCTGAGGGCGGCGGCCGCGCCATCGAGTTTGAAACGCTGCACATGAAAGCGTGCTCCACCCATAAGCAGGGCCAAGCCCACAATGCCGTTGAGCACGATCATCACTGTGGCAAAAACCGCATCGCGTCCGATGACTTCCACACCGGGTTTGCCGGTGGACATTTGCGAGATGATAAGAGCCGCCTCGATCACGGTCACGGCGAGTGCCAGGATGATGGAGCCGTAGGGCTCGCCCACTTTCAGAGCCAGGATTTCAGCGTGGTGCACGGCGCCGAAGACGGCAAATCCAAGCAGCAGGACTTCCAAAATGACGATGGGTATGGACGAACCGAAATCAACGCCGGCCTGTTTTAAACCAAGAAAGAGCAATGCCACCAGAGTAGAGATGATAAACGCCCAAGGCGTTTTATTGATCGAAGTCGAAGGGTTGGCCATTTGGGCAATCTAGGCAATTGCCAGCGATTTTGGAACCGGGAACTAAAGCCGTGTTGAAGCATTGGAGCGAAACTCCCTCTGCTGACAAAAATCTGCATGAGGGGCGTCTAAATTCTCACATCCTGATCATCAGATTGTGATTTCCGTGTGTGCGTGACGGTTTGTTAGAGGAAAATGATGCCGATCCTAGAGCGTGACCCCTGGCGTTTGCAGTATTTCGAAGGTGTGGATTGCCCCGAGGATGTGGTGGTGCCGACCGATGATCCGGATTGTTGGCATCTCTATCCGAAGCACCGCTGGGTTTATAACAAGCTCTATATTGCCGAGAGCCAAGGTGTGGCCTGTGGCCCGCATGGCGTGACGCCGCAGCGCTTTCCGGTTTTTTCCAAGCCGATCTTCAATTTGAAAGGCATGGGCGTGGGCAGTGAGGCTGTCTGCAATGCGGAGCAATTGGCCAGCGGCTACCAGCCCGGCCATTTCTGGATGGAGCTTTTTCGCGGAGACCACGTGTCGACCGATTGCGCCGTGGTGCGCGGCGAAGTCAAATGGCTGCGCCATACATCAGGTGTGCCGGGTGATGGCGGCACGTTCAAGTATTGGACGGTGGAAGCCACACCGCGCTCGGCCCTTACGGCAAAGATCACCAGCTGGGTGAAGGAACATATGGCTGGCTATACCGGCATGATGAATTTCGAAAGCATCGGTGGCGGCTTAATCGAGGCGCATCTGCGCTTTGCCGACCAGTGGTGCGATCTCTATGGCGCGGGCTGGGTGGAAGCGCTGGTGCGGCTCTATGCACGAGGCGAATGGGAGTTCAAGGAGCAGCACCGTAATGCCGGCTATTCCATCCCGTTGTTTGCGGAACATGGCGAAGCATTTTCGCATCCTGCTGCCGAAGTGCAAGCGCGCATCCGCGCCATGCCGGGCATTGCCAGCTTGCAGATCACGTTCCACGATGCCAGCGAAGGCGCTTACCATGCGATGCCGCCGGGCGGGTTTCGCCTTGGTGTGATCAATGCCATAAATTTGAATGCAGGGCTCAAGGCGCGGGATGTTTTGGCCCGCGCCTTTCCGGGTGTCGAAATGCTTGATGCCTCACACCGTGCGGAGATACCACTCGAAGTCGCGTAGCGTTGGCTCGGCAAAGAATCTGTCTGCTTCAACTTCCTTCAGCGTACAGAAGGTTTCGATGAAATCCTTGCCGAAATATTCTTTCAGGATCGAGGCGCGCCAGAAGGCATCGATCGCTTCAAACCAATTGCCCGGAATGTGTTTGGAGCGGCGGCTGTAACCATTGCCCTCGATCGGTGCACCCGGATCAATCTTTTCGGTGATGCCATAATGCATGCCGGCCAGGATGGACGCCATCACCAAATAGGGGTTGGCGTCAGCACCGGAAGGGCGGTGTTCGATATGGCAGGAATTGGCATTGCCGGCTGGCACGCGCAAAGCCACAGTGCGGTTATTGATGCCCCAAGTTGCAGCCACCGGCGCATAGGAATGGCGGCGGAAGCGGCGATAGGAGTTGGCATTGGGGGCAAAAATCAACATGGATTCTGCCATCGTCGCTTTCAGGCCGCCAATGGCATTGAGCAGCAGGGGATGTTTTTCCGGCTCGTCGGTGGCGAAGAGGTTTTTGCCCGCTTCATCACCGAGGCTGACATGGACATGCATGCCGCTGCCGGTCCATTCCGAATAGGGCTTGGCCATGAAGGTGGCGCAGAGGCCGTGCTTCTCGGCGGTGGCCTTGATCAGGCGCTTCAGCATGATCGCTTCATCGCAGGCGTCCAAGATATCAGTGCGGTGGCGCAACACGATTTCCATTTGCCCTGGCGCATATTCGGCAATCAGGGTCTTGGCGGGAAGGTCCTGGATTTCGCAGTATTTATAGAGATCGGCGAAGAAGGGTGCGAAGTCGTCGGTGTCCTGCAGGTGATAGGCCTGATAGTGCTTGGGCCGCCATTCATTGTTGAGAGACTTGGGTGGAACCGGCTTGCCGTCTTCGTAGGCGCTCTTGCGGTCCATCAGGAAGAACTCAAGCTCGACTGCGCCCACCGGGTTCATGCCCAGCTCGTTCTTGAAGCGGCGCACGATGCCTTCCAGCACATTGCGCGGGTCGGCATAATGCGGCTTGCCGTCGAGATCGCAGAGGCGCGCAGTATATTGCGCGGTGGGTTCTTCCAGCCAGGGTACGCGCACAAATGTGCCGGGGATCGGCCACATCAGAAGATCGCGGTCACCTTCATCGAAGACCAGCCCGGTTTCCGGCACGTCCTGGCCGGTGATGTCGAGCACGAGGGCCGAGATCGGCAGGAAGCGGCCATCATTCCAGGCGGGCACGACTTCATCGCGACGCAGCACCTTGCCGCGGATCACGCCGCACATATCAGTCCAGATCACCTGTACACTTTGCACATCCGGATTGGCGCGCAGGAACGTTTCAGCTTCAGCGCCAAGGCGCGGGGTTACGAGAGCCATTTTGTGTACTCCCTTTCTTTCAGTTCAGAAGCTCACTCACGCAGGCTTCAAAGGTTTCAATCAGCTTGGTCACATCTTCACCCGTCGTCGAGGGGCAGACCAGCATCATATTGTGGAAGGGCGTGATGACCACGCCCCGGTTCAGGAGATAGCGATGCACCGCCTCATCAATGGGCTTGTGGATCACTTGCGACGCCTCGTATCCATTTTTGGGAGGCGTTGGCACGCACATGAATTCCACGCGTGCGCCCACGCGGGTGACGTGCCACGGCAATGAATGTTTGATGATCACATCGGCAACCCCGCGTTCCAGACGCCGGGCGAGCGTGATCAAAGCTTCGAAGACCGGATCGGTCATGAATTCTTCCAGCACCGTGCGGATCAAGGCCACTTGGATGCGTGAGCCTGATAGCGTGGTGCCGATGCCGGAGCGGCCTTCGCCGCGCTGGCCCATATAGGTGTGCACGCGCGCTGCAGTTTCGGCGGAGAAGCCATAAAGGCCAGCGGGGATGCCGCCGGCGATGGGTTTGCCAAAGACGAGTGCATCAGGCTTCAGGCCGATGCTGCGCGAATAGCCGCCCACACTCGAAGTGAGCGTGTGGGTTTCATCCATCACCAGGATGGTGCCGGTCTCTTTCGTCAGTGTACGGAGGGTTTCGAGGAAGCCTGGGGCGGGAAGCACCATGCCGACATTGGTCATCACCGGTTCGGCCAGTACACAAGCCACATCGCCAACGCGCAAAGCTTTTTCCAGTGCCGGTACATCGTTGAATTCGACGACCTTGGTGAAGGCCGAAAGATCACGCGGTTCGCCCACCAGGCTGGGATCCATGATCACCTTGCCACCATCGGCGGTGACGAAGGTTTCATCCACACAGCCATGGTAGCAATGATTGAAGACCAGGATTTTCTGGCGGCCAGTAATGGCGCGCGACCAGCGGATAACGGCGCGGTTGGCATCGGATGCGGTGGCTGTCACTTGCCAGAAGGGCAGCCCGAAGCGATCGGCCAGCAATGCGCCAACTTTGGTGGCATCGGGCGATGGCAACATGGTGGTGAGGCCGTGTGCACCTTCGCGGGCGAGGCAATCAGCTACGGGCTTGGGTGAATGGCCGAACATGGCGCCGGTGTCGCCCAAGCAGAAATCCAGATAAGAATGCCCATCGGCGTCTTTCAGATTGATGCCTTTTGCCTCATCCACGAAAAGCGGAAAGGGCAAGCCCCAATCCACCATCCATTGCATGGGAACGCCGCGCAGCCAATGCGCAGAAGCCTCGGCCGACAGTGCCTGTGATTTCGGGTTGCGTTGGACATAGAGCTTAGCCTCGCGCTCCAACATGGCCTTTACGGCGCTGTCCGCTATTGATGGCTTCAAGATATACCTATGGGTTGTTTCCGGTCCCTTGCTTCTAGGGGGTGGGCAGGGCTAAACCAACCCCTCAGCTTCGCAGGTGCGGAATCGCCCTGATTTCATGGTTAAAAGGACACAAGATGAGCCGCATTTGCTATGTGAATGGTCAGTATCAGCCGGAGGGTGAAGCCAAGGTTTCGATCTTTGACCGCGGCTTCCTGTTTGGTGACGGGGTTTATGAAGTCACCCCGATCGTGAACAGCAATCTGGTGGATTATGACGCGCATATGGAACGCCTGGGCCGTTCGCTGGGCGAGCTCAAGATGGCCTGGCCCTGCACGAAGGACGAGATGCGGGCTATGCATCTGGAACTGGTGAAGCGCAATTCCCTCGTCGAAGGCATGATCTATATGCAGGTGACGCGCGGCGTGGCCGACAGGCAGTTCAATTTCCCCAAGGATATTCCTTCAACGCTGATCGCCTTCACCCAAGTGGCCAAGCTGGTGGATAATCCTTATGCGCGCACTGGCATCAAAGTGATCACCACGCCGGATATCCGCTGGGGCCGGCGCGACATCAAGACGGTGATGCTTCTCGCTTCGGTGCTGGGCAAGCAGGCGGCTGTTGATCAGGGCGTGACCGATGCCTGGATGGTGCAGGATGGCAAGATCACCGAGGGCACGTCGAACAATGCCTTCATCGTGAAAGACGGCAAGGTGATCACGCGGCCTTTGTCGAATGAAATTCTGGCCGGCTGCACACGGCGCGCACTGTTCCGCCTGGCAAAAGAGCAGGGCGTGGAGATTGTCGAACGGCAGTTTACGCCGGAGGAAGCCTATGCGGCGGATGAGGCTTTCATCACATCAGCTTCGCAATTCGTGATGCCGGTGACTGAGATTGACGGCAAGCGCATCGGCGGCGGCCAGCCCGGCCCGGTGTCGCGCAAGATGCGCGATTTGTTTCTTGAGGAAGCACAGAAAGCTTAAGCGCCACCGCACTGGTGTTCGGAATCGGGAAGCTCCCAGCTTTTCCCGGTTCGGAGATTTTTCCATTTCCACATATAGCCGCGGTCATCGCCCTTTGGACAATGCTTGGGCTTGCTGGTGAGGCATATCTGCACGGGATCGCCCAGCCTGGAGGCTTCGAGATTCTTGTCGCGCTCATAGCCTACGCCGTAAACATGATCCTTGGCGGTGACGGTGTTGCCGCTCTCATCAAAGGGCAGATTTTCCGGACAATCACCGCTGGCATCCGGCGTGCAGAGGCGTGGGCCCAATTCGATAATTTCAGATTTCACGCAATCACCGATCCTGGTTTCCGCTTTCACGATGTCGTAGGAAACGGCATCCAGCGTCTGTTGCTGGTCCTTGGTGGGGAAGCTGTCGTCGATGGCATGGATCGCGGGAATTTCGGCCAAACCATTGGCGCCAATGCAGGAGACTCTGGCGCCACAGCCCTTGCGCGCCTGGAAGAAGTTGCTGTTGACCGCGTTAGCCTGATCTTTGCCTACCTTGTCGACCATCCTCTTGTAGCCATCGGCGATGATCACATCGAGTTCGGACAAGGTTTCATCGGCACAGATCGCGCGCTCATCCGGTGAAGAAGCCTTCTTGCAGTTGAAGCTTGGGCCATCCGCATACGCCGTGGCGAAGCCGATTCCGGACAGAAATAAAACAACAAGAAACGGCAGAGTTTGAGATCGAAGCCGTGTGAGCATCAGTGGAGGTTAGCTCAGCGCATTTTTCAAAACAATGCGGGGAGGATCGCTGCGGGAGGATAGAATCAGATTCTTAGACATTGACAATGTTCCTGTTTTGTTCTTGTGTAGGTTCATGCGGGATCAGTTCCAGAAACAAGCCATTTTGCCTCTCGGATACGCACCAGCCGATGCCGAGCTGAAAGGTGGCGTGCGGCGCGGGGCGCTGCATGAAGTCTTTGCTGTGCCGGGGCATGAGGTTACTGCGGCGGCCTTTACCGCGGGTCTGGCCTTGCGCTTGGCGGAAAGAAAGCACCTGCTATGGATCGGGCAAAGCTTTGCCGCGCAGGAACATGGCGGCCTGTGTCCCACTGGATTGTTCGAGTTCGGGCTTGATCCTGCGAAGCTGATTTTGCTCTCGGTGGGCCATGCCGAAGATGCATTGCGCGCATCGGGCGATGCGCTGACTTGCCGTGCTCTCGGCGCTGTCATCATTGAAGTGATCGGCAGTCCTAAAATTCTTGATCTTACGGCGAGCCGACGTCTGGTTCTGGCCTGCGAGAAGCAGGGCGTGCCGGCCGTGCTGTTGCGCTTTGGCGCGGCGCCTCAGGCCAGTGCGGCGGAAACGCGCTGGCTGGTGAAGGCGGCACCTTCTGCCTTTGCGGGTGAGAATTGGGGCCAGCCGGTTTTTGATGCGAGCCTGATCCGCAACCGCAATGGCCGGACGGGGCAGTGGGTTTTTGAGTGGAGTTGTGACAATGGGCGCTTTGCAGAAAGACAGACGGCTTCTGGCACTGTGGTTCCCGCGCCTGCCCACCGACAGGCTGAAGCGGCATAGAACAAAGACACTGAACGCTCCGCCGCTGGTGGTGGCCGAGAAAGTGAAGGGCGCCTTGCGGCTTTGCGCGGTGGACGAGGCGGCTTCCCAGCTGCGGCTGCATGTGGGCCAGCCGCTGGCCAATGCGCGCGCCATGGTGCCCGCACTGGAAGTGGTGCCAGCATCGCCGCATGCTGATGCGGTTCTCCTTTCCCAGATGGCAGAGTGGTGCGACCGTTTCACCCCGGTCGTGGCGCTTGATGCGCCGGATGGGCTCATTCTCGATATTGCCGGTGCCGCACATCTTTTCGGAGACGAGCGGGCGCTGCTGGATAAAATCCGCAAGGCGCTCAAGGCCAGGGGCCTCAATGTGCAGGCGGCCATCGCTGGTTCGGCCCTGGCCGCGCATGCACTGGCGCGCTACCGCGATGGCATGATCGTGGCGGAGCGGGCCGAGAGAGACGCCGTCTCACCCTTGCCCATCGAGGCCTTGCAGCTTGATCCCGTGACCACGCATGCCTTCCGCCGTGCGGGCCTGAAAACCATCGGCCAGGTGGCCAGCCGCAAGCGCAGTGAGATCGTCTCGCGCTTTGGTGCCGCCACGCATGCCCGCATCGACGAGGCTTTGGGGCAGCGCGAAATGCCGATCAGCCCGCGCCTGCCGGAGCCGGATTACTGGACGGCGAAAAGCTTTGCCGAACCCGTTGCCACGCAGGAGGTGATTCAAAATGCCTTACGCGAAATCGGCGCCGAACTCTGTGCCTTGATGGTTCAGGAAGGCTCCGGCGCACGGCGGCTGGAAGCGAGCTTCTTCCGCGCCGATGGGGCGCTGCGCCGGATCGTTGTCGAGGCGGGCGCGCCGGTACGTGATGCCGCCATGATCGAACGGTTGTTCCGCGAGCGGCTGGCCTCGCTGGCCGATCCGCTTGATCCCGGTTTTGGTTTTGATCTGATCCGGCTGGCGGCCCTGCGCGTCGAGCGCATGCAGGTTGAAGCCGTCCCGCTGGATCAAGCAGTGCGGGCTGCAGCTGAAATCGATTTCCTGACCGATCGTCTTGCGGCGCGCTTCGGGCGCGAGCGTGTATTGCGAATCTATCCGCATGAAACGCATGTGCCGGAAGAGGCCTGGGTCCTGTTGCCGGCGCAACAGGTGTATGAGACGAAAACGCAATGGCGGAATATCCGTGCGAAAGTGGAAGCACCGCGTCGTCCTTTGCGTCTGCTGGCGCGGCCTGAGTCTGTCGCGATTGAGCATGAACCTCTACGCCTGCAATGGCGCAAGGCATGGCGCGGTCTCACCCTGTGGGAGGGGCCGGAGCGTATCGCCATGGAATGGTGGCGGCTCGAAGGTAGCAAAATTCCGCGCGATTATTACCGCGCCGAAGACGAGGCGGGCCACCGCTATTGGTTGTATTGTGAGCTGGCCCAGCCGGCGCAATGGTTCATGCATGGGGTGTTTGCATGAGCTTTTTTGCCGAGCTTGCTGTGACAACGAATTACTCCTTCCTGCGCGGCGCTTCGCATCCGAAGGAACTGGTCGAGCAGGCGGCAAAGCTCGGCCACGGTGCCATCGGCATTGCCGACCGCAATTCGCTGGCCGGAGTGGTGCGCGCCTATGCGGCCTTGAAGGATTTGAAAGCGCCCAAGCCTCGCCTGCTGGTTGGCGCACGCCTGGTGTTTCGCGATGGAGCGCCGGATGTTCTGGCCTATCCAACGGATCGTGCCGCTTATGGGAGGCTTTGCCGCCTGCTGAGCGCGGGCAAAATGCGCGCACCCAAGGGCGAGTGCTATCTCACCTTTGAAGACCTGCTGAGGTGGCAGGAGGGCCTGCTGCTCATCGTGCGGCCGCCGCATCCGTTGCGCTATGCGGTAGAAGAGGAGCAATCCACCAAGGCCTGGAATGAAAAGCATTCGGATTGGCAGAAGGTACCGGATGTGCGCGTGGCCAGGGATGAAGACGTGGCTGCGGCTTTGAATATCTTGCGTCATGCAGCACCGGACCGCGCCTGGCTTGGCGTCTCCATGCCTTATCTCGGTGATGATCTACGCCGCTTGCGGCACTGGAAGGCTGTCGCGGAAGACATAGGCGTGCCGCTGATTGCCACTAATGATGTACATTACCATGAGCCGGAGCGACGAATGCTACAGGATGTGGTGACCTGCATACGCAATCATGTGACGCTGGATGCTGCGGGCCTGCTCCTCAATCTCAATGCCGAGCGGCATTTGAAATCAGAAAGCGAGATGCGTGCGCTATTTGCTGCAGCACCCGAAGCAGTAAAGGAGACGCAATCTTTCGCAACTCGCATCACCTTCACGCTCGACCAGCTCAAATACAATTACCCGGATGAGTCAGTGCCCAAGGGGAAGACGCCGCAACAGCATCTTGAAGACCTGGCATGGGCTGGTGCCGTCAAGCACTATGGCATGGCCGTTCCCGAAAAAATCAGGATCGCACTGGAAAAAGAGCTCGTTCTGATCGGCAGAATGGAAATCGCCCAGTATTTTCTCACCGTCAATGACGTGGTGCAATTTGCCCGCAGCGAAAGCATCCTGTGCCAAGGCCGTGGCTCTGCTGCAAACTCCGCAGTATGTTTTGTGCTCGACATCACGCCTGTCGATCCGAACCATTTCGAGCTGCTGTTTGAGCGTTTTATCAGCGAAGAACGCAAGGAACCCCCTGATATAGACGTCGACTTTGAACATGAGCGGCGCGAGGAAGTCATCCAATTCATCTATAAGCGTTATGGCCGCGATCGTGCGGCACTTGCTGCGACGGTAATTTCCTATCGTTCGCGCAGTGCGATTGGCGAGGTGGGCAAAGTGTTCGGCCTGATGGAAGATGTGACGGCACGCATAGCCAGCAGTGTTTGGGGAAGCTGGGGCACCGAACTCAAGGACGGCAATGTGAGACAGGGCAAGCTTGATCCGCATAATTCCGTCCTTGAACAGGCCATTTATTTTGCCAATGAACTTACCGGTTTTCCGCGTCATCTATCGCAGCATGTGGGGGGCTTTGTTCTGACGCAGGACAGGCTGGATGAAACGGTACCCGTTGGCCCCGCCACAATGAAAGATCGTTTTTTTGTCGAATGGGACAAGGATGATCTGGATGCATTGCGCATGTTGAAAGTTGATGTGCTGGCGCTGGGCATGCTGACCTGTATACGCAAGTCCTTCGACCTGATGCGGCTTCACGAAGGTATAAACTTTGATCTGAAGAAGGTGCCGCGTGAGCGGCCGGAAGTTTACGAGATGATGCAAAAGGCCGATACAATCGGCGTGTTCCAGATTGAAAGCCGGGCACAGATGAGCATGTTGCCGCGCCTCAAGCCGAAGGAATTTTATGATCTGGTCATCGAGGTTGCCATTGTAAGGCCTGGACCCATTCAGGGCGACATGGTTCATCCTTACCTGCGCCGCCGCAGTGGCAAGGAACCGGTTGAATACCCTTCACCGGCGGAGGGCATGGGCGATAAAGACGAGTTGGTTGGGCTTCTCGGTAAAACCTTTGGTGTTCCGCTGTTTCAGGAACAAGCGATGAAGCTGGCAATTATTGCCGCAGAATTCACGCCCCAAGAAGCCAATGGCCTGCGGCGTGCCATGGCCACGTTCCGCAATCTGGGGACTATTGATCAGTACAAAGACAAGTTCATCAATGGCATGGTGCGTCGCGGTTATGAGCCGGATTTCGCTGCGCGCTGTTATCGGCAGATCGAGGGCTTCGGCTCTTACGGTTTTCCGGAAAGCCATGCAGCTGCTTTCGCGCATCTGGTTTACATCTCGGCTTATCTCAAGAAGCACCATCCGGCCGCCTTCGCTGCGTCATTGCTCAATTCGCAACCTATGGGGTTCTATGCGCCGGCCGAGATTGTGCGGGATGCACAGGAACGTGGAGGTGTTAAAGTCCGTCATGTTGATGTGAATGACAGCAACTGGGACAACACGCTCGAAGCTAGCGTCGATGGCCTCGCTCTCCGCCTTGGCTTCCGGCAGGTGGATAGCTTCCGGGAAGATTGGGCCAAGGCTTTGGTTTCGGCGCGGGGCAACCGGTATGGTACGGTGGCTGAGGTGGCCAAGAAGGCCAAGCTGCCGAAACGCGCGTTGATCATTCTGGCTGAGGCTGATTCCTTCCAATCCATCGACAAGGACCGGCGCGAGATTCTCTGGGCGGTGCGGCGCCTGCCTGATGATGATGAGCTGCCGCTGTTTGCTGCGGCCTATGCACAGGAGCAGCCGGAAGAAGTGATTGCCCCCTTGCCGCTGATGCCGATGAGCGAACAGGTGGTGGCCGACTATCAGATGCTGCGGCTTTCACTGAAAGCCCACCTGATGTTCTTCCTGCGGGATTTTTTCCGGTCGGAGGGTGTTTCAAGCTCGGGTGAGATCAATGCGATGAAAGACGGCACGCGCGCGTCTTGTGCCGGCATCGTGCTGGTGCGGCAAATGCCGGGGGATTCCGGGGTGGTCTTCGCCACGATCAGCGATGAAGAAAGCGTGGTCAATGTAGTGGTGTGGCCGCGGCTGGTCGAAGTGTTCCGCCGCGAGATCATGGGGGCGCGGCTGATGCTGGTGAAGGGCAAGGTGCAGCGCAGTGAAGACAATGTGGTGCATCTGGTCGCTGAACAGATTTTCGACCGTTCCGAGGACTTGCACCGGCTTTCAGAAGATGATCAGAATGTGCCGTCGTGGCGGGCCCAGGCATCCAGCATGCACAAGCACCCGCGCAATGTGCGCAGCGTGCTCAAGTCACGCGATTTTCACTGATGTCAGGCGGGGCTGACCTGCGCGATCAAGCTCCTGCGTTCGGCATAAACCGAGATCAGGAAAATGCCAAAACCCATGACGCCCAGAGCGGAACCCACAAGGCCGGTTGAACTCCAGCCGAAGCCCGCATCAATGGCGGCCCCGCCGGCCCAGGCGCCCAGCGCATTGGCGATGTTGAAGGCCGAGTGATTGAGGGCGGCAGATAATGTCTGGGCTTCCTGGCCCACATCCATCAGCCGCGTTTGCAAGGCCGGCACGGTCACGAAATTGGTGCCGACCAGGAAGATGAAGAGCAGTGCGCTGATCTGGTGGCGGGCACCAAAGTAAAACAGGGTGAGCACGCCAATGTTCCACAGCAAGGACCAGAAGATGGTAGGCAATAGCGCCTTGTCGGCGAATTTGGGCCCGATGATATTTCCGGTAATCATGCCCGCACCAAACAGGCACAGCGCAAAGGGTACCGAAGCGGGCGGCAGCTGCGCGTCGTTGATCAAAGTGGGTGTAATGTAGCTGAACACCGAGAACAGGCCGCCAAAGCCGATGGCGGCGATGCCCAGCGTGAGCCAGACTTGCGGCTTGCGCAGCGCACCCAGCTCGCGCAGCGGGCTGGCATCTTCATGCGGTGGGTCATGGGCCACACAGGCAAACACCAGCGCCACGCTGAGCGCACCGAGAAGGCCCACGGCGCCAAAGGCCATGCGCCATCCCAGAACTTGCCCGGCCCAAGTGGCCGCAGGTGTACCCACCAGAGTTGCAATGGTGATGCCCAGCATCACCCGCCCGATGGCGCGGGCGCGGCCACCCGGACCCGCCATGTCGGCGGCCACCAAAGAGGCCACGCCGAAATAGGCACCATGCGGTAGGCCGCTGAGAAAGCGGAAGCCGAGCAGGGCACCGAAGCTGGGGGCCAGTGCGCTGGCCAGATTGGCCAAAGCAAACATGGCCATCAAAATAAGAAGCAGGCTGCGCCGCGGCAGGCGCGCACCCAACACGGCAATCAGCGGTGCGCCCACCACTACGCCCAAAGCATAGGCACTGATGATGTGCCCAGCCTGCGGCACGCTCACCTGCCAGCCATCCGCCACGCTGGGCAGAAAGCCCATGGCGGCGAATTCACCGGTGCCGATGGCAAAGCTGCCGATCGCCAAGGCAAATTCGGCGACGCGTTGGGTCATTAGAGAGATTGGGGGAGATTGAGTGCTCAAGGGGTGCAATGCTTCAAAAAGATTATTGCATTGCAGCATAGCGGCGGCGTGCGCCGGGAGGCATGAATTATACCGTGGTGGCCTATGCCGGTTTGGGCTTCAATGCTCACGCATGGCGTGGTTCCATTGCTGCAGGAGCGGCTTGAGCAGATAAGACATGGGGGAGCGCGCCTCGGTCTGGATGAAGGCTTCCGCCATCATGCCGGGCTTCAACTGATTGGTGCCCAGCTTCAGCCGCTCACTGGCGGAAATGACCAGGCGCACAGCATAAAAAGGCTGCGCCTGAGCATCGCCACGCGACACATCGGGTCGGGTTGTGTCGGCGGCTACATTGGTCACTTCAGCTTCGATGCGGGGGGTAGCGCGCGAGTCAAAGGCTGGGAAGACCAGCTCGGCCTGCTGGCCCAGATGAATATGGCTGATGTCATTGGGAGACACGGCAGCCTGCAGCACCAGCGCATCATCCTTGGGCAGGATCATCATCAGCGTTTCACCCGGCGTGATCACCCCGCCATCAGTGTGAACGGTGAGCTGGAACACCGTGCCGGCAATCGGGGCCCTGATGGTGGTATGATCGAGTTCCGACTGCGACGCCGCCAACTGGCCCTGCGCATCGGAGAGCTTGCTTTCGGTGTCGCGCAATTCATTCAGGGCCTGGTTGCGCAATTCCTCGCCGATCTGCAGGCTTTGGGTTTTGATCTCGCTGATCTTTTCAAGAGATGACGCCTTGCTGGCCTGAAGCTGGCCGATCTCGCCGGCGATGCGGGCGGATTCACGCTCCAGTGCCAAAACGCGCGTGGCAGGGATCAGCCCCTTTTCCTGCAGCGGCTTCAAGCTGTCACTCTCGCTGGTGATCAAGGAGAGCTGGGTCTGGTCAGCGGCCATCTGGGCTTCATGGCCTTTGATCTGCTCGTTGATCTGGTCGGTCTGGGCATTCAATTGGGCTTGCCGGTCTCGGGCGGAATCCAATGTCGATTGCAGTAATCTTTGCTGACCGCTGATGATGGCCGCCAAGGCAGGTTCATGCGCGCGCGCCTGATAGGCTGGCGGCAGGGTGAGTGAAGCCAAGCCGTCGCGCTGGGCTTCCAGGGCTGAGCGCTTGACGGTCAGCTCATCCAGCCTTGCGGAAAAAATGCCGACTTGCGACTGGATCGCCGCCGGGTCCAGCAAGACCAGTTCCTGGCCAGCGGTGACGCTGTCGCCGTCCTTGACCAAAATCTTGAGCACGTTGCCGCCTTCACGGTGCTGGATGCGTTTGGAATAGGTTTCGGCCTGGATGGTGGCCTGGGCCACCACGGCGCCGTTCAAATCGGAAAACCAGGTCCAGGCCAGGAACAGGCCCAGCATGCTGGCAATGCCGGCAAAGCCCAACAGCGTCAGACGGCGCAGATCCGCATCCGTGTCTTTTGACATTTCAATCTGGCTCATGAAGAGCCTCGCGCCGGTCCGGCCAGTTTTCCGCCCATGGTGGCGAAGGTGGGGGCATTGGTATTCACAGCTGCTGCAGGCGGGCGCATGGGCTGCATGCCCAGCTTGATCAGAACGTCATCGCGCGGCCCCGACATCTGCACCTGGCCATTGGCCAAAACGAGAAGGTGGGTCACCGCATTCAGCGCACTTGGCCGGTGAGCAATCATCACTGCGCTGGCGCCGCGCGCCAAGGTGGCCTTTATCGCCTTATCAAGTGCGGCTTCGCCATCGGCATCGAGATTGGAATTGGGTTCATCCAGAATGAGCAGCACCGGATCGCCATAAACTGCGCGGGCCAATGCCACGCGCTGCCTTTGGCCGGCAGACAGGCGCGAGCCGCCTTCCTGCAGTCTGGTCTCATAGCCTTGTGGCAGGCGCAGGATGAATTCATGGATGTCGGCCAGCTGGGCGGCGGCGACTACCTTGGCGTCATCACCGGCTGCGGAAAAACGCGAAATATTTTCGGCCACGGTGCCATCCAGGATCTGCACGTCCTGCGGAAGATAACCGATCAGGCGGCCATAGAGATCTTCGCCGAACTGGTCTGGCGTGGCACCGTCAAGCCGCACATTGCCGCGCGCCAATGGTAACACACCGGTCAACGCACGAGCCAAGGTGGATTTACCGGCGCCGGTTGGCCCGATCACACCCAGCGCCGTACCGGGTGCGACCGTGAAGGACACGTTTTGCAACAGGGGCTTGTCGATGCCAGGCACGGTGACGCTAATGGCTTCTGCCGCCAGATGGCCTTTGGGCCGCGGCAGCGTGATGCGATCTTGTTCCGCCGGCACCTGTTTGAAAAACTGCGTCAGACGTTCATAGGCTTTGCGCGCGTTCAGCAATTGCTGCCAGCCGGCCACGGCCTGTTCCACCGGTGCTAAAGCGCGGCCCAGAATGATCGAACTGGCGATGATCGAGCCTGAGGAAATTTCATGGCGGACGGCCAGAAAAGCGCCCACGCCCAGCATGGCCGATTGCACGATCAACCTGAATACCCGCGAGAAGGCCGAGAAAGTCGCACCCGCATCATTGGCATGGGTTTGCAGGGCCAGTGATTCCTGGTGGATTCTGGCCCAGCGCGCGCGCACCGGGCCTTTCATGCCCAAAGCAAAAAGCGCTTCGGCATTGCGGCGGGCCTCTTCCGTCATTGTGGTTAGCCGGTGTTGGGCCTGCTGTGCGGCGTTGGAATGCTTGCGGGTGGCCCGTTCGGCCAGCAGCGCCAGAATGAAAATGATCGCGGCGGAAACCATTGCCGTTACGCCCAGCAGCCAATGCAGCGAGAAGGCGGCCAGCATATAGAGCGGCACATAGGGCATATCAAAATAAGCCAATGGCCCCTGGCCGCTGATGAACTGGCGGATGGCGGCCAGATCCTGCACCGGCAAGGTGCCGGCGGTGTTGGTCTTGGACAGGGCCGCCTTGGACATCACGTCAAAGGCCCGCAGGCGTAGCGATTCCTCCAGCCGCTTTCCCACCCGCACAAAGATGCGCGAGCGCACATAATCCAGCAGGCCGAAATAGCAATAAAGCAGCAGCACGATCCCCGCCAAAGCCACCAGCGTGGGAATGCTGCCGGAGGGGATCACGCGGTCATAGACCTGCAACATGAACAGCGAACCGGACAGGGCCAGAATATTGATCACGAAACTGAAGATGAAGGTGACGATAATCAGTTTGCGGTTGCGGCCAAAGACCTGCGCGCGGATCTCATTGTCACCTGTCATAGACCGCGTCCCATCAGCCGGTGCCCCACCGCACAGAATCAGTCTGAATCTTCGCATAGGTGGGCATATGTTGCAAATACGGGTGGCGGAATTTACGCTTGGTTTCGCGGTTTTGTCGTCTTCTCGCTCAGATCAGAACCGTGCGAATTGTTGTTCTACAAAGTCCGCAAATTGCTCTCGCTTCCTGGAGGAGATGGATTCTACAGAATGCCGGGTCAGATAGATATGTTCTGTCCGCGGTCCACACATGGACTTCAGGCCGCGCAGAAGCACTTTTCTGGCCGGGTTTTGCATGTAGACTTCGTTGTACCACCATGGCGATGCGCAGGTGGTGACCACGCCCATCCGGCGGATATTCCGGAGTGCAGGCTTGAGCGCTCCACCATGGGCCGGTATTTCAAAAGCCACACCCGGCCGCCACACCCTGTCAAAGTATCCCTTCAAAATTGCGGGAAGCCCCGACCACCAGGTGGGAAAGCAGAACACGCAAGCGTCAGCCCATTGCAGTGCTTCGATATATGGCCTCAATTCATCCGGTGGCTGCGCAGAATTGGAATGGCCACGCCACTCACTGGCTTTCATCACCGGATCAAATTCCATGGCATAGAGGTCATGATCAATCACTTCATCGCCCCGCGCTGCAAGCGCGCGCACAATCCGGTGGTGCAAAACGGCTTGGTAGCTGTCCGTCACGGGATGGGCGTAGATCACGTTTACCTTCATGAGATGCCTCTGCGCAGCAGCCGGGGAACGACCGCCCAGAACCGGTCTCATGTTTCACATAGGCGGGATTATGTTGCAAATACAGGTGGTGGCTTTTGCTGCAATTTTTGCGGTTTTGCCCCGTATGACGTGGTGCGTTCTTGCCAGCTTCCCCAAAGACCGATACAAAATGCGTGGTTAAACACCCGTTGTGACTTGGTAATCGGCCATTTTGGAGAACCCGATGAACTCTTCCCATTTCATCTCTCCATTGCCCATCAGGGGCGAATTTCAACCGACTGCAACCACGAAGAAACCAAGGATCGCTGTGGCAATTCCGTGCTATCGCGTGAAAGGGCATGTCCTTTCAGTGATTGAAAAGATCGGTCCAGAAGTTCACTGCATCTATGTCGTCGATGACTGCTGCCCCGAAAACTCCGGGCGATATGTCGAAGAGAATTGCCGCGATACCCGGGTTCAAATTATTTACAACGCCGTCAATCAAGGTGTGGGCGGCGCAACGCTGGTTGGCATGCAGGCCGCCGCCGCGCAGGATGCCGACGTTATTGTGAAGATTGATGGCGATGGTCAGATGGATCCCGCCCATATTCTAAGCTTTACCGATGTCATTCTCGCAGGGGAAGCAGACTATGCGAAAGGCAATCGCTTCTTCGAGCCGGAAGGCGTTGCCACAATGCCGACGCTGCGATTGTTGGGCAATGCCAGCCTCTCCTTTTTCACCAAGCTCTCAACCGGATATTGGCAAACATTCGATCCCACGAATGGCTATATCGCAATCCATGCGAGTTTGATTGACGAGCTGCCCTTGCAAAAGATTGCCAAACGCTATTTTTTTGAATCTGATCTCTTGTTTCGATTGGCGCTGATTGGTGCCCGCGTGGTCGATGTCCCGATGCGAGGGCATTACGGCGACGAGACGAGCGGATTGAAGCCACTCAATGAAATACCGCGGTTTGCAATTTCCCATCTGCGCAATACTTATAAGCGCATCGTCTATAACTATTTTCTTCGCAACTTCAGCGTCGCGTCGGTCGAATTGGTGCTGGGGCTCATCGCCCTGGTTTTCGGGGTGGTTTTCGGTCTTTTCAATTGGAATCATTACCGGGTGGCAACGGCGGGCACGGTCATGCTTGCGGCACTCCCCATTATTTTGGGCGTGCAATTCTTGTTGGCATTTCTCAACTACGATATCCAATCGACACCTGCTCAGGCGTTGCACCCCCGCCTGAGGAAATCCAGGCGCAACATTTCTCCGGTGCACAATCAGAATGACGCGACGGGAAAACCGTAATGGCGAATGTCGATGTTTTCCGCATGGGCAAATAGATGCAAAATCAATTGAATTGGAAAGTCCATAGGCATGCTTTGCCCGGTATGTAATTCCGCAATGCGACGGCAGCGCCATGATTGGCTTTTCCAATGCGAGGCATGCAATTTACTCGGTTCAACTCTTGAGCCTCACATAGAAAACCAGAACAATGGCCCTACTGCCATTGATGAAGAACTGAGAATGAAAGCGCTCGATTCTCTTCGGGCGACAAACAATCAGCGCATACTGGATCACCTGGGGCTTTTGTTCAGGGGTAAGCGCCTTGAAATTTTGGACGTCGGATGTGGGCATGGCCAATTCTTGGCCGAGGCGGGCATCAAAGGTCATTCAGTGATCGGAATTGAACCCGACCAGGACGTTGCGGAAATGACCCGGCGCCGTATGGATGTGAAAGTTTTGTCCGGATATTTTCCCGAAGGCATCGCACCAAAAAGTACTTTTGACGTCATCCTTTTCAATGATGTGTTTGAGCATCTGCCTGATCCCAATTTCATGCTCAATGCTTGCAGGCTGCATCTTAAGACTGGTGGCATCGTGGTGATAAATTCTCCTGATCGGAGGGGAATATTTTATTTCATTGCTACGATTTTGGATAAGCTTGGCATTTCCGGCCCATTTTATCGCATGTGGCAAGTGGGTCTTCCATCGCCGCATTTGTGGTATTACAACCCGAGAAATATTGAATTACTGAGCTCGAAACACGGATTTCAAGTTGTTAGCGCGCACCCACTATTACCCATTGCGCGAAAAAACTTGTGGGAGCGAATTCGGTTCGCCAAAGATCAATCGCTGTTACTCAGCGTGCTGGTCTTTGTATCCGTCTGGCCAATCATTTCCCTACTTCGGCTCCTGCCAAAGGACTCGTTTGTGGCCTATATCGGACGTACGGAAGATGTTTTAGAAACCCATTGAACCCGCAGGATTCGAGATCTGTGCCCTACATTTTATCGATCATAGTGATAGTTCTGATGACGGCTGGTCAATTGCTCTTCAAGCGGGCTGGCGGTATTTTGAAAGACCAGCCATTAGCCCTTGAATCATTCATCAAATTTGATTTCGCCTTTACGCTGGGTAGTGCCTTACTTCTGTATTTTCTGGCGACATGTTTGTGGGTTTTGGTGTTGAGAGACCTGGCCCTGAGCAAGGCTTATCCCATGATGGCGACCAGTTTCCTTCTGGTTCCAGCATTGGCTTATTTCCAATTGGGAGAGTCGCTCGGCGCCAAGCAGCTGGTTGGGCTGCTGATGATTGTGGGCGGCATCGTGTTGTCGAGCTTTTAGATTTCAACTGGGTTACAATAGTAGTTCCTTGCCATCTGCACATTGTTCGCCAGCACACCGCATCAGGTGAAGCAGTATCAATCAAGGGCTGAAGCTTGCTGCCGCTATGAGTTTATGCGGGATTTTCTTGCCTTGCGAGAAGCCGCTTCAGCGCCATCCATTTGATCGCCAGGCAATGCCGGGCAGCCAAGATCCTTCAGCAACACCCGCAAATCAGCACGCAGGCTTGCATAAGAGAACATTTTTTCCACATAGGCGCTCTGCTTTTTGGATAGAGCCAGCGCCGCGCGGGGGTTGTCTAACAGCCGCAATATCTCTTTGGCGAATTGCTGCGGCTGATCCTTGACCGCAGCAAAATCCATAAAACCGGGCAGGCCTTGAGCGCCAACCGACGTCGTGACCAGTGGCACTCCCATTTGCATGGCTTCAACCACTTTGAGCTTTACACCCGCCCCAATGCGCAGGGGCACTACAGCGAGTTTTGCAATTGCATAGCGCCTTACCAGTTCCTCAGCACTCAGGGTTCCCGTGACTTCTATGTCAGGGGCGGCAAGCGCTTTCACGCTGTCTCTTGGATTGGAACCAGCGATCACCAGGCGAATACCAGGCCGCAGTTTCTTCACATGTGGGAAGATTTCAGAAACAAACCAGATCGCAGCATCGATGTTAGGAGGGTGGCCAAAGCCCGCCACAAAAAGCAAGGTTGATCCGTCAGGCTGCTTGGTGCGGTGTATGAAATCACTGAAGGCATAGAGCTGTAGGCGGCGCACGTCGGTCCGTGGCGACAGCTCTTTCACAGTGTTTACCTCCTCGTCAGAAGGATAAAGTACGACATCGGAAGCCGACCAGGCATGCCTTTCCATTTTTTCCCACTTTGCGGCTTCACCCAAAATTTCCGGTGCGTTCATCGCTTTTGCTTCCCGCTGTAAGCGCAAGAAATGCAAATCGTGACCATAGTAAGCAATCTTGGCCCTGGCGTGCTTTTGAAGGGCCGGCAAAAGTTCGGCGGCAATATGGGGACGCGACAAGAAAACGGCATTGATATCGGCACCGCTTTTCTTGAGCCAAAGTCCAAGAGCGCCGGCCGATCCTATATTGCCAAGAGTTGCGAGCTGGCTGGCCAGCGTGTCAACCTGCAACACCTCGACACCGATGCTTTCCAGGATGTCGTGATAGCCGGGCGTGTAATACCCGTTCTGCGGCCAGAATTTGACGATGCAACCAAGGTCCACCAATGACTGGACTAAAGCGAGTATTGCGCGAGACCCCGCATCACGGTCTGGCTCGGGTAAATAGTGGTCGATAATCAAAACAATCGGCTTGTGCATCGCGTGATCGCACGCACGCAGCAGATGTTCAGCAACTGGAAAGTGATTCTTTTGCAAATCCTCGGCCCAACGACTGAGAAACTTTTTATGATTGTCGACCTGATAGGACTTAACGCCTTGCGAAAGTTTTTTGCCGTTGGACACTCCTTCGTGATGCATGACAACAGAACGCGGCTGATACAGGACGCGCATGCCATGTTGTCTCACCCGAAAGGCAAAGTCGGTGTCTTCATAATAAGCGGGAGAATAATATTCGTCGAAGCCCTTTAGCGCTTTCCAGACTTTACGAGGCACAAGGATTGAAGCGCCCGAAATATAGTCGACTTCGCGGACATAATTGAACCGCGGCAAATTGGGATTTTCTCCACGCCCATAATTCCAGGCGGAAGCGTCACGCCAAACTATGCCACCTGCTTCTTGCAGCTTCCCATCGGGAAAGATGAATTTTGAACCGACAAGACCAACATCCGGATGCGCAGCTGCGAGTTCAACCAGCCGATCTATCGTTCCTGGAAAAACCTCAGTGTCGTTATTCAGAAAATGGAAATACTTCCCGCGCGCCTTGCTTGCGGCTTTATTGCAAGATCGGAGAAATCCCAGATTGCTTGTGTTTTCGATCAGCCGGATGCCGTTTACCTGGCGCAGAATTGCGAGATCGCCTGCATCGGACGCGTCATCGATTACAATCACTTCATATGAGCTGTTCGGCCTGGATTCGCCGATGGACTTTAAACATTTCAGCGTGAAGGAAATTTGGCCATGCACGGGTATGATGATTGAAACATCAGGCAGAGCTGGAGCAACAGGCAGCTGAATCGAAGACGGTGAAATGTTTGCAGAAGAACTCGACCCTTCCCGTCGAAAATACTTCGCAACTGTCCTGCGCCCGAAATTAGCGATTGAGAATACCAATGGACTGCCCCTGTCGGTCAACAGGCACCTTCTGTAAAGGGCACCTCATTGCATCTCATCGCTTAGTTTAGTGGATTGATCAAGCTCTAGATTTCGGTGCCGCAACGAACCGCCGCTCCGGAAATGCAGCATGTAAAGCTTGGCTGCCCCACTCCTTCCGTTTCGTCTGCATTTCACAGTGTGTTTGTCCCTGCAGGCCTATCCATAGTGAAGCGGATAACGCTGTGACTTTGTTTTATGAAGTCAATGACGATCGGTCTGCCTATCGAAATTGTAATCATAGCCTTCTTGAGCGCCACTTTTGCCCACACCAACCCTTTAGCCTCGATTACTTTTGGCAGCCCGCCGGTCCGCCATATATGCTTTCAGCAGCAGCCTGGAATGCACTGAGAAAGGGCACACTTTCAGGATCGGCAATAGCCGAGGTTTTTTCATCCGTGGCAAGATCTTTTCCTTGTAGACGACTAAGCCGGATTGCGTGTCGCTGACGAAATCGCAATCAATTCCGAGCGACGATGAAAAATCTTGCCATTTGAAAGGCAGATCGACAAAGCCGTTGTCCCAGAATGCAAAGGGTACGTTGTATGCTGCAGCAACAACCGCGCCGTGAAGTGATGCTGTCAGCATAAATCTTGCGGATGCGATATCATCAAGGATGCGCCGGAAACGGCGTTGGCGAAGTGTTTGGATGCGAGGTTGAGAACAGCGCCTTAATTTCTGATGCGCTCGCAGATGGCTCGATCAGCTTTCGTCATGCGCCAAGCCCATTTGAAAAGTCATCGAAAACCACTGAAAGTGTTTTCGGTAGACGGGCATCTGCATTTTATATTTACCAACGCCTCATGCTTGAGGCTCCTTTGCGTGATTCTTGCCTAGCTTGCAGGCCTGCGGCCCCAATCCCACAAATTGAACTGGATATTGAAACGCTCATCGCCCTTTAAGCTGGCTTCGGTCAACGGTTCAACACCATGGAAGCTGTCGTCAAGGCGGGCGAACACAAGAGCTGAATTCGGACGGAAAGGCGTATTTCCAACAAAGCGGAAACCGTCGAAGCTGAGATGTTTTGTTCCGTCGGAAACATAACCCTTTTCTTTCGCAACATAGAGTGCTGAACCTACGGGATCATGGTTCGTCTGATCTGCACACAGCCCATTGCAGCGCCATGATCGCCATTCCAAGTTAACTATACATCGAAGATGACGCCATTTTGCCCACATCGGTTACAATTAGCTTAAATTTTGTGTTAATAGAAAATTAACGTCAGGTTCCGGCGGGTATCCAGGAGGCGGCAAGGTGAAAGCGTTCAATGAGGCGTTAAACGAGGTCAATGGCATTGAGGGCTATGGTGGCGCAGTTCTCAGCCCGCTCAACCAAAACCCCAATATCCGCAAGCTCGATCATCTGTCGACGGTCATCGTGAGGAAGTATACCAGCGGGTTTGAGGTGGAAAATATTCGTGAATTCGCTGATGCACTTGAAGAGGCGTTGGACGAGCATTCCAAATTCCTGGTTTTCGATTTTGCTCATCACTCTGATTTGTCCAATGCGCGACAGGGATCCAGTGGCTTTTCGGAGCTGATTCACACCTGCGCGAATTTGATTATCAATTCTCCCACAATTACCGTGGCCTGGGCTAGGGGCCCCATTGCGGGTGCCGACCTCGAATTTGCCTTATCGTGTTCCATGATTGCAGCGGAGGCGCCGGCTGTTTTCCTTCCCACGCCGCATGGTACCGCCTATGCATTTCTTGCGCGGAAAATTGGCCTCTCGCGGGCTGAAAGCATGATGCTTGAAGGTGCGGAGCTGAGTGCCGCTACCATGAAAGACATGCTTCTCATCAGGCATATTGAAGAGTCACGGGACGAGGGCGATGCTGGTCTGGAGAACTACATCCGGTCCAACATGCGCCGCCATAACGCGCTTGTTCATATGTACAAGGCACAGAGATTGGTTATGCCTGTGCCGTTCGAACTGGTAAAAGCTGCGCAGGCCTCCTAGGCTCCAATCAGGCGACGCTCTGATTCAGAAGAGCGAGGGCGCTCGCCTCTTCATCAGGCTTGATGTAACCGCTTGCCAAAACTGTCTTGAGCGCGGCGTATGGCCTTGGCTCGCTGAACAGGAAGCCTTGAATGTCGCAAGCGCCGCCGGCTGACAGGATGGTGAGCTGGTTCTTCGTTTCGACTCCTTCAACCACGAGCGAAAGGCCCAGAATATCAGAAAGATGACGGACAGCGGAAATAACCGCCGCCGACTTCGGGTCGTTGAGTTCGCGCACAAATGAGCGATCAATCTTGATTTTGTGGAACGGGAAACGGTTGAGATAACTCAAACTGGAATAGCCCGAGCCAAAGTCATCCAACGCGAGTCTTACGCCCAGTTGCGCCAACTCTTCGAATGTGATGGTCGTCGCATCGGCGTTCTGAATGACAGTCGTTTCGGTGACTTCAACTTCCAATCTGTTCGCGGCAAGTCCTGAATTCTGTAAAGCGGATTTTACGATTTCAACCACCCTGCCGTGATGGAACTGAACTGCCGAGAAATTAACGGCGACTCGAATGTCTTCAGGCCATGCTGCCGCGTCCTGGCAGGCGCGATTAAGAACCCAATTGCCAATTTCAACAATCTGGCCGGTTTCTTCTGCAATCGGAATGAAAACACTGGGCTGGGTAAAGGTGCCATCGGCGCGGTGCCAGCGCAGCAGAGCTTCGCAGGCCTTGATCTTCCCGGTGCGGCTGTTCACGATTGGCTGATAAAATACTTCCAGTTCGTTGTTGCGGATCGCGTCGCGCAATTCGTTTTCGATCTGGCGTTTTTCGCGCGCCCTCTCGTCCATGGAAATCGTGAAATGCGAGTAGCAGCCACGGCCGCTGGCCTTGGCGTGGTAAAGTGCCATGTCGGCTTTCTTGATGATATCGTCGGCGCTGCGGCCGTCATGCGGGGCGGTTGCTGTTCCTATGCTGGCGCCAATAATGATCATGTGCTCATCCACACGGTAAGGGGCGCTCAATGTGTCGATCACTCGTTTGCAGAGGACCTCAAGCCCCGACATGAACAGCACTTCATCGATCAGGACGACAAATTCGTCGCCGCCAAACCGGGCCACGACATTGGCACGCTTCAAGGCGTTTCTCAGCCGTTGTGCAACCATGACAAGAAGCTTGTCGCCGATGGGATGACCGAGTGTGTCATTGACCTCCTTAAAGCGATCAAGATCGATGTAGAGTACGGAAAAGCCGCCGCTTTCAACGATCCTGTCGGACGCTTCCTGCATTTGATTTCTGAATTGAAACCGGTTGGGAAGGCCCGTGAGAGAATCGAACATGGCCATATGCTCGATTTTTCGCGCGGCAATGCGCATCTCGGTGACGTCCTCGGCAACAATGAGCAGCCCCCCGTCGGTCATGCGTTCGCACTTGAAATCGTAAATGTGATCTTTCATTGCCACGGTGAACACACCCGGATTGGGATGCGCGATGAAGCGCTCAAAGCCGGCAACAAAAGTGAGCCCTTCGAATTCCTCGGCTTGCAGTGACGAGACAATTTTTTGTGCCAGTTCCGATGTTTCAGAACCAACAAGATCCTGCTGTATATCAAAGAGTTCAGTGAAGCGCCGGTTGACAACGGAAAGCGAGCCTGTGCCATTTGACATGCAAAGGCCCTGCGCCATGTTATTCAGTGCGGTGTCAAACCGCTCTTTTTGAATTTTTTCTTCTCGGCTGCTCAGGATGGCCTTGAGCAAATGACGGTTCAGGAATTTGGTGGTTGAAATCACGGACACCATGATCAGGATCATCAACGCCGACAATCCAATGTTCCAGCCACCCCCTTCACGCCAGAAGGCCACACATAGCGGCAAGGTCAAGGCCACGACTTGCCCGACCACAATGGAAGGCCGGGCGGCATTGCGGCCTGCTATCGCACCGATGCATCCAAGCAGAATGATCAACCCAAAAAACTGGGCTATCCGATCTGCATGGATCCAGATGAGTGCTGCGCCATTGATGCCGATCAGCAGCATGAACGAGATGGCGCCTAGAGCATAGAGCAACTCCCATTGCGCGATGTTTCTCTCATGACGTTCGCCACGGGCCTTGTATGCGACCATGATATAAACGCGAAAAGCCGTCGCCAGACAGAGGGCAGCTGCCAGATATGCGAAGAAGAAATGCCCGGTGCGAATGTAGGCCACGGTTGGCCCGATCAGCCCGGCCAACATGGCAGAAATGAACGACCCCATCGTACCGAACAAAGAACCGACCAGATTGGCATAGGTATCGGCCGGAAGGGCCTTGGCCGACCGCCTTTGCCGCAATCTGGTTTTGATCCTGCTGATCATTGCGCCCTGCCGGCCGTGCCGGTTTTGCGTTTTTGTGCCGCAACCAGCCGTTCCATGTGCCGGACATCCGTCGGCTCAACCATGTAGCAGCATTCGCCCCATTCATCATTGACTGCAATCAGCTCCTCGTAGCTGATCGGCATTGTGTTGCGCCGGTTTTGGGCCACCGCCCGCAAGTCAGAGAAGCGCTTTTCACCGCCCTCAATCCATTTCAGCAGGCGGGCGCGGCCTTCGCCATTCTCCGCCAAAACATCAATCAGGCCTTGAGCATGAAGGTCGCCCGCAGAAAAAATCTTGCCTGAGGTCATGACTTCTTCTGCCCAGGCTGCGCCCATCCGGCGGGTCATCGTACTGGCGGCACCCATGCCTGGAAAAGTGTTGAATGCGACTTCGGGCACACCCATCTTTGCGCGGCGTTCAGCGACCAGAAAGTCTTCGGCAAGGGCGGCTTCGAGGCCGCCGCCCAAGGCGTCGCCTTGAATCAAAGCCAATGTGACGATCGGCAGGTCAAATCCCTGCAAGAGGCCATAGAGGCCGTCGATGGCCGCGTGACCATAACGGCGGAAGGCGGAGCGATCATTCTTGCGGAGCGATTCTGCGAAGGTGGCGAGATCCCCACCCAGGTTGAAAATGCCGTCGCGCTTGGACGCCATAACAAAATAGCGCACAGGAAACCTTTTTGGCCCCAGATCGCGAAACAGAGCGCGAAGCGACTCGCGCACATCGACGATGTCGTTGATCGTCTGCAGCGTGTAGCACGGCGGCGTGTCGGCCTTGTAATACATCCAAAAACTTTTCGATTCAGCATCGAACTCAATGTCGAGTGTTGGAAAATCCCAATTGGGAAATTCCGCTGAATCTCTGGGCCGGATCGACAATTTGGTATTCACGACTTGAACCCTCTTGAATAGTCAGTTTGCCACCGGACCAAAGAGACCTGCCTGATCCGACGATTGCAACGAGACAGACCGCCCCCCACCCAAATGGAATGTTTTGAAACTTCTTACTGGCGCCAGCTAACCACCATTTGGCTGTCTTTTTCGTTATCGCCGCTCGAGTGGAACCGCCCTAAGCTGAAAATCGGTCGCTGAATTGAGTGATATCGTAAATGTTCGGTTACGCTACGCGCCCATTACTCATTCATGCGGGGAAATGGCCAAATAGGGAGCGGTTTTGACACGCCGCAGAAAACCGCTAGAACGTCTCTCAATCAGCGGGCGTAGTTCAGTGGTAGAACATCTGCTTCCCAAGCAGAATGTCGTGGGTTCGATTCCCACCGCCCGCTCCAGTTTTGTTGCTCAGGATTTCAGGCTGGCGGCGATCGCCTCAAACAAAGTGAGATTCAGCAATTCGAGGCGCGTGTCTTCGGGGGTTTGCTGGGATGAATGTTTGGCGATAACCAGTTCGGCGTTCGGGTCGATATAAATCCACTGGCCATGGATGCCGATGGCACAAAGGGCTGTTCGCTTTTCATCCGAGACATACCATTGCGAGCGGTAGCGGCCTTGGGGGAACAGGCCCGTCATGTCGCCTTTCTGCCAGGCGACGGGATCGCCCTTGTGCCAGATGTCGGCAATCCAGCTTTCCGGCACGATCTGCTGGCCTTGAGCCTTGCCGTTCAGACGGATCAGTTCACCGAAGCGGGCCATGTCAGCCAAGGTCATGCACATGCCGCCAGCGGTGCGCGATGCGCCCTGGGCATCAACGGTGATATAGGCATCGTGGGCGGCGCCCATGGGTTTCCATAGCAGCGCGGAGAGCAACTGCGCGATGGGTGCTGCGCCGGCGCGTTCGACAATCCAGCCGAGAAGATCGCAGTTCGGTGAAACGTAGTGGAAGGCTTCGCCATGCGGGCTTCCATTGGGTGGCAACGTGGCGAGAAAGGCGTGCAGGCCTTGGCCGCCGAAATCCGGATTGGGTGGATTCCACAGCATGGCATCGCGGTAGTGGGCGAAGGCGCCCTTGGTGTCGAAATAGTCTTCGCCAAATGAAACGCCGACGGTCATGTCCAACACATGGCGCACTGTGGCTGTGCCATAGGCTGAGTTTTTGACTTCGGGCACATAGCGCGTGACAAGGGCTTCAGGGTCGAGCTTGCCTTGCCCGACGAGGATGCCGGCGAGGATTCCGGTGACTGGCTTGCTGACTGAAAACAGGATGTGGCGTGTCTTCGCATCGCCGTGACGGTAGGATTCATGGATGATTTTGCCGCCTTGCAACACCATGAAGCCATCGGTTTCAGTTTCTGCGAGTATTTCGTCGAAAGACGCAATCGCGGCGGTGTTCAAGCTTGCGCCAAGTGGAAGTTCTGCAGGCTGCGCTGCGGCGATGGTGGCCACGGGAATAAGTTCATCCACATGGCCAAAGGCCCATTGACTGAACGGCGCCGTGCGCCAATTGGCGAGCGTTGCTTTTGGACTTGTCATCCCGTCCAAGATGCTTTGGCAGGCTTGCTATTGCAATGGGCTTTCCGGTAACCCCTCGCGGCATGACAGCCAAATTCGGAACCAGTGGTCTGCGCGGCCTGGCGGAAGATTTGATCGGCGCGCCGAGCGTGGACCATGTGCGTGCCTTCGTCCGACATTTGAAGACGAAGCGGCTGATGAAGGCGGGCGATGCTGTGGGTGTGGCCCATGATTTCCGCGCGTCGAGTGCGGCACTGCATGAGAATGTTTCGCAGGCTTTGGCCGCCGAAGGCATGGCAGAAATTTTCTATGGCGCGGTGCCGACGCCGGCGCTGGCCTTTGAAGCGATGCGCAAGAAACGCGCTTCGATCATGATCACCGGATCGCATATTCCGGCTGATCGTAACGGCATCAAATTCTACCGGCCTGATGGCGAGATCAGCAAGGCGGATGAGCAGGCGATTGTTGCCGGGGTGGCCAAGCTGAAGCCTGCGAAGGCTGGAAAGATTTCGAAGAAGGAGGGCACGCCGGAAAAGTTTGTCGCGCGTTATGTTTCGGCCTTCGCGAACAAGCCGCTGAAAGGCATGCGGGTTGGTGTGTATCAACATTCCACCGTGGCGCGCGACATGCTGGTGAGCCTGCTGGAAAAAGCGGGCGCTGAAGCTGTTGCGCTGGCCCGGTCTGATGTGTTCATTCCGGTTGATACGGAAGCGGTCTCAAATGAGACACTAGCGCTCATCAAGGGCTGGTGTGCGGGCGGAAGATTTGATGCCATCGTTTCCGCCGATGGTGACGGGGATCGGCCATTGGTGGCTGATGAAAAAGGTCAGGTGCTGCGTGGCGATCTGGTCGGGCTGATTACAGCGCGCTTCCTGAAGGCGCAGACAGTGGTGACGCCGATCACATCCAATTCGGGATTGGATGCGCATATGAAGAAGCCTGCGATCCGCAGCAAAGTCGGGTCGCCTTTCGTAATTGATGAAATGCTCAAAGCCAAGAAGCGCGCGGCGAAAGCCATTGTGGGGTTTGAGGCTAATGGTGGGTTCTTCACACTCTCCAATTTCAAACTTGGCAATGGCACGTTCACGGCCTTGCCCACGCGCGATTGTTTCCTGCCGATCCTGGCCATTCTGGCTGCAGCGCGAAAAGCGAAACGCCCGGTTTCGGGATTTGCTGCAGGCTTTGCGTTGCCTGTTGCGCTGGCTGACAGGCTGGAGAATTTCCCACTCACGTCATCGCAAAGCTTAATGTCGCGCTTGCAGGATAATGCAGCACTCGCTGATTTCTTCGGCCCGTTCGGCACGATGGCAAAAGTTGATCGGCTTGATGGTTTGCGCGTCATGCTGAATGATAGTTCTATCATTCATCTGCGCCCGTCGGGCAACGCGCCGGAATTCCGCGTCTATGTGGAAGCAAAGACGCAGAATGAGGCGGAAAAACTGCTCAAGGCGGCGCTGGCCCGCATTGCCAGTGCGCGGTAGATTTGCCATGTTTTCATCCCTTCGACCGAGAAAGTTCACATGACTGGAATGGTAATTATTGGCGCTGGCATGGCCGGCGCGCGGGCCTGCATCAATCTGCGGGCGGGCGACTATGAGGGTGCGATCACCCTGATCGGTGAAGAGCTGCATCTTCCCTATGACCGGCCGCCCTTGTCCAAAGCCTCGATCATGGAGGAAGCGGAGCCTTCACCTGTCTGGCTGTTGGAGCCCGATATCGTGGCCTCGTTGAAGGTAGATACAAAGCTCGGCACCCATGCGCAGAAGATCGATGCAGCGGCCAAGCAAGTGATCTTGGGCGATGGCAGCAAGCTGCCCTATGAAAAGCTGCTGCTCGCCACCGGTGCCAAGCCGCGCCGCCTGCCGATGGCGGGTGGTGAACATGCGCTCACTTTAAGAGATCACCGCGACACGCTGGAACTGCGCAGCCGCTTCACCGCGGGCAAGCGCATCGTCGTCATCGGTGGTGGCTTCATCGGACTGGAGCTGGCCTCATCGGCGATCAAGCGCGGCTGCATCGTGACGCTCATTGAAGCCCAGCCCCGCATCCTGATGCGCGGCGTGCCGGAACCCATCGCCAAGATCGTGCATGATGCGCATGTGAAGGCGGGTGTGGATATGGTTACGGGCGTCGGCATTGCCGGCATGTCGGCCACAAGTGTGACGCTGAATGATGGCCGCGAGATTGCGGCAGACACGATCATTGCCGGCATCGGCGCATCGCCCGAAATCAAGCTGGGGCAGGATGCCGGTCTCGCCATTGAGAATGGCATTGCCTGCGATGCCGGTATGCGGACGTCTGATCCCGATATTTATGCGGCAGGCGATTGCGCCTCTTTCCCACATGGCCTGTTCGGCGGGCGGCGTATCAGGCTGGAAGCCTGGCGCTCGGCGCAGGAACAGGCGGCCACCGCCATCACCAATATGCTGGGCGGCGCCAAAGCCCATGTTTCCGTGCCGTGGTTCTGGTCGGATCAATATGATCTGTCACTGCAGATTGCCGGCATGGCCGATATGGGCCCGAAGACCATCACGCGGCAAAGCTCGGCCGATGTGCTGGTGCTGTTTCATCTGGCCGAAGATGGCACCTTGATGGGGGCCAGCGGCATTGGCCTCGGCAATTCGGTGGGGCGCGACATTAAGATGGCGGAAATGCTGATTGCCAAACAGGCCAAGCCTGCGGCGGAGCAACTGGCCGATCCGGCCTTCCAGCTCAAGTCGCTGTTGCGGCCCTGAAAATGCAAAGGGGAGCGCCCAACCCGGCCGCTCCCCTTCTCACAAACTGGTATCCGAGTACGCAGTACAAAATCCCGGAAGGCCCCTGACACTAGGCTGTGTTGCCCCAACGCGTGTCGTGAGAATGACCTTACGCGGGACTGGTTTCGAAACCCTTTCGGAAACAAAGAATTGAATTAACAGAGGCTTACTGAGCTGTCTTGCAATGGCAAAAATGCTGCCCAAATAGGGTGGTAACGGGGTTTTGCGGCGAATAAAAAAGATTTGTGACGGGGGTTTCCTTTCTGAGGAGCTGCTGTTACAAGCCGCCCAACATCCTTTGACGCGGGATGGAGCAGCCCGGTAGCTCGTCAGGCTCATAACCTGAAGGTCGTCAGTTCAAATCTGGCTCCCGCAACCAAATCAAAGCCCGTTA
This sequence comes from Aestuariivirga litoralis, assembly GCF_015714715.1. NCBI lineage: Bacteria > Pseudomonadati > Pseudomonadota > Alphaproteobacteria > Hyphomicrobiales > Aestuariivirgaceae > Aestuariivirga > Aestuariivirga litoralis. The sequence continues at coordinate 610,000 of NZ_WAHS01000002.1, read as the reverse complement.
TCGCTTCGCGCGATGGCGGGCTTTTTTGTTGGCAATATTGTTCATCATGCCTGTAGGTGGCGCGGATCACCGCAAGCCCAGCCCAGGACAAGTTGAAGTCCCGCCGGGGTCGTCAATAGAGTTGGAACACCGGAAACCGCAGTTCCTCCCAGCAAGGCGACGAAGCGTTCAAACGCTTCAAACCATCGCTTCTCCGGGGAAAAGGAATGCACAATCATCGCTGCGTATTTGGTTGCAAATCTATCCGCTTCGACCAGTGCCGAGACGGTGCGATGAAGAAGTTGATAATGCACATCCTGCGGGCATTCATCGAGGCCCAGCGCTTTACATAGATAATCGAGACGGGCCACCTTGCCTGGCGAGGCGTCTTTCATCTGTTCGGCAATCGTCGGGCCAAACGGCTCGTTGACTTTGCCTTCAATCGTGCAGGCAATAATGCCCTGCTGGTGACGGCCGATGACGAAGACGTCAGATTGGCTTTCTCTCTGGCCGCCCGGAAGGGGTGTCTTGTGTTCAGGGATAGCTAACAAGAGTTCAGTTGGGCCGAGAGCACTTTCGAGGATTTTTGACACTTCCGGAGGCCATCCTTTCTGCGCCTCCCATGCGTGAGCGATGGTACGGGCACTGTAGCCGGTGACCCATTGAAGATCTGGTTTTGCAAGAAACTGCTGCCAAGCCGAAGGGCCACCGGAAGGAATGAGAATACGGGACATGTTCTCGTATTATCCGAGATTCCAGTTTGGTGCCATGCCCCGTGAGGCTGATGCAATTGACGGAACTCTCCCTGTGTTGGGACGTTTCCAATGCAGTGCCGCGCAATCGAGCGGCGCATTCATTACAGGAGTTTCCATCATGGGTTCAGCAACTGATAAAGCCGCCGGCTACGCCAATGAAGCTGCGGGCAATGTGAAACAGGGCATTGGCAAGGCTGTCGGCAATGACCGCCTGCGCGCCGAGGGCGAAGCCCAGGAATTGAAGGGCAAGGCGCAGAAGGCCGTCGGAAACGCCAAGGATGCCGTCAAGAATGCGGCAGACAATTTTAAGAAGGGCGTGGACTCACTCTAAGGTCTTCGTCTTCGCTTACGCGCGCCCGGTGCCTCCCGCCGGGCGCGTTTTGCTTGCATAAGCCATGGCCAGCCGCTAGTTCATCCCCGAATTTGGATGAGAGAGTGCCATGGCTTCCTATAATCTGTTCCTGCTTCCTGGCGACGGCATTGGCCCTGAAGTGATGGCCGAAGTTGAAAAGATCCTGGCCTGGTTCAAGGCCAAAGGCATCGCGTCATTCAACACCGATCGAGGTCTGGTCGGCGGTTGCGCCTATGATGCGCATGGTGCGGCAATTTCCGAAGCCGATATGGAAAAGGCCATGGCAGCCGATGCCGTGTTGTTCGGTGCCGTGGGTGGACCCAAATGGGACAAGGTGCCTTATGATGTGCGTCCAGAAGCAGGTCTCTTGCGTCTGCGTAAGGATCTCGGCCTGTTTGCCAATCTGCGCCCCGCCATTTGCTATCCGGCACTGGCCGATGCGTCTTCTCTCAAGAAGGATGTGGTCGAAGGTCTCGATATTTTGATCGTGCGCGAACTCACAGGCGGTGTGTATTTCGGCGAGCCGAAGACTATTACCGATTTGGGCAATGGCCAGAAGCGCGGCATCGATACGCAAGTCTATGACACATTCGAAATCGAGCGCATCTCGCGCGTGGCCTTTGAACTGGCCAAGACGCGCAAGGGCAAAGTGTCTTCAGCGGAAAAGCGCAATGTGATGAAGACCGGTGTGCTGTGGAACGAGATCGTCACCCGCGTGCATAAGGAAGAGTATTCCTCGATCCAGCTGGAGCATGTGCTGGCTGATAATTGCGCCATGCAGCTGGTGCGCTGGCCGAAGCAATATGATGTGATCGTCACTGATAACCTGTTCGGCGATGTGCTGTCTGACGTAGCCGCCATGCTGACCGGTTCGCTGGGCATGCTGCCTTCCGCCTCGCTGGGCGCGCCCGATGCCAAGACCAAGCGCCGCAAGGCGCTCTATGAGCCGGTGCATGGTTCAGCGCCTGATATTGCCGGCACGGGTGCGGCCAATCCGATCGCCATGATCGCGTCTTTCGGCATGGCTTTGCGCTACTCCTTCGGCCTAGGCGAATGGGCCGACAAGCTGGATCAGGCGATCTCTGCGGTGCTGGCCAAGGGCCTGCGCACCAAGGATATCGCCGGTGACAAGCCGGCCAACGCCACCACTTCACAAATGGGTGAAGCGATCCTTCAGGAAATCCAAGCTCTGGCTTAAGCAGAGTTAAATCCTCGTCAGGAAAAACCCCGGAATACAGCTCTGGGTGGCTGCCCAGTCGCGTTCTGGTGGCCTTGGATAACCGTTTCAGGTTTCTACATATGTGGATTTCAGGTGGAAAAATTCCACCTCTGATCAATTCCACGGCGATTGCTGGCGCGGTTTTAGGCGGCTTGCCGTTTTCCTTGCCCTCGGGTTGAAATCCATGCGGCCAGCCTGGCAATGCTGTTGGTGCCACGCCATGCGTGAGGGTCTTACCCCCATTGCAACAGTGTCACAAAAGAGTCATGCTCGAAGCTAATATCGCCCCATCCGGCATGAGCTGGACAAGATTGACGGTATTATCGAGGAGAGTTCAAACATGACAAAACTGACCCCTACGCAGGAACTGGTTCGCGCCGCTACCGTGTCGCGCCGCCGCCTGCTCAAGTCTGCAGTTGCCATTGGCGCTGTTGGCTTTGTTGCTCCGCTCACGGTTGAGAACGCGTTCTCTTCCTCAGGCGAACTGAACTTTGAAGGCTGGGCTGGCTATGACAGCCTGAAGACCAACTCCATGGCCAAGTTTGAGAAGGCCACTGGCATCAAGGTGAACTTCAAGGAAGCTGCTGACCAAGACGTGATGCTGGCTGATTCCAAGACCGCCATTCAGGCCGGTGCCGTCGACGTGATGGAACCGACTGTGAATGCGCTGCCGTCGTGGAATGCTGAAGGCGTCGTTCAGGCCTGGGATCTTTCCAAGCTGGCTCCCGGCAACTACCTGGACGGCGTTCCCGGCTCGAAGGCTGGCGATGCTTCCGAAATCGGTGGCAAGCGTCTTTGGGTTCCGTCGGTTTGGGGCACCGAAGCCCTGACCTTCAACACCAAGACCGTTGATGGCACCTATGGCAAGATCGGCCTCGCTGACCTGTTCGACGACAAGTATGTCGGCAAGGTTACCCTGCGCGGCCACTCTTCGCTGTCCGCCATGGGCCGCGTTCTCGATGCTGCCGGCAAGCTGCCGCAGCCCTGGACCGATGGCTACAAGGACGAAGCCACCATGCGCAAGCTGTGGGACATCGCCCTTGCTGAAGCCATCAAGCACAAGAAGAACGTTGCCCAGTTCTGGGCTTCGGAAAATGAAGCACAGGGCGCGTTCCTCACCAATGGTGCTGAGCTTGGCCTGACCTGGGATTCGACCGGTGCAAACCTGGCCGACAAGGGCTACGGCTTCATCGCGCCGAAGGAAGGCGCATTCGGCTGGAGCCAAGGCTTCGTGCTGATGACCAATGCCAAGAACGTGGACCAGGCGCATGAATTCGCCAAGTTCATCTCCACCGCTGAAGGCGCTTCTGCCTGGGCTTCGGACTTCAAGGCAAATCCGGTCGGCAAGGGCGGCATTGAGCTGATGGACCCTGCTGTGTCCAAGTTCTACGCAGCCGCCTATCCGGGCGATGCCCTCACCAAGCTCTGGTGGTGGCCGGCTCAGCCAGCCTGGTGGACGAAGACCCGCGGCGAATATGCCGACAAGTGGAAGTCTGCATAATATTTGCGCAAGTGAACATGGACGGGGCGGCAGGTTGCCGCCCCGTCTTTATTAAGACGGCTTGATGAGCCGGATCAAAACAGCAATAGTCATGGGGCATTCTATTTTGGGGCGAGGGATATGACGGCAAGTGTTGAACTGAACGACGTGACGATGGATTTCGCCAATTACCGCGCGGTCGACAACGTATCTGTCAAAGTGAATCCCGGCGAATTCTTTTCCTTTCTCGGACCATCGGGCTGCGGCAAGACCACCATCTTGCGCATGGTCTCGGGCTTCATCGAGCCGACGCAGGGCAAGGTGCTGATCGGCGACAAGGACATGAAGGGCATCGGGCCTAACAAGCGCCCGACGGCCATGATCTTTCAAAATCTCGCACTGTTTCCGTTGATGACGGTATGGGAGAATATTTCATTCGGCCTTGAAGTGCGCGGCGTGAGCAAGGCCAAGCGCCGTGAAAAGGCCGAAGAGCTGCTCAACCTGGTTGAGCTGCCCGGCGTGGGCGACCGTTTTGCCTCGCAGCTTTCCGGCGGCCAGCGCCAGCGCGTGGCGATTGCCCGCGCACTTGCCGTGGAACCGGAAGTGATGCTGCTCGACGAGCCGCTTTCCGCACTGGACTTGAAGCTGCGCCAGCATATGCGCGCTGAGCTGCGCGCCATCCAGAAGCGCACCAATGTGACTTTCATCTACATCACCCACGATCAGGGCGAAGCCTTGGCGATGTCTGACCGCGTGGCGGTCATGAGCCGCGGCAAGATCCAGCAAGTAGATGTGCCGCAGAAAATCTACAACAATCCAGCCAATGGCTTTGTGGCGTCCTTCGTCGGCGAGAACAACAAGTTCACCGGTCAGGTTAGCAGTAGTTCCAAAGGCGAAGGCAAATTCAAGACCGAAGTGGGTGAATTTGCTGTGACGCTGGGCGAAGGCGTGGACAAGAATTCCAAATGCCGGCTCTATGTTCGCCCTGAACATATGGGTTTTGCCGCCAAGCCCAGGGCTGGCAGCAATTCGCTTCCCGTCACGGTGGAAGGCGTGTCCTTCGAGGGCAATTTTGCCACCGTGTTCATGCGCGACAAGAAGGGCCACAAGCTTTCTGCTGAAGTGCGCAACGACGTCTCCAACCCGCCACCTCCGGCCGGCACATCCACCAACATCACCTTTGAGCAGAATAAGGCCCTCGCCTTGCTTGATTCAGAGGCTGTTGCCTATGAGGAAAAGGAGTAAGGCATGAGCGAGCTTTTCCGGCGTTACGGCAGCGGCATTACTTATACCGCCATTGGCCTCACGGCCTTCTGGTTGCTCGTTCTGGTGATCCTTCCCTATGCAGGCCTGTTTGAACAATCGTTCCGGCCCTATCTGCCGGTGACCGAGATTAACGGACCCAACGACCATTATTTCCTGAACAATTATCTGGTGCTGTTCAGCAATGCGCAGGACATGACATTTGGCATTGGCGGCGCTGAAGTCACAATTCCGCTGCCCATTCACTTGTGGGTGTTCTTCATCACCATTGTCTACAGCTGCCTTGCCACATTGCTCGTGCTGCTGATCTGCTACCCCATCGCCTATTGTCTGGCGAAGGTGATGCCCCAATCGCTCCTGCCCACCTATTTGCTTTTGCTGGTCATTCCGCTGTGGGTGTCCGAGTTGATGCGGTCTTTCTCGTGGTACATCATACTGTCGCTGAAAGGTCCGCTTACCATCGTGTTGCAGAGCCTTGGTATCATCACGGATCCCATTCACTGGACGTGGGGGATGAATGGTTATTCCGGTATCATGATAGGTCTCGTTTATACCTATATCCTGTTCATGCTTTTCCCGATGTACAACGCGATGACTTCGCTGGATTCGAACCAGATTGAAGCCGCCGAGGATTTGGGGGCCGGGATTTTCCGCAAGCATTGGCGGGTGATCATGCCGCATTGCAAGCCCGGTATCGCGTCTGGTTGCGTGACAGTGTTCATGCTGTCGGCCAGCTCGCTTCTCGTGCCTTCGCTTCTGGCATCGCCCAAGTCGCGGTGGTTCACCGAGGTAATCCAGCAATGGATGTTTGAAACCCATGACTGGAATGCCGGTGCGGCCTATGCCTTCATCCTGCTGTTCACCTGCACGGCGTTTGTGACGATTATGATGCGTGTGTTCAAGGTCGGCTTTGCCGACATCGCGAAGTGAGAGTAGGGCGCTGATGGCAACGAAACCAACACATGCGGTCTTGCAGGCCTATTCCTACGTCTTCCTGATCTATCTTCTGCTGCCGCTCATTGTGATGTGCGGGGCGGCCTTCAACGATTCACGCTTCCCTACTGTCTTGCCGTGGAATGGTTTTACCTGGCGGTGGTTTGCCGAATTATATAATGACGCCACCATCTGGCAGGCCACCGCCAATACCGGCATGGTTGCCCTTGCGGTGGTTGCCCTCTCGGTTCCCATCGGCACGGCGGGTGCCATTCTGGTCAACAGCCTGAAGGGCAGAAGCCGGACATTGCTCTATGCAACTATGATTGCGCCTATCCTGACGCCGGGTGCCGTCATCGGCATTTCAACATTGCTCTTTTGGTACAAGTTCAACGCGCCGGCCGGCCTGCAAATCTCGGTGCTGGCACAGACGAGCTTCATTGCCGCGTATGTAATGCTGATGGTTCTGGCACGGTTGCAGAGTTTTGATGGGGCGCTGGAAGAAGCAGCTCTCGATCTGGGTGCATCGCATGCGCAGATGTTGCGCCGCATTTTGCTGCCCCATCTCTATCCGGCGATTGCGGCCGGCGCTGTGCTGGCATTTTTCCAGTCAGTGGAAAATTTCAATGCCACACAGTTCACTCGTGGTGCCTCGACGACGTTGACCGTTTATGTCGGGTCAAAAGTACGGACCGGCATCACGCCATCGATCTGCGCTTTGGCAGCCATCATGATTGGCATCACCATTGTGGGTGCAATCATTTATGAAATCATCCGCCGTACTAATCTTGCCAAGGCCCAAGCGCTTCAAGCCGCGCAATGAAGATCAAGAGTCTCGAGACCTTCACCAACCGCTTTGTTGGTTTCACACGGCTGACGGCTGAAGATGGGTCGCAGGGCTGGGGCCAGGTTTCGACTTACAATTCCGATCTGACCTGCGAAATTCTGCACCGACAAGTCGCACCTTACGCGCTAGGCCGCAATACGGATGACCTCGATGATATTCTGGCCACCAGCGGCGAGAAGGAACACAAATTTCCGGGCTCGTATCTGCGCCGTGCGATGACGGGGCTTGATACCGCAGTGTGGGACTGGCGCGGCAAGCAGGCGGGAAAGCCGGTGGTTTCACTGCTCGGCGGCACACCCGGCAAGTTGCGCGCCTATGCCTCTTCGATGAAGCGCGACATCACGCCGGAAGATGAGGCCAAGCGTTTTCTCAAGCTGCGCGATGAAAAGGGTTTTGATGCCTTCAAATGGCGCGTGGGTGCGGAGACGGGCCGCGACAAGGATGAATGGGAAGGGCGCACCGAGAAAGTGGTGCCCTATGTGGCCAAGGCCTTGGGCGACGGGATCGACAAGCTGGTCGATGCCAATTCCTGTTATTCGCCGAACAAGGCGATTGAAGTGGGCCGCATGCTGGAGGCCAATGGCATCGGGCATTATGAAGAGCCGTGCCCCTATTGGGAATTCGAGCAGACCAAGCAAGTCGCTGATGCGCTCGATATTGATGTGACGGGTGGCGAGCAGGATTGCGAATTCAGCGCCTGGAAAACCATGATCGGCATGCGCGCGGTGGACATTGTACAGCCAGACATCATGTATCTGGGTGGCATCTCGCGCACGCTGCATGTGTGCAAGATGGCGGAAGCTGCGGGAATGAAAGTCACGCCACATGCGGCCAATATGGGCCTCGTCACGATGTGCACCATGCATCTGCTGAAGGCCATTCGCAATGCCGGGAAGTATCTCGAATTCTCGATTGAGGGTCTGGATTATTATCCGTGGCAGGACGGCTTGTTCCTCGGTGATCCCTACAGGATCGAAAATGGCCATGCGGTGATTACCGATGCACCGGGCTGGGGTGTTGAGATCAATCCGGCCTGGCTGGACAAAGCTGAATACAAGATCAGCGAAGTGGCCTAACTAAAGGCAGCTTTCCGCCAGTTTCAGCAGATAGGTCTCGCACAAAGCGAGCTGGCTTTCCTCGACATATTCATCCGGCTTGTGGGCTTGCTCAATATTGCCGGGGCCGCAGATCACCGATGGAATGCCGATGGATTGGAACAGGCCGGCTTCGGTGCAGTAAGACACGGCATGGGTGGCATTGGCGCCGGCAGCGTGAAGTGCGAGATGTTCAGCCTCTGAATCCGGTTCCGGCATCAGGCCCGGCACTTCGTTGATGGATTTCGTTGAAATGCCCACATCCTGCGCCACGGCTTTCATGCCGGGTTCAAGCTTGAGGCGCAGCGCTTCCAACCGTGCCGGAACCAGATTGCGATCGGCATTGGGAAGCAGGCGCGTCTCCCACTGGAATTCGCAATGGCGCGGAATGATGTTCTTGGCTGTGCCGCCCTTGATGAGGCCCACATGGATGGTGGAATAGGGCGGATCATAGCGGCCCGATGGATCACCGATGGCGATCAATTCCTGGCGCAGGCTGTTGATCTCGGTCAGCACCTCGCCTGCCACCATGATGGCGTTGACGCCTTGGTCGGTCAGGCTGGAATGGGCCTCGTGGCCTTTGATTTCTGTGTTGAAAGTGACGGCACTCTTGTGGCCATTGACCACTTTCATCAACGTGGGTTCACCGATAAAGGCGGCGCGCGGCTGTTTCAGATGATCGCGCAGATGGGCGAGCAGGGGGCGGACACCGCGGCAACCCACTTCCTCGTCGCAAGACAAAGCGAGGTGAATGGGTGTTTTTAATTTCATTTTGATGAAGCGCGGCACCAAGGCCAGGGCAACGGCGATGAAGCCTTTCATGTCGGCCGTGCCGCGGCCATAGAGTTTGCCGCCCCGTTCAGTGAGCGTGAAAGGATCGCTCTGCCAATCCTGCCCATCGACAGGCACCACATCGGTATGGCCGGAGAGCACGATGCCGCCCGCCACATCGGGGCCAATCGTGGCATAGAGATTGGTCTTGCGGCCATCTTCGTAATCTACGCGGATGTAAGGCACGCCGAATTGATCGAGATAGTTTTCGACAAAATCGATGAGCGGCAGGTTGGACAAGCGCGAGGTTGTGTCAAAGCGCACCAGTTCTGCCAGCATGTCACGCGCCGAAAAGACTTTCATCAATTCACGCTGTGCCGGTCAAAGCGGCTGTCCAGCGAGAAGGCGGGAATGGCAGCGTCGAAATGCTGGCCCGCTTCATCCACCATGCCATAGGTTCCGACCATCACGCCGGATGGCGTGGCCAGTGGGCAGCCCGATGAATAGGTGTAGCTGTCATTGGGGCTGATGCGCGGTTGTTCGCCGATGACGCCGGGGCCTTTCACTTCCTGCCTGCTGCCATTACCGTCGGTGATGATCCAGTGGCGGGTCAGCAATTGCACCGGCTCATCGCCCAGATTGGCAATGGTGATCGTATAGGCCCAAACGAATCTGTCATTCTCCGGGCGTGATTGATCCTCGAGGAACTGTGGCTTGGCGGTGATTTCGATATTGCGGGTGACGGCGCGGTACATGAAGCCATTTTAGCTGGTCGAGGGCCCACACTCAAAGAAAAACCCCGGCATTGCCGCCGGGGTTTCCTTAACTCTTATCGGTATGGAAGGCTTACGCCATCCACCAACGTTCCCAGCAATAACCGCCGTCATCGTCGAAGTCCGAGTTGAATTCGTTGTGGCCAATCTTGGTAGACATGGCGCCAACGAAGTTGTTGTACATGAGAACAACCTGGCCGCCGTCATCATGCACCAGCTGTTGGGCTTCGGCATATTGAGCAGCACGCTTCTTCTCATCCGTTTCAGCGCGAGCGGCAATGAGCAGCTCGTTGAAGCGCGGGTTCTTCCAGTTCGTGTCGTTCCAGGCAGCGTCAGCAGCCAGGGAAACCGAGAGGAACATGTCGGCCACGGGGCGGCCGCCCCAATAGCAGAGGCACCACGGCTTCTTGAGCCAAACGTTGTCCCAATAGCTGTCGTTCGGCTCACGGACCACGTTGATCTCGATGCCAGCCTTCTTGGCCTGTTCAGCCATCAGAAGGGCGCTATCAACACCGCCAGCGAAGGCAGCATCCG